>NZ_CP109450.1:6450000-6750000 GCF_041438865.1 Streptomyces sp. NBC_01471
GCGTCGTGTGCCGGGTGAAGCAGCCGCGGAAGCGAGTTGTGGACGGTTCACGAGTGAGAATGCAGGCATGAGTAGCGATACACACGTGAGAAACGTGTGCGCCGATTGACTAAGGGTTCCTGGGTCAAGCTGATCTGCCCAGGGTAAGTCGGGACCTAAGGCGAGGCCGACAGGCGTAGTCGATGGACAACCGGTTGATATTCCGGTACCCGCTTTGAAACGCCCAATACTGAATCCTCTGATGCTAAGGCCGTGAAGCCGTCCTGGAGCCTTCGGGCAAAGGGGAGTGGTGGAGCCGCTGAACCAAGGTGGTAGTAGGTAAGCGATGGGGTGACGCAGGAAGGTAGTCCAGCCCGGGCGGTGGTTGTCCCGGGGTAAGGGTGTAGCCCGTTGTCCAGGTAAATCCGGATGACATGGTGGGTGAGACCTGATGCCGAGCCGATTGTGGTGAAGTGGATGATCCTATGCTGTCGAGAAAAGCCTCTAGCGAGTTTCATGGCGGCCCGTACCCTAAACCGACTCAGGTGGTCAGGTAGAGAATACCGAGGCGTTCGGGTGAACTATGGTTAAGGAACTCGGCAAAATGCCCCCGTAACTTCGGGAGAAGGGGGGCCATTTCTGGTGATCCAATTTACTTGGTGAGCTGGGGGTGGCCGCAGAGACCAGCGAGAAGCGACTGTTTACTAAAAACACAGGTCCGTGCGAAGCCGTAAGGCGATGTATACGGACTGACGCCTGCCCGGTGCTGGAACGTTAAGGGGACCGGTTAGTCACATTTCGGTGTGGCGAAGCTGAGAACTTAAGCGCCAGTAAACGGCGGTGGTAACTATAACCATCCTAAGGTAGCGAAATTCCTTGTCGGGTAAGTTCCGACCTGCACGAATGGCGTAACGACTTCTCGACTGTCTCAACCATAGGCCCGGTGAAATTGCACTACGAGTAAAGATGCTCGTTTCGCGCAGAAGGACGGAAAGACCCCGGGACCTTTACTACAGTTTGATATTGGTGTTCGGTTCGGCTTGTGTAGGATAGGTGGGAGACTGTGAAGCGGCCACGCCAGTGGTTGTGGAGTCGTCGTTGAAATACCACTCTGGTCGTGCTGGATGTCTAACCTCGGTCCGTGATCCGGATCAGGGACAGTGTCTGATGGGTAGTTTAACTGGGGCGGTTGCCTCCTAAAGAGTAACGGAGGCGCCCAAAGGTTCCCTCAGCCTGGTTGGCAATCAGGTGTTGAGTGTAAGTGCACAAGGGAGCTTGACTGTGAGACCGACGGGTCGAGCAGGGACGAAAGTCGGGACTAGTGATCCGGCAGTGGCTTGTGGAAGCGCTGTCGCTCAACGGATAAAAGGTACCCCGGGGATAACAGGCTGATCTTCCCCAAGAGTCCATATCGACGGGATGGTTTGGCACCTCGATGTCGGCTCGTCGCATCCTGGGGCTGGAGTCGGTCCCAAGGGTTGGGCTGTTCGCCCATTAAAGCGGTACGCGAGCTGGGTTTAGAACGTCGTGAGACAGTTCGGTCCCTATCCTCTGCGCGCGTAGGAATATTGAGAAGGGCTGTCCCTAGTACGAGAGGACCGGGACGGACGAACCTCTGGTGTGCCAGTTGTCCTGCCAAGGGCATGGCTGGTTGGCTACGTTCGGAAAGGATAACCGCTGAAAGCATCTAAGCGGGAAGCCTGCTTCGAGATGAGTATTCCCTCCCCCTTTGAGGGGTTAAGGCTCCCAGTAGACGACTGGGTTGATAGGCCAGATGTGGAAGCCCGGTAACGGGTGGAGCTGACTGGTACTAATAGGCCGAGGGCTTGTCCTCAGTTGCTCGCGTCCACTGTGTTGTTCCCAGGCCACGAACTATCGTGCCGGCGGAACTTGTTTCACTTACTTAACTGAAGAGTGTGCTTGTTCGCTAGAGCCCAAATAGGGTTTCGGTGGTCATAGCGTTAGGGAAACGCCCGGTTACATTCCGAACCCGGAAGCTAAGCCTTTCAGCGCCGATGGTACTGCAGGGGGGACCCTGTGGGAGAGTAGGACGCCGCCGAACAATCTTTGAAGGACCTTTGGTCCCAGCGTTCAACGCTGGGACCAAAGGTCCTTTTTTTATTTCCCGAAGCGCGTCGGATCGCCGACTGCGTGAGAATGACTGCGGTACCCGAAGACAGGAGCCCCACCCATGTCCACCAACTCTCCCGACGACCGACCGGAGCGCGAGCCGCGTCGCCGGGACGGCGGTGACCAGGGCGGATTCCGCGGTGGTCGTGACAATCGATCCAGCGGCCCGAGCCGGGACAACGACCGGGGTGGTTTCCGTCGCGATGACAACCGTGGCGGTAGCACTGGTGGTGGGTTCCGGGGTGGTCGTGACGACCGTTCGTCCAGCGGCCCGCGCCGTGACGACCGCGGCGGGCGCCCGGCCGGTGCCGGTGGCGGTTTCCGTGGTGGCCGTGATGACCGGCCGTCCGGTGGTCCCCGTCGTGATGACGACCGTGGTGGGCGTCCCAGCAGCGGCGGTGGGTTCCGTGGTGGCCAGCGTGACGACCGCGGCGGCCGGCCGTCCAGCGGCGACCGGGGTGGGCGTCCCAGTGGTGGTGGCGGTGGGTTTGCCCGTCGTGATGACCGTCCTTCGTTCCGGCGTGACGGCAACCGTGGTGAGCGTCGTGATGACAGCCGCGGTGGGCGTCCCAGCGGTGGTGGTTTTGAGCGCCGTGACGACCGGGGTGGCGACCGTGGTGGCCGTCCGTCCGGTGGTGACCGTGGTGGGTTCCGCGGTGGCCGCGACGACCGTTCTTCCAGTGCCCCGCGCCGTGATGACCGTTCCTTCGGTGGTCCGCGCCGTGACGACCGTTCCTCCAGTGGTCCGCGCCGTGATGATGAGCGTGGCGGCGGTTTCCGTCGTGACGACCGTCCCAGCAGCGGTGGCGGCTACGCCCGGCGCGACGACCGCGGCAGCGACCGGCGCGACGATCGGGGCGGTTTCCGTGGTGGCCGTGATGACCGGCCGTCCGGTGGTCCGCGCCGTGATGACGACCGGGGTGGGCGTCCCAGTGGTGGTGGCGGTGGGTTTGCCCGTCGTGATGACCGTCCTTCGTTCCGGCGTGACGACAACCGTGGTGAGCGTCGTGATGACAGCCGTGGTGGGCGTCCCAGCGGTGGTGGTTTTGAGCGCCGCGACGACCGGGGTGGCGACCGTGGTGGGTTCCGCGGTGGCCGCGACGACCGTTCTTCCAGTGGTCCGCGCCGTGACGACCGTTCCTTCGGTGGTCCGCGCCGTGACGACCGTTCCTCCAGTGGTCCGCGCCGTGATGATGAGCGTGGCGGCGGTTTCCGTCGTGACGACCGTCCCAGCAGCGGTGGCGGCTACGCCCGGCGCGACGACCGCGGCAGCGACCGGCGCGACGACCGGCGTGACGATCGGGGCGGCGACCGTGGTGGGTTCCGCGGTGGCCAGCGCGACGACCGGGACCGCGGTGGATACCGGGGCGGCCAGCGTGACGAGCGCGGGGGCGGTTTCCAGCGGGACGACCGTGACCGCGACCGCGAGCCGGTCAAGCGGCTGCCGATTCCGGAGGACGTCACCGGCCAGGAGATCGACAAGGACGTGCGGCAGGAGCTCATGAGCCTGCCGAAGACTCTCGCCGAGGACGTCGCCAAGAACCTGGTGATGGTGGCCCGGCTGATCGACGAGGACCCCGACGAGGCGTACGAGTACTCGCGTATCGCGCTCCGGCTGGCCTCCCGTGTCGCTGCTGTGCGTGAGGCGGCCGGGTTCGCCGCGTACGCGACGCAGAAGTACACGGAGGCGCTCGCCGAATTCCGTGCCACGAAGCGGATGACCGGCACGGTCGACCTCTGGCCCGTCATGGCCGACTGCGAGCGCGGTCTTGGCCGGCCCGAGCGGGCGATGGCGATGGCCGGAGAGCCCGAGGTGCAGAAGCTCGACAAGGCCGGACAGGTCGAGATGCGTCTGGTCGCCGCCGGCGCGCGCCGCGACATGGGACAGATCGACGCGGCGATCGTGACGCTGCAGAGCCCGGAGCTGGCGTCCAACTCCGTACAGCCGTGGACCGCGCGGCTGCGCTACGCGTATGCCGACGCGCTGCTGGCGGCGGGACGCGAGGACGAGGCGCGGGAGTGGTTCGCCAAGACCATCGAGTCCGACAAGGACGGCTCGACGGACGCCTCGGACCGGCTCGCCGAGCTGGAAGGTGTCGAGTTCGTCGACGTCGAGGACGAGGCGGCCGACGAGGCCGACGAGCCCCAGGCCGACGGCCCGGTCCGGAGCGCGGACGACGACCGTACGGCCGACGGCCGGGACTGACAGCCCGCCGTCCGGTCCAGGCGATCGGTCAGTGAACTGACAACGAGAAGGGCCGCACTCCGGGAAGCCGGGTGCGGCCCTTCTCCGCGTGGGGACGGTGCGGGTTCCGTACCGTCCTCAGCCGATGGTGAGGCTGCGCAGGACAAGCCCCGTCGCCGGTTTCGGGCCGAACGAGGTCGACTTGCGGGGCATCGTCACACCCTGGCGGGCCAGTTCCCGTACGACCTCCTCGCGTACCGGATGCAGCAGGACCGCCGTGCCGCCGTGCCGCTCCGCCTGTTCGACGGCCGCGTCCGTGGCATGGATGTACGCGATGTGCTCGGGCGCGTCCGGGACCGACCAGACCGTGTCGAGGAGGGTGTGGTGCAGGACCGTCGCGTCGAGCGCCCGCCAGGCCGGTGGATGGTCCGTGGGGACCGTGCGGGCCACCAGTTCCTCCGAGGGACGGTCGACCAGATGGAACCGGCCGTCTCCGGCCAGCAGGAAGGCGTTGCCCGCGGCCGCCGCCTGGGCGAGAGCGGTCAGCGCCTCCGGGAGCGCGTCGATCGTGCGGACCCGGAAGGCGCCGTGGAGCGCTGCCAGTGCCTCAGGGACCGGCAGCCGGCGCAGCACCCGGTGGATCGCCCTGACCTGGAGCGGATAGCGGACCGTGTCGATGAGGAGCACCAGGCCGTATCCCCAGGGCCCCGGCCCCGGGTGCTCGCCGTGCAGTCGCAGATAGGTGGCCCACCGGTGGTGGCCGTCGGCGATGAGGGCCTGGCGGTCGGCCAGGTCCGCCTGCGCCTCCGCGATGTCCGCCGGGTCGGTGACGGCCCACAGCCGGTGGCTGAAGCCGTCCTCGGTGGTCGTGGCGAGCAGTGGCGGGCCGGCTGTGGTCCGCTCGATGACAGCGCCGGCACCCCTCGGGGCCTTGGCCTCCGTCGCGCCGCCGCTGCCGCGATAGGTCAGAAGGAGCGGTTCGAAGTTGACGGCCGTGGTCCGCATCAGCGCCGCCCGGTCCGCGACGATGTCGGCCATCACGTCCTCGTGCGGGAGGACCACGCCCTCCTCGGGGGTGGTGAGGGCCAGTGCGCCGATGAGTCCGCGCTGGAGCAGGCCGCCGTCGCGCTGCTCGTACACATACAGGGCGGGCTCGGGGTCGGCGGCCAGGATGCCGTCGCTGAGCCAGTCGGAGAGCGTCGCCGCGGCCTTCTCGTTGCGGGCGGCCGGAGTGTCGGCCTGCGGCAGGATCAGCCGCACGATGTTGTGCGGATCGGCCGACTCCAGGTGCAGCAGCCCGTCCGGCCTGACCACGACGTCGTACGGCGGAGACGTCACGGCTGCGAGGCTGCCGACGCGTTCGGGGACGTAGCGCACTCCGCGGAAAGGGAAAAGACGCAGCCCGTTGTCCGCATGCCGACCACTTGAAGTCATTGGTGCATGGTATGTGGGGATCCGTCATACGGGATGATCGGAAGAAGACAGCCAACGAGGAGTGCGATGACCCGCCAGACCAGGACCAGCCCGGACGGCACGAAGACAGCGCTGAGTGAGACGTACGACACAGCCTTGCTCGATCTGGACGGGGTGGTGTATGCGGGTGGTGCGGCGATCGACCACGCCGTCGCGTCACTCGGGACCGCACGGGACGGCGGGATGCATCTCGCGTACGTCACCAACAACGCGCTGCGGACACCGGAGGCGGTGGCGGACCATCTCACCGAGCTGGGGGTGCCGGCCGAGGCCGCCGATGTCATCACGTCGGCCCAGGCGGTGTCCCGGCTGATCGCCGATCAGGTCCCGCGGGGAGCCAGGGTGCTGGTCGTCGGCGGGGAGGGGCTGCGGGTCGCGCTGCGCGAACGCGGCCTGGAGCCGGTGGACTCCGCCGATGACTCCCCGGTGGCGGTCGCCCAGGGGTACGGCGGTCCCGACATGACCTGGGCGCGGTTCGCGGAGGCCGGGTACGCGATCAACAGCGGTCTGCCGTGGTTCGTTTCCAACACGGATCTGACCATTCCCAGTGCGCGCGGGATCGCCCCCGGTAACGGCGCCGCGGTCGAGGTCGTCCGGATCGCCACCGGGGCAGAGCCGCAGGTGGCCGGGAAGCCGCTGCCCCCGATGCACCGGGAGACGGTGCTGCGGACCGGCGCCGAGCGGCCGCTGGTCGTCGGGGACCGGCTCGACACCGACATCGAGGGTGCGTTCAACGGCGGCGTGGACTCCCTGCTCGTACTGACCGGGGTGACGGACGCGGCGCAGCTGCTGGCCGCCCCGCCCGAGCACCGGCCCACCTATGTGGACGCGGATCTGCGCGGGTTGCTCACCGGTCAGCCCGAAGTGACCGGCGAGGGCGGTGCGTTCCGCTGCGGCGGCTGGACCGCTTCCGTGCGGGACGGGGAGCTCGCCGTCGAGGGTGACGGGGGTCCGCTGGACGGACTGCGGGCGCTGTGTGCCGCAGCCTGGACACAGGCGGGCGACGGTACGTACGGTCGGGACGCGGGCGAGATGATCTCCCGTATCGGGCTCTGATATCGGGCACTGGTATCGGGTTCTGACGTCCATACGGGCCGGAACCGGCCCCCGCTCGGGCCGGGCTCCGGCGCGGGCCGCTTCCCCCCGTCGCCTTCTGGTCGAAGAATTGCGAGGGTAGGCTAACCTAACCACGTGTTGGTCGAGAGTCCCTCCAGACAGAGCGCGGAGCAAGCCCCCGCGCCCCCCAAGCGCAACGCGGCACGTGCCGCCGGGCTGCTGCTGTCGCTCGTGGTGCTGCTCCTGGTCGTCGTCGCGAGCATCGCGATCGGCGCCAAGGCGGTGCCGCTCGGCGACGTGTGGCACGGCCTGGTGCACAGCACGGGCACCGGCGACGACGTCCTGATCCAGGATGTGCGAATACCGCGCACCGCGCTGGGGGTCCTCGTCGGGGCCGCGCTGGGGGTCGCGGGAGCGGTCATGCAGGCGCTCACCCGCAACCCGCTCGCCGAGCCCGGCGTCCTCGGTGTCAACGCGGGTGCCTCCGCCGCCGTGGTCACCGCGATGAGCTTTCTCGGCGTCAGCTCCTTCACCGGTTATGTGTGGTTCGCGTTCGCCGGCGCCGCCGTGGTCTCGGTGCTCGTGTACGTACTGAGCGGGAGCCGCGGGGCCACCCCGGTACGGCTCGCGCTCGCCGGCACGGCCGCCACGTACGCGATGTTCGGATACGTCAACGCCGTGGAACTGCTGGACTCGGCAGCGCTGGACAAGATGCGCTTCTGGACGGTCGGTTCCCTGGCCACGGCCACGTCCGGGACGGTCGCGCAGGTGTGGCCCTTCGTGGCAGCCGGTCTGCTGGTCGCACTGCTCCTCGGCCGCCCGCTCAACGCCATGGCCCTGGGCGACGACACGGCCAGGGCGCTCGGCGCCCATCTGACGCGCACCCGGGTGCTCGCGATGGTCTCCGTGACCCTGCTCTGCGGTGCGGCGACCGCCGCCTGCGGGCCGATCGTCTTCATCGGGCTGATGGTCCCGCACATCGTCCGGGCCATCACCGGACCCGACATGCGCTGGACGCTGCCGTACGCGGCGGTCCTCTCGCCCGTCCTGCTGCTGGGCGCCGACGTCGTCGGCAGGATGGTCGCCCGGCCCGCGGAACTCCAGGTCGGCATCGTGACCGCGCTCATCGGCGGTCCCGTCTTCATCTTTCTCGTACGCCGCCGGAGGATGACTCAGCTGTGAAAGCGATCCACGCGATACGGACCCCGGGCGGGCTCTCCCTGCGGGTCGAGGTCAGGGCCGCCGTCGTTGTCGTCCTGCTGGCCGTGGTCGCGCTGGCGGCCGGTGTCGTGCTCATCGGGAGCGGCGACTACCCGATGGCACCCGCGGACGTGATCCGGACCCTGCTCGGCAACGGCACCACCGCCCAGGAGTTCATCGTCAACGACCTGCGGCTGCCCAGGGCGCTCGTCGGCCTCCTCGTCGGCGCTGCGCTGGGTGTCGGGGGCGCGGTCTTCCAGTCCATCTCCCGTAATCCGCTGGGCAGTCCGGACGTGATCGGCTTCGGGCAGGGCGCCAGCGTCGGCGCGCTCGCCGTGATCGTGCTCTTCCACGGCGGGGCGACCGCGGTGGCGGGCGGGGCGATCGTCGGCGGCCTGGCCACCGGTATCGCCGTGTACCTCCTGGCGTGGAAGCGCGGTGTGCACGGCTTCCGGCTGGTCCTCGTCGGGATCGGCGCCGCCGCCATGCTCACCGCCTGCAACAGCTATCTGCTCACCAAGGCCAATCTGGTCGACGCGACCCGCGCCGTCGTGTGGATGACCGGTTCGCTCGACGGCCGCGACTGGTCGCAGGTCTGGCCACTGCTGGCCGCCTGCGTCGTCCTGATACCGCTGGTCCTGGGGTACGGGCGCAACCTCCGGATGCTGGAGATGGGTGACGACGCCGCGTACGCCCTGGGCGTACGGGTCGAGCGGACCAGGCTGGTGCTGATGCTGGCCGCGGTCCTGCTCACCGCGGTGGCAACCGCCGCCGCGGGGCCGATCGCCTTCGTGGCCCTCAGCGCGCCGCAGCTGGCCCGGCGGCTGACCCGCTCACCGGGCGCCAACCTCCTCCCCTCGGCCGCCATGGGCGCGGCCCTGCTGCTGGTCGCCGACTGGATCGCCCAGCGGGCCTTCGGGGACCGGCAGCTGCCCGTGGGAGTGGTGACGGGAGTGCTCGGCGGCTGCTATCTGCTGTGGCTGCTGGTCTCCGAACGCAAGGCAGGACGGATCTGATGACAACCAGGAGTGCCCCCATGCAGCGACTCACCGCCGAATCCGTCACCCTCGGCTACGAGCAGCGGACCATCGCCGAGAACCTCTCGGTCGAGATCCCCGACAACTCCTTCACCGTCATCGTCGGCCCGAACGCCTGCGGCAAGTCGACCCTGCTGCGCGCCCTGTCGCGCATGCTGAAGCCCACGCAGGGGCGGGTGCTGCTGGACGGGCAGGTGATCGGCTCGATGCCCGCCAAGAAGGTGGCCAGGACGCTCGGGCTGCTCCCGCAGTCCTCCATCGCGCCCGACGGCATCACGGTCGCCGACCTGGTGGCCCGCGGCCGCTACCCGCACCAGGGTCTGCTGCGCCAGTGGTCGCCGGACGACGAGCGCATCGTCGCGGAGGCCATGGAGTCCACGCGGATCGGCGAGCTCGGCGACCGCTTCGTGGACGAGCTCTCCGGCGGCCAGCGCCAGCGCGTGTGGATCGCCATGGCGCTCGCCCAGCAGACCCCGCTGCTGCTCCTCGACGAGCCGACCACCTTCCTCGACATCCAGCACCAGATCGACGTCCTCGACCTCTGCGCCGAACTGCACGAGACGCAGGGGCGCACTCTGGTGGCCGTACTGCACGACCTCAACCACGCCGCGCGCTACGCGACCCATCTCATCGCCATGCGGGACGGTGAGATCGTCGCCGAGGGACCGCCCGCCGAGGTGGTCACGGCCGGACTCGTGGAGAAGGTGTTCGGGCTGCGCTGCCAGATCATCGACGACCCCGAGACGGGAACACCGCTGGTGGTGCCCGCCGGGCGCGGGGCGCGTACCGCGGTGACGGCTACAGCAGTGTCCTGAGGCGCAGCAGATCGCGGAAGCCCGCTTCGAGCCGGACCCGGCCCGAGCCCCAGGCCTTCGCGAAGTTCAGCTCGCCCGCGACCAGGGCCACCAGGTCGTCGCCCTTCATCGCGAGCCGGATCTCCGCCTTCACGGGCGGCGGACCTTCGACGGTGTCGAGCACCTGGATCCGGCCGTCCACCAGACGCCCGGTGAAGGTGACGTCGAGGTCGGTGATGTGGCAGCTCAGCGAGCGGTCCAGCGCCGCCGCGCCGCGTACCTGGCTGTTCGCCTCTGTCATGTTGTCCGAGAGCCTGTCGAGGGCGCTGCGGCACTCTTCTGTCGTCGCCATCGTGATCGACCGTACCGCAGCGCTTCGGGGTAGCGTCTGGGCATGAGTGACGTGATGCCGGAGCCCCCCGGGGCGCAGGACGGTCAGGACGGTACGGAACAGCGTCCGGCGCCGCTGGGCGTGGTCCGCACGCCCACCGGGGACGGCGGGGTGGACCGGGTGCTCGACCGGCTGGCCGACGCCGACCACCTCGCTGCCGACGGACATGTCGAGGTGTACGAAGATGTACACCGTGGGCTGCGTGAGGCGCTGGACGCGCTGGACGCACCGCCCGGACCTCCGGTCCCGGCCCGCGGCCCCGCCCCTCACAACGTCCCTCACAACAGCAGGAGCTGAACCGAACGTGGCAGGAGTGGCACGCCGGCGTCTCGACGCCGAGCTGGTCCGCCGGAGTCTCGCCCGCTCGCGGGAGCACGCGAGCCAGCTGATCGCGGCAGGCCGGGTGACCGTCGGAGGCGCCACCGCGACCAAGTCGGCCACCCAGGTCGAGACGAGCGCCGCCGTCGTCGTACGCGAGGACGGCAACGACCCCGACTACGTCTCGCGCGGCGGGCACAAGCTCGCAGGCGCCTTCACGGCCTTCACCCCGCTCGGCCTGCGGGTCGGGGGGCGGCGGGCGCTGGACGCGGGTGCGTCGACCGGCGGCTTCACCGACGTCCTGCTGCGGGCGGGCGCCGCGCAGGTCGTCGCGGTGGACGTCGGGTACGGGCAGCTCGCCTGGTCGTTGCAGAGCGACGACCGCGTCACCGTCAAGGACCGTACGAACGTACGCGAGTTGACGCTGGAGGACATCGGCGGAGCGCCCGTGGATCTGGTCGTCGGCGATCTCTCGTTCATCGCGCTGGGTCTTGTGCTGCCCGCTCTCGCGCGGTGCGCTGGGCCCGACGCCGACCTGGTGCTGATGGTCAAACCGCAGTTCGAGATCGGCAAGGACCGGCTGGGCAGCGGAGGAGTGGTCCGCAGCCCGGAGCTGCGGGCGGAGACCGTGCGGACGGTGGCAGGGCAGGCGGCCGGGCTCGGACTCGGCGTCCGGGGCGTCACCGCCAGCCCGCTGCCGGGGCCATCGGGGAATGTCGAGTACTTTCTGTGGCTGCGGGCGGATGCGCCCGCGCTCGATCCGGCGGATGTGGAGCGTGCAGTGGCGGAGGGGCCGCAGTGACGGAAGCAGCAGCACCATCGGCAACCGGCTCAGCAGTACGGGCAGTGCCACCGGCCGTGGCAGCGGGGCCGGCGGTGGAACGGGCGGCGGAGCCGGCAGCGGCGCCCCCCGCGGACCGTACGGTCTTCCTGCTCGCGCACACCGGGCGGCCCGCCGCCATCCGGAGCGCCGAGCGCGTCGTGGAGGGGCTGCTGAAGAACGGCCTGCGGGTGCGGGTCCTGGCGGCGGAGGCGGCCGACCTGCCGGTGCCGCCCTCCGTCGAACTCGTCGCCGAGGCGACACCCGCCTGCCTGGACGGCTGTGAGCTGCTGATCGTGCTCGGCGGCGACGGAACGCTGCTGCGCGGCGCCGAGTTCGCCCGCGCGTCCGGGGTCCCGATGCTCGGCGTCAACCTCGGCCGGGTCGGCTTCCTCGCCGAGGCCGAGCGCGACGACCTCGACAAGGTCGTCGACCGGGTGGTCACCCGGTCGTACGAGGTCGAGGAACGGATGACCGTCGACGTCCTCGTGCACAACAACGGCGACATCGTGCACCGGGACTGGGCGCTCAACGAGGCCGCCGTGCAGAAGACCGCGCCCGAGCGGATGCTGGAGGTCGTCCTGGAGATCGACGGCCGTCCGGTCACCGGCTTCGGCTGCGACGGCGTCGTCTGCGCCACCCCGACCGGTTCGACCGCGTACGCCTTCTCGGCCGGCGGACCGGTGATCTGGCCCGAGGTGGAGGCGCTGCTGATGGTCCCCATCGGCGCCCACGCCCTGTTCGCCAAGCCGCTGGTGACCTCGCCCGCGTCCATCCTCGCGGTCGAGGTACAGCCGCACACCCCGCCGGGCGTCCTGTGGTGCGACGGGCGCCGGTCGGTCGAGCTGCCGTCCGGGGCCAGGGTCGAGGTGCGCAGGGGCGCCGTGCCCGTACGGCTGGCGCGGCTGCACCACGCGTCCTTCACCGACCGCCTGGTGGCCAAGTTCGCCCTGCCCGTGGCGGGCTGGCGCGGCGCTCCGCACTGACGGCGCGGCCCGTGCCGGCTGCCCCGGCGCGGGCCGGCCGGCGGGCCCTCCGGCCGGGGCACGTCGCACGGGACCCGGGAAACCTCGTATGGTCATGTGCGTGTTGGAGGAGATGCGGATACGGTCGCTCGGAGTCATCGACGACGCTGTGGTGGAGCTTTCACCCGGTTTCACCGCGGTGACCGGTGAGACCGGCGCGGGCAAGACCATGGTCGTGACCAGCCTCGGGCTGCTGCTCGGCGGTCGCGCCGACGCCGCCCTGGTGCGGCTCGGAGCCAAGTCGGCGGTGGTCGAAGGGCGGATCGTGCTGCCCGCGGGCGCGCCGGCCGCGGTACGGGCCGAGGAAGCGGGCGCCGAGCTCGACGAGGGCGCGCTGCTCATCAGCCGGACGGTCTCCGCCGAAGGGCGCTCACGGGCGCACATCGGCGGACGTTCCGTACCGGTCGGGCTGCTCGCCGAGATCGCCGACGAACTGGTCGCCGTGCACGGGCAGACCGACCAGCAGGGGCTGCTGCGCCCGGCCAGACAGCGCCAGGCCCTCGACCGGTACGCCGGTGAGGCGGTGGCGGGCCCGCACACCAAGTACGCGGCGGCCTACAAGCGGCTGCGTGCCGTCGCCGCCGAACTGGTCGAACTGACCACCCGGGCGCGGGAACGGGCCCAGGAGGCGGACCTGCTCCGCTTCGGGCTGGACGAGATCGCCGCCGTCGAGCCGCTGCCCGGCGAGGACACCGAACTCGCCTCCGAGGCCGAGCGGCTGGGTCATGCCGAAGCACTCGCGTCCGCGGCGTCGGCGGCGCACACCGCGCTCGTCGGCAACCCCGAGGACCCCGAGAGCGTCGACGCGACGACGCTGGTCGGCGGTTCGGGACGGTCGCTCGACGCCGTACGCACCCACGACCCGGCCCTGGCCGCGCTCGCCGACCGGATCGGCGAGATCGGCATCCTGCTCGCCGACGTGTCGGGGGAGCTGGCCGGTTACGCGGACGACCTCGACGCCGATCCGCTGCGGCTCGCCGCCGTGGAGGAGCGCAGGGCGGCGCTGACCCAGCTGACCCGCAAGTACGGCGAGGACATCACGGCCGTACTGGCCTGGGCCGAGGAGGGCGCGGCGCGCCTCACCGAGCTGGAGGGCGACGACGACCGGATCGGCGAACTGACGGCGGAGCACGAGGCGCTGCGCTCGGAGCTGTCCGGCCTCGCGCAGACCCTCACCGACGCGCGTACGGAGGCGGCCGCGCGGTTCGCGGACGCCGTCACCGCCGAACTCGCCTCGCTCGCCATGCCGCACGCACGGGTGACGATCGACATCCGGCAGACCGATGACCCCGAAGGGGTGGAGGTCGGCGGGCGGACCGTCGCCTACGGCCCGCTCGGCGCCGACGAGGTGGAGCTGCTGCTCGCACCGCACCCCGGCGCGGCCGCCCGCCCCATCTCCAAGGGGGCGTCGGGCGGTGAACTCTCCCGGGTGATGCTCGCGGTCGAGGTCGTCTTCGCGGGGTCCGACCCCGTACCGACGTACCTCTTCGACGAGGTCGACGCCGGGGTCGGCGGCAAGGCCGCTGTGGAGGTGGGCCGGCGGCTCGCCAGGCTCGCCAGGACCGCGCAGGTGGTGGTCGTGACACATCTGCCGCAGGTGGCCGCGTTCGCCGACCGTCAGCTGCTCGTCGAGAAGACCAACGACGGCTCGGTGACCAGCAGCGGTGTCACGGTCCTGGAGGGCGAGGACCGGGTACGGGAGTTGTCGCGGATGCTCGCCGGCCAGGAGGACTCGGAGACGGCCCGGGCGCACGCCGAGGAACTGCTGGCCACGGCGCGGGCGGACGGCTGAACGTCCGGGCGGTGACCCCGTCCGGCCGTTCCGGGGCTGCCCCCTGGCCCCCGCGGTACGCCGCTTAGGGTGGGGCGCATGAGCAGACACGGCGCCCGGACCACCGCACTCCTCGCCTCGTTCGGCGCGACCCGCGCCGCCGCGACGGGGCTGCGCCGTCGGCCTCCGGGAGGTGCGCCGCGCTGGGAGCGCACCAACTACGCCGGGCGCACGGTGGATCTCTGCGCCGGTCCTGCCACCACCGTCGGCGCGGCGCTCGGTGCGGTCGCGGGCACTCTTCCGCCCCGGGCGCGCGGCGCGGCCGCCCTGGCCGTGCTCGCCGCCGGGGCCTGCGGGGCCTATGACGACACCGCGGGCGCGGGCGATCCGCGCCGCGGGTTCCGTGCCCATCTCGGTGCGCTGCGCCGCGGCGAGATCACCAGCGGCGCGGTGAAGCTCCTGGGTGTCGGCGCGGCGGGTCTGGCCGCGGGCGCGCTGCTCAAGGACCGGCCCGCCGACCGGATTCTCGCGGGTGTCGTCGTCGCGGGCACCGCCCACTTCGTCAACCTGGTGGATGTGCGTCCGGGGCGCGCGGCCGTCGCGGTGCTCGGGCTCGCGGCGCCGGGCCTGCTGCGGCGCGGTCCGGCCGGGGCGCTGGCCGCCGCACCGCTCGGAGCCGCGGCCGCGGTCGTCATCGACGACCTGGCAGAACAGACCATGCTCGGCGACGCGGGGGCGCACGCGCTCGGCGCCGCCCTCGGTGTCGCGATCGTCGCGGGCAACGGGCGGGCCGGACTCGCCGCCCATGCGGCAGCGGTGGTCGCCGCCGCCGCGTACGGTGACAAGGTGAGCCGCGCGGCAGCCGGTTGAGCCGTGGCTCACCCATGCGGGTGACAGCTCCGGCGCGTTGACGCGACCGCACAGGGGCTCGGCCCCCCGGAGAGTGCCGGAACCCGCGCGCGGGCTGGCATCCTGGGGCGCACATACCCGTCCGACGCCGACTCAGGAGCTCCGGTCAGTGAGCAGCACCCAGGTCCCGCCGTACGGCCGTTCACCTCTCTGCGCCGTCCAGGTGCTGGGCGGCGGCAGCGCCGGCAGCAGCGCACATGTCCGCTCGATCACCGGGGGCCTGGTCGAGCGGGGCGTGCACGTCACGGTGTGCGCCCCCGCCGAACTGGAGCGGACGTACGGCTTCAGTGAGGCGGGCGCGCGCTTCGTGCCCGTACCCCGGCGCGGTGATCCGGCGTCCGTCGCCACGCTGCGTGCCGCCTGTCTGCGGGCCGACATCGTCCACGCGCACGGGCTGAATGCCGCCGTACGGACCTCGCTGGCACTGAGCGGACTGCGGCGGCCGCTCGTCGTCACCTGGCACACCCGCCCGCACACCGAAGGTGCACGGAGCCGCCTGCTGCGGCTGATGGAGCGAAGGGCGGCCAGGGCGGCGGCAGTTGTGCTCGGAACGTCGTCCGAACTGGTCGACAGGGCGCGCAGCCGGGGGGCGCGCGACGCGCGGCTCGCGCCGGTCGCTGTTCCCGCACCCCGAGTGACCGAGGGCGGCCCCGAGAGCAAGGCCCGCGCGGAACTGGGCGCGGTGGACCGGCCGTTGGTGATGGCCGTGGGCAGCCTCGTCGCGCACCACGGCTTCGGGACGCTGCTGGACGCGGCCCGGGTCTGGCAGCACCTCGACCCGGTCCCGCTGCTGGTGATCGTGGGCGAGGGAGTGGAGCGTGCCGCGCTGCAGAGCCGGATCGCGGCCGACGCGCTCGCGGTCCGCCTGATCGGCAGCCGCGAGGACGTGACGGAGCTGCTCGCCGCCGCCGATGTCGCTGTGCTGTCGAGCCGTTGGGAGGCGCGTTCCCTGCTGGCGCAGGAGGCGCTGCGGCTGGGGGTGCCGTTGGTGGCAACGGCGGTCGGCGGGGTGCCCGAGCTGGTGGGCGACGCGGCCGAACTCGTCCCGTACGGTGATCCGGAGGCGCTGGCCGCACGGGTGACCGCGCTGCTGGCCGACCCCGTGCGCCGCGCCGAACTCGCCGCGGCGGGCCTGGCCCAGGCCGAGAACTGGCCGACCGAGGACGAGACGGTGGCGCAAGTGCTCAGCGTCTACGACGAGTTGACCGAGTCGGCCGGCGCCCACTGAGAGCCGGCCGCCGGAGGCCCCGTGACCGCCCGTCCTGGTACGGGTCCCCGTGGGACGGGGCGGCCGATTACGCGTGTGCCCACACGACGCGCCCCGTCACGTGGTGTTCCGGCACGTGGTGTCCCGTCACGTGGAGTCAGGGATGTCGCGTCACGGGGTGTGCCTGCGGGCCCGTAGCGCCAGGCTCAGGGCGAGCACCGTCTGCGGGTCGTCCAGGTCCGTACCGAGGAGCTCGGCGATCCGCGCCAGCCGGTTGTAGAGCGTCTGGCGGTTGAGGTGCAGCTCTCGGGCCGTCTCGGCCTTGCGGCCCGCGTGCGCCAGATACGTCTGGAGTGTGGGCAGCAGGGCGGGCCGTGACGTGCGGTCGTGCTCGCGCAGCGGACCGATCGCCCGGTCCACGAAGGCCGCCAGGTCCGGTTGGTCGCGCAGCCGCCACAGCAGCAGGTCGATGTCCAGGCGCCGCGCGTCGTACCAGGGGCGGTCGGGCAGCCCCTGCGCGGCGGTCGCCGTCTCCGCGGCGTGCCGCAGCCCGGCCGATGCCGCGGCCCAGCCGCCCGCCACCCCCACCACGACGATCGGCGGATGCGCGCCCGCCCGCTCCAGACCGGCGCGCGCCACGCCGGCCCGCAGCGCGACGGCCACCCGGTCGGCCACGGTGGTGCGTTCCGACTCCTCACGCAGACCGAGGAGCAGCGGGACGCGGCCCTCCACGGGGCGTACGCCGAGGAGCACCGGTACTCCGACGGAGCTCAGCTCCTCCAGGACGGCGCGGGCCAGCACCGCCCAGTTGCCCGACGGCGACAGCTCGGCGGCCAGCCGCATGACCACGGGCAGCAGCGGCCCCTCACCCGGCCGGAATCCGAGGACCCGGGCCTGCGCGGGCGCGTCGTGGGCGGAGACCCGCCCCTCGGCCAGATCGGTCAGGAAGTCACCTCGCCCGCGTGCGGCGAGCTCTTCCTCCTGGCGGGCCTGCATCAGCACGACAGCGAGGATCCCGGCGGTCCGCTCGGCGGCCATCCGGTGCACCTGGGCCAGCGGCGCCGACACCGGGAGGAGCGCCAGCCTGGCCCGTACCGAACCGGTGCCGGAGCCGCCGCCCGGAACGTCCACCAGGACCGCGCCCGCCGGACGGTGTCCGCGCAGGCCCTCCCACACCTGGAGCGGCTCGCCCTCGCCCGCGGCGTACAGCAGCTGTCCGTCGGGGGTCTCCAGGAAGACCGGGTTGGCGGTGAACTCGGCGAGGATCGAGAGCACTTGCGGCACTCCGCCACCGCCGAGCAGCGCCTGGGTGCACCGCCTGTGCACCTCGTCGGCGCGCTGCACCAGTGCGTAGTGACCGTTGACGATCTCGGTGTGGACCTCCTCCGTCACCGAGACGAAGGGCACCTCGCGGTGCAGCTGGACCAGTGGCAGCCCCGCCGCCCGCGCGGTCTCCACGAGCGTCGTGGGAAGCCGCGAGAAACGCGGGCCCAGCTCCACCACGAGGGCGGCGATCCCGCGGTCGGCGAGCCGGCGGACGAACGCCCGCTGCTCGGCGGGGCGGGTGCCGAGCCCCAGCCCGGTGGTGAGCAGCAGCTCACCGCCCTTGAGCAGCGAGGCGATGTTCGGCACCTCACCCGCGTGCACCCACCGGACGGTGCGGCTGAGCCGGTCAGCGCCCGCGACGACCTCGGGCAGTCCACCGCGCAGCCCCGGCAGCTCAAGCGCCCGCTGCACTGTGATTCCGCCCTGGTTCTCCATGAGGCCGGACGCTACCCGAAGCCGCCCGGCCGCAAGGTCACCCTCCGTAGGCCCCGGAGGCCGTGAGCCGCAGTGCGGTGTCGATCAGCGGCACGTGGCTGAAGGCCTGCGGGAAGTTGCCCACCTGGCGCTGGAGCCTGGGATCCCACTCCTCGGCGAGCAGCCCGAGGTCGTTGCGGAGCCCGAGCAGCTTCTCGAAGAGCTTGCGCGCCTCATCCACCCGCCCGATCATCGCCAGGTCGTCGGCGAGCCAGAACGAGCAGGCGAGGAAGGCTCCCTCGTCGCCCTCCAGGCCGTCGACGCCCGCGGCGCCGCCCGTCGTCGGATAGCGCAGGACGAAGCCGTCCGGTGTGGACAGCTCGCGCTGGATCGCCTCCACGGTGCCGATGACCCGCTTGTCGTCCGGCGGCAGGAACCCCATCTGCGGGATGAGCAGCAGGGACGCGTCCAGCTCCTTCGAGCCGTACGACTGCGTGAACGTGTTGCGTTCCTTGTCGTAACCCCGCTCGCAGACATCGCGGTGGATGTCGTCGCGCAGTTCACGCCAGCGCTCGATGGGCCCGTCCGCGTCCCCGGACTCGATCAGCTTGATGGTCCGGTCGACGGCGACCCAGGCCATCACCTTGGAGTGCACGAAGTGGCGGCGCGGCCCGCGCACCTCCCAGATGCCCTCGTCCGGCTGGTCCCAGTGGTCCTCCAGGTACCGGATCAGCTTGAGCTGGAGCAGGGACGCGTAGTCGCTGCGGGCGAGCCCCGTCATGTGGGCGAGGTGCAGGGCCTCGGTGACTTCGCCGTACACATCCAGCTGGAGCTGCCCGGCCGCGCCGTTGCCCACCCGGACGGGGCCCGAGTTCTCGTACCCCGGCAGCCAGTCCAGCTCCGCTTCGCCGAGCTCGCGCTCACCGGCGATCCCGTACATGATCTGCAGGTTCTCCGGGTCGCCCGCGACGGCGCGCAGCAGCCACTCGCGCCAGGCGCGGGCCTCCTCGCGGTAGCCGGTGCGCAGCAGCGACGAGAGTGTGATCGCCGCGTCGCGGAGCCAGGTGTAGCGGTAGTCCCAGTTGCGGGAGCCGCCGATGTCCTCGGGCAGTGAGGTCGTCGGCGCGGCGACGATGCCGCCGGTCGGCGCGTAGGTGAGCGCCTTGAGGGTGATCAGCGAGCGGACCACGGCCTCGCGGTAGGGGCCGTGGTACGTGCACTGGTCGACCCAGTCGCGCCAGAAGTCCTCGGTCGCCACCAGCGAGTTCTCGGGCTCCGGGAGCGCGGGCGGGGCCTTGTGGGAGGGCTCCCAGCTGATGGTGAAGGCGATCCGGTCGCCCGGTCCGACGGTGAAGTCGGAGTACGTCGTGAGGTCCTCGCCGTAGGTGTCCGCCGAGGTGTCCAGCCAGACCGAGTCGGGTCCGGCGACCGCGACCGTACGCCCGTCCACCTTGTGGACCCAGGGCGTCACCCGTCCGTAGCTGAACCGCATCCGGAGCGTGGAGCGCATCGGGACGCGCCCGCTCACTCCTTCCACGATGCGGATCAGCTGGGGGGCGCCGTCTCGCGGCGGCATGAAATCCGTCACACGGACGGTGCCGCGCGGCGTGTCCCACTCCGATTCGAGGATCAGTGAATCCCCGCGGTAGCGGCGCCGGTCGGCGACCGGCGGGCATGCCGAAGGGGCATGCGCGGGTCCCAGCCGCCAGAAACCGTTTTCCTCGGTTCCCAGAAGTCCGGCAAAGACGGCGTGCGAGTCGAAGCGGGGAAGGCACAGCCAGTCGGCTGTCCCGTCCCGGCAGACCAGGGCAGCGGTCTGCATGTCTCCGATGAGTGCGTAATCCTCGATGCGCCCGGCCACGTGCAATCTCCAGTCGAACGGCCACGTCGCCCCGCGGGGCGCTTGTGTTGCAGTCAAGGGCTCTTTGAAACAAGCGCTGACGAACGCCGGCGGCGCTTGTTCCGGAGAACGGGCGGGGGTGGTGCCGTTTTCCGGCCGTCTCGGCAGCGAGTGTCCGAGCAGGATACGACGCACCCAGGTGATCCGCATGACCTGCCGGGCAACGCGGCTGGTCCGAACGGGTGAGTGTTGGGTGACCGGGTTGCGACCTTCCGGTGAAGGCTGACCTGTGTGTGGCGGAGACAGTGCTGTGCGTGGCCGGAAGCAGCCTCGCGCCGTCGCTGATACCCTGGTGGCCCGTGGACCGGTGGTCACTACGCCCCGAACCGCAGCGACGGCACCCCCGGGAATTCTCCGGGCCCCGTGCCGGCACGCACTCCAGATCGCGACCACGGGAGCCCCGTCTTGGCCATGCAGGCCCGCAACTCAACATCCGCGACGACCAAGCACATCTTCGTCACCGGGGGTGTCGCCTCTTCCCTCGGCAAGGGTCTGACCGCCTCCAGTCTCGGTGCGCTCCTCAAGGCCCGCGGCCTGCGGGTCACGATGCAGAAGCTCGACCCGTACCTGAACGTCGACCCCGGCACGATGAACCCGTTCCAGCACGGTGAGGTCTTCGTCACCAACGACGGCGCCGAGACCGACCTGGACATCGGCCACTACGAACGTTTCCTCGACGTGGACCTCGACGGCTCCGCCAACGTCACGACCGGTCAGGTCTACTCGACGGTCATCGCCAAGGAGCGGCGCGGCGAGTACCTCGGTGACACCGTGCAGGTCATCCCGCACATCACCAACGAGATCAAGCACCGCATCCGCCGGATGGCCACGGACGACGTCGATGTCGTCATCACCGAGGTCGGCGGCACGGTCGGTGACATCGAGTCGCTGCCCTTCCTGGAGACCGTCCGCCAGGTCCGCCACGAGGTCGGCCGGGACAACGTCTTCGTGGTCCACATCTCGCTGCTGCCCTACATCGGGCCCTCGGGCGAGCTCAAGACCAAGCCCACCCAGCACTCCGTCGCGGCCCTGCGCAACATCGGCATCCAGCCCGACGCCATCGTGCTGCGTGCCGACCGCGACGTGCCGACCGCCATCAAGCGCAAGATCTCGCTGATGTGCGATGTCGACGAGGACGCCGTGGTGGCCTGCGTCGACGCCAAGTCGATCTACGACATCCCGAAGGTGCTGCACACCGAGGGACTGGACGCCTACGTCGTGCGCAAGCTCGACCTGCCGTTCCGTGACGTCGACTGGTCCACCTGGGACGACCTGCTGGACCGCGTCCACAACCCCGACCACGAGGTCACCGTCGCCCTGGTCGGCAAGTACATCGACCTGCCCGACGCCTACCTCTCGGTCACCGAGGCCATCCGGGCCGGCGGCTTCGCCAACCGCGCCCGGGTCAAGGTCAAGTGGGTCACGTCCGACGACTGTCAGACGCAGGCCGCCGCGAAGAAGCAGCTCGGGGACGTCGACGCGATCTGCATCCCGGGCGGCTTCGGCGAGCGCGGAGTGGACGGGAAGGTCGGCGCGATCCAGTACGCCCGCGAGAACCGGATCCCGCTGCTCGGCCTCTGCCTGGGCCTCCAGTGCATCGTCATCGAGGCGGCGCGGAACGTCGCGGGCATCCCGGACGCCAACTCCACCGAGTTCGACGCGGCCACCGGCCATCCGGTGATCTCCACGATGGAGGAGCAGCTGGCCTACGTCGAGGGCGCCGGCGACCTCGGCGGCACCATGCGGCTCGGCCTCTACCCGGCGAAGCTCGCCGAGGGCTCACTCGTCCGTGAGGCGTACCAGGACCAGCCGTACGTCGAGGAGCGCCACCGCCACCGCTACGAGGTCAACAACACCTACCGCGCCGAGCTGGAGACGAAGGCCGGCCTGGTCTTCTCGGGCACGTCACCCGACAACAAGCTCGTCGAGTACGTCGAATACCCCCGCGAGGTGCACCCCTACCTCGTCGCCACCCAGGCCCACCCGGAGCTGCGCTCCCGGCCCACCCGCCCGCACCCGCTCTTCGCGGGCCTGGTGAAGGCCGCTGTGGCGCGCAAGACGGGCAAGTAGCACGCGGGCACGGGCGTTACGGTTGACCGGGGCGGGGTTCTGATGAGCCCCCGCCCCGGTTTCCGCTTTTGAGAGGACGCTTCCATGGCCATCAGGGACACCGCCGAGGAGTGGCAGGTCACCGCGACCACCACCCCCTTCACCGGCAACAAGACCAGCGTCCGCACCGACGACGTGGTGATGCCCGACGGAACCGTCGTACACCGCGACTACCAGGTCCACCCCGGCTCGGTCGCCGTCCTCGCGCTGGACGACGAGGGCAAGGTCATCGTCCTGCGCCAGTACCGCCATCCCGTACGGCAGAAGCTCTGGGAGATCCCGGCGGGGCTGCTCGACATCCCCGGAGAGAACCCGCTGCACGCCGCGCAGCGCGAGCTGTACGAGGAGGCGCACGTCAAGGCCGAGGACTGGCGGGTGCTCGCCGACGTCTACCCCACGCCGGGCGGCTGCGACGAAGCCGTACGGATCTTCCTCGCCCGTGAGGTCTCCGAGGCCGAGGGCGCGTGCTTCGAGGTCTCCGAGGAGGAGGCGGACATGGAGCACGCGCGGGTCGAGCCAGCGGAGCTCGTCCGGGGCGCGCTCGCCGGAGAGCTGCACAACACCTGCCTGGTGGTGGGGGTCCTGGCGCTCACCGCGGCACTGAACGGCGACGGCCTCGACGCGCTGCGCCCGGCCGACGCCCCCTGGCCGGCCCGCCCCTTCGAGGCGTAGCGGGGCAGAGGCGCCCCACCGCAGAACCGAGCCCTGATCCCGGAGTACTTCCGGCTGCTGATCCGATGATCTGTTGATCCGATTGAGGGACATGCCTACTGTGCCCGCCCCGCCCCGCCTGGTTCGTCTCGGTACGTGAACTACGCTCGGCACCGTCCCGTCCGGGCCCCCGGCGGGCCGGTGCGCAGGCGGACGGAGCGAGCCCGTGACGGATCAGGCGCTGGACGCGGTCGACCGGGTCACGACGTCGGACGCCGGCCGGACAGCCGGTCACTTCTTCGGCAGGCAGCGGGAGTTGAAGGCGCTGCGCGCCGACATCGAACGGGCCGGTCTGGACACCATGGCCGGCCGCAAGGGCGCTCGCCCCCGGGTCCTGCTCATCGCGGGGAAGCCGGGATCGGGGCGGAGCGCACTCGCCACCGAACTGGCCGGACAGCTCGCCGCCGACTACCCGGACGGGGTGCTGAACGCCAGGCTCACCACGCCCGGCGGCGACCGGGTGCCCACCGGGGACACCGCCCGTCAGCTGCTCGGCGCGCTCGGTTTGCCGGCACCCGCGGGCGCCGCCGCCGACGACCTCACCGAGCTGGTGCGCGAGGCACTGGCCGGACGCCGGGTGCTGCTCGTCCTGGACGACGCGGCCGATGCCGGACAGGTCGACCCGTTCCTCCCCGACGTCTCGGACTCCCTGGTCGTGGCCGTCTCGACCGGCCCGCTGACCGGCATCCCCGACGTCAGGCCCTGCACGCTCGGCGGTCTGGACACCGGGTCCGCCGTGGGACTGCTCGGTCACTTCGCGGGCGCGGTCCGCATCACCGTGGACCCGCGGACCGCAGAGGCGCTGGCCGAGGAGTGCGGCGGCCAGCCCGCCGCACTGGTGCTGCTCGGCGGCCGGCTCGCCGCAACGCCCAAGCTGTCGGTCGCGGACGTCGCCCAGCAGTTCCGGAACCTCCCCGACGAAGCCGACGAGCCCGCGGTCGCCCGTCCGCTGGCCCGCGCCTTCCGCTTCGTGTACGCCTCCCTCCCGCAGCCGGCCGCCCGGATACTGCGGCTGCTCGCCCTCGCCCCCGCCGGACTGGCCGACGCGCACACGGCGTCCGCGCTGGCCGGCTGTTCGGTGTCCGCCGCCCGGGCCACGCTGGAGGACTTCGCCGGGCTCGGACTGCTGCGTGCCCGCCCGGAGGGGCAGTTCGAGGTGCCGGGCTGTCTCGCCCCACTGCTCAGCGCGCTGATGGAGGCCCAGGACCGGCCCGGCGAGGTGCAGCTGGCCAGGGCGCGCCTCCTTGAGCGGACCGTGCGGCTGCTCCAGTCCTGCCGTGCGGTCACCGACCCGGACGGCTCGCCGTCCCGCCGGAAACTGGCGGGGCTGCCCCGCACACTGCGCTTCGCCAACGTCCCGGCCGCCGCGGAGTGGCTCCGGCTGCGGGAGCCCGCGCTCCTCGCGAGCGCCCGGCTGGCCGTCGCGGACGGCGAGCTCGACACGCTGGCCAGACGGCTGGTCGCCGCGTTCGTACGGGCCCTGACCGCACACCGCGGCGCCGAGGCCGCCGCTGCCGAGCTGTACGGGCTCCACCAGCTGGTCCTCGGTGTCGCGGAGCGGCGCGGGCTGCACCGGGAGCAGGCGGCGGCGCTGCTGAACCTCGCCGATCTCGACGCACGGACCGGTCGCACCCACGACGCCCTGACCCGCTACCGGGCCGCGCTGGACGCGGGACGCGCGGCGAACGACCCGTACGCGACCGGCCGGGCGACGGAATCCGTCGGCGGTGCCTACCAGGAGCTGGGGGACTGGCAGCGGGCCTGCGACTGGTACGGACGGGCGCTCTCCCAGCGGCAGGCGCGGGGGGAGCTGGCGGACGAGTCCCGGCTCTACGGACGGCTCGGGGCCGTGCACACCTATGCGGGCCACTACGCCGACGCGCTGCGCAGCTGGCGGGCCGCGGTGGCCGGATACCGGCGCGTGGGGGACCTGCCGGCCCAGGCGCGGGCGCTCAGTGAGGTGGCCCGGGTGCAGGAGTACGCGGGGCGCCCCGAGGAGTCGCTCCGCACCTGCACGGAGGCGGTGGAGTGGGCCCGGCGCGCCGATGACGTGCGGCTTCAGGCGGCGCTGCACCTGCGGCTGGCGGACACCCTGGAGCGGCTGGGCGACTCCGCCGCCGCTCAGCTGCACCGCGGTTCGGCTGAGAGATTGCTGGCTGATTAGAGATTTGCCTACGAAATCCGTGGTGTCTCGACTGAAGATTGATGCTTTGAAAGGCTAGACAGCGCGAAGTCCTTCATTAACACTGGTTTTCGTCGCGTCCATCCGGGATGCCTTCAGTTCTGCTGTGCATAGCCGGATATGTGCGTCATCTCCAGAACATCACCCCCCAGATTCAAGGACCGTGATCGACGTGCTGGTCGGCATCCCCCGCGAGGTCAAGAACAACGAGTTCCGGGTGGCCATCACCCCGGCAGGCGTGCACGAGCTGGTGCGCCACGGACATCAGGTCGTCATCGAGCAGAGTGCCGGCGTCGGCTCGGCGATCACCGACGAGGAGTACGTGGCCGCAGGCGCGCGCATCCTCGCCACGGCCGACGAGGTGTGGGCCGCCGCCGATCTGCTGCTCAAGGTCAAGGAGCCGATCGCCGAGGAGTACCACCGCCTCCGCAAGGACCAGACGCTCTTCACCTACCTGCACCTCGCCGCCTCCCGCGCGTGCACGGACGCCCTGCTGGAGTCCGGCACCACCGCCATCGCATACGAGACGGTCGAGACCGCGAACCGCCAGCTGCCGCTGCTCGCCCCGATGTCGGAGGTGGCCGGCCGGCTCGCCCCGCAGGTCGGCGCGTACCACCTGATGCGCTCGGCGGGCGGCCGGGGTGTGCTGCCCGGCGGTGTGCCCGGTACGGCGGCGGGCGAGGCGGTCGTCATCGGCGGTGGCGTCTCCGGCTGGAACGCCGCGCAGATCGCCATCGGCATGGGCTTCCACGTCACCCTGCTCGACAAGGACATCAACAAGCTCCGCGAGGCGGACCGGATCTTCGGCACCAAGGTGCAGACGATCGTCTCGAACGCGTTCGAGCTGGAGAAGGCGGTCGTCGCCGCCGACCTCGTCATCGGCGCCGTGCTCATCCCCGGTGCCAAGGCGCCGAAGCTCGTCACCAACGCGCTCGTCGCCAAGATGAAGCCCGGAAGTGTACTTGTCGACATTGCGATTGATCAGGGCGGCTGCTTCGAGGACTCCCGTCCGACCACGCACGCCGACCCGACCTTCCAGGTCCACAACTCGGTGTTCTACTGTGTCGCGAATATGCCGGGCGCGGTGCCGAGTACGTCGACTTATGCCCTCACCAACGCGACGCTCCCGTACATCGTGGAGCTCGCGAACCGGGGCTGGGAGGAGGCGCTGCGCCGTGACCCCGCGCTCGCGCTGGGCCTCAACACGCATGACGGGCAGGTCGTTTACCGCTCTGTCGCCGAGGATCTCGGTCTTCCGCACACCGAACTGAGTGCCTTGCTCGGCTGACCCGTCAACACGCGTCGTCAATCTCACGCAACCGGCCGGACCTTGCTCGCCGAGGTCCGGCCGGTTGCGCGTCTGCCCCCTTTGCGCCCCTCGTTCAACTCGCCGTGAACGTAACCCTTTAGCCGTTTCGTACACCCGTGAAACCCGGCGAGTGATCCCTGTACGCCCTTGACACCGGGGTGTTCCGTTCCCGACACATCGGGCCGGGTCCGGCGGATTGTGTTGCTGCGGACCGGTGACACGCCATAGAGTCGCCCATCGTCGGCATGGTGCCACGCTGACCTATCGATAAAGTTTCCTGGTCACGTCCAAGGAGGTAAGACGACTTGTGAATGAGTCGACATTTACTCCCGGGGGTGGTCGATCAGGAACGCCTGCTCGGGGCCACGGCCCTGCGGGGCGCGAGGCTGTCGGCTCCGTCGCTGTCCGCACCTTCGCGAGCCACCAGACCCACCCGCACATGACGACAGCCCACCAGAGTATGGACGGCCTACACGTGAACGCCAGGGCCGGCGACCGGAGTGGCGATTCGACCACCCATCTCGCCGTCTACAACGAGGTACCCGAGGGTCACTTCTACGACCCCGACGCCGAGTACGAGCCCGACCCGGAGTACGCGGCCACGCTCGCCCCGGACGCTGCCCGCCAGCGCCGCGAGCGGATCGGCCCGACCGGACGGCCGCTGCCGTACTTCCCGATCCCAGGACCGCTGACCGACCACGGTCCCGCCAAGATCATCGCGATGTGCAACCAGAAGGGCGGCGTGGGCAAGACCACGTCGACCATCAACCTGGGCGCAGCCCTCGCGGAGTACGGACGGCGGGTGCTGCTGGTCGACTTCGACCCGCAGGGCGCGCTCTCCGTCGGTCTCGGTGTGAACCCGATGGAGCTCGACCTCACCGTCTACAACCTGCTCATGGAGCGGGGCATGGCGGCGGACGAGGTCCTGCTCAAGACCGCAGTGCCCAACATGGACCTGCTGCCGAGCAACATCGACCTGTCGGCCGCCGAAGTGCAGCTCGTCAGCGAGGTGGCCCGGGAGTCCACGCTCCAGCGCGCGCTCAAGCCGCTGATGCAGGACTACGACTACATCGTGATCGACTGCCAGCCGTCGCTCGGTCTGCTGACCGTGAACGCGCTGACCGCCGCGCACAAGGTCATCGTGCCGCTGGAGTGCGAGTTCTTCGCGCTGCGCGGGGTGGCCCTGCTGACCGAGACCATCGAGAAGGTCCAGGAGCGGCTCAACCCCGACCTGGAGCTCGACGGGATCCTCGCCACGATGTACGACTCCCGTACGGTGCACAGCCGCGAGGTGCTCGCCCGGGTGGTCGAAGCCTTCGACAACCACGTGTACCACACAGTCATCGGCCGGACCGTGCGCTTCCCGGAGACCACGGTCGCCGGTGAGCCCATCACGACGTACGCCTCCAACTCGGTCGGCGCGGCCGCCTACCGTCAGCTCGCCAGGGAGGTGCTCGCCCGGTGTCACGCCGAGTGAGTCTGCCGGGGGCCGACGAACTGTTCCGTACGACCGGGGGGACGGCGCTCCAGTCGTCGTCCCCGCGGCGGCCGGTCAACGGCGAGGCACGGATCCCCGGTCCCGCGGGTGAGAGCGACCCGGCGGCGCCGTCCGCCCAGCGGGACGGGTCCGCGGCGGAGCACTCCACCGCGGCGGCGGAGACGACCGAATCCCGCAGCAGGACCGCCGAAGCGGAGGCGGCCGCTGGGCGCAGAGCGCAGGAGGCGCGGCCGATGACCGCGCCGGTCGCACCTGCCGGCCAGCAGCGCCGCCGGGGCGGCGGCAGGGGGGCCAACCGGCGCCCCACCGGGCGCGAGCGGCACGACGAGAAGATCACGGTCTATGTCTCGGCCGAGGAGCTGATGGACCTCGAACACGCGCGTCTGGTGCTGCGCGGGGAACACGGTCTCGCCGTGGACCGCGGGCGCATCGTCCGGGAGGCGGTCGCCGTGGTGCTCGCCGACCTGGAGTCGCGCGGCGACGCCAGCATTCTCGTACGGCGGCTGCGCGGGCGCTGAGCGGCTGCGCGCCGGTAGCGGCCCCGCGCCTCCACTTCCGTACCCTGGACCGCAATGCCTGCCGACGACGACTCAGCCCCGATCCGCCGCCGCGCCCTGGGGCGCGGCCCCGGGGCGCGGTCCGCGGGGCCGCGGGCACCGGAGCCCGCCGGGGAGCCCGCCGCGGCGGCAGCGGCGCGGGAAACCCCGGAGGCGCCGGAACTCCCAGCGGCGCCGGAACGCCCGAGGGTGCCCGTACTCACTCCGTCGCCGGAGGCCGTTGCCGGACCTGAGCCGGCGCAGGCGCCCGGGGCCGGGCAGCCCGTACCCACGCCGTCGCCCGAGCCGGTGCTCCCGCCCCCTCCGGACTCCGCCCGGACCGGTGACGGCGATCCGGACGAGCCGCGCGACGGACGGTTCACGGTGCGGCTCACCAACTTCGAGGGGCCCTTCGATCTTCTCCTCCAGCTGATCTCCAAGCACAAGCTCGACATCACCGAGATCGCCCTGTCGAAGGTCACCGACGAGTTCATGGCGCACATCCGGGCCATGGGCGCGGAGTGGGATCTGGACCAGACCACGGAGTTCCTGGTGGTCGCCGCCACCCTGCTCGACCTGAAGGCGGCGCGGCTGCTGCCCGCCGCCGAGATCGAGGACGAGGCCGATCTCGCGCTGCTCGAAGCGCGGGACCTGCTCTTCGCCCGGCTGCTCCAGTACCGCGCGTACAAACAGATCGCGGACATCTTCAGCGACCGGTTCGACGCGGAGGGCAAGCGGTACCCGCGGACCGTGGGCCTGGAACCGCACCACGCGGCGCTGCTGCCCGAGGTCGTCATCAGCATCGGCGCCGAGGGCTTCGCGAAGCTCGCCGTGAAGGCGATGCAGCCGAGGGCCAGACCGCAGATCTACGTCGACCACATCCACGCCCCACTGGTCTCCGTACAGGAGCAGGCCGAGATCGTGGTGGCCCGGCTGCGCTCCTTCGGCGAGGTGAGTTTCCACACCCTCTCCGAGGACGCGCCGGACACCCTCACCGTCGTGGCCCGCTTCCTGGCCCTGCTGGAGCTCTACCGCGAGAAAGCGGTCGCCCTCGACCAGCCGGAGGCGCTCGGCGAACTGCTCGTGCGCTGGACCGGCGGTGACGGCGCGGAGCCCGTCGTGACGGACGAATTCGATCAAGTGGTGGAGGAGACGGCATGAGTGACCTCAAGCCCGAACTCGAAGCGGTGCTGATGGTCGTCGACGAACCGGCCACCGAAGAACACCTGGCCAAGGTCCTGGACCGGTCCCGGCGCGAGATCGCCGACGCGCTCCGCGAACTCTCCGACGAGTACACCGTCCAGGGCCGGGGGTTCGACCTGCGGCTCGTCGCGGGCGGGTGGCGGTTCTACACCCG
The DNA here is from genome assembly GCF_041438865.1 of Streptomyces sp. NBC_01471. NCBI lineage: Bacteria > Bacillati > Actinomycetota > Actinomycetes > Kitasatosporales > Streptomycetaceae > Streptomyces > Streptomyces sp. NBC_01471. The sequence goes on from NZ_CP109450.1 coordinate 6,479,638, forward strand.
CCCCGAGTACGCCGCGGCCGTCGAGAGCTTCGTCCTGGACGGCCGGCAGGCCCGGCTCACCCAGGCCGCGCTGGAGACCCTCGCGGTGGTCGCGTACCGCCAGCCGGTCAGCAGGTCCCGGGTCTCCGCGGTCCGTGGAGTCAACTGTGACGGGGTCATGCGGACCCTCCTGCAGAGGGGTCTGGTGGAGGAGGCGGGCGCGGAACCCGAAACAGGTGCGATCCTGTACGGGACGACGAACTACTTTCTGGAGCGGATGGGCCTGCGAGGCCTGGACGAGCTCCCGGAGCTCGCGCCCTTCCTTCCGGAGGCGGATGCGATCGAGGCCGAGACACAAGAAGGTGTGCCGTCGTTCGATCCGGATGCACCGTACGGTCCGGACACCGACGCAGACGACAAGACGGAACTTTGATGCGAAGCAACGGCAGGAACAGCGGAACCGGCAACCGGGACAACCGGGGTGCGGGCGGCAAGCCGCCCCGTCGGACGTCCGGCGGTGGCGGCGGTGCCGGCGGAGGGCGCGGCGGCCAGCAGGAGGAGCGTCCGCGCCGGCCCCGCCCCGAGGAACGGCGTTACGACGTCGGCACGGGTTCCTCCGACGACCAGGGCCGCAAGCCCGCGGCCGGCGGCCGGGGCGGGCCCGCCACCGGCGGCAAGCCCGGCTCCAAGCCCTCGGGCAGCCGGGGCGCGGCCGCCCGCGGCGGTGCCAAGGGCGGCCCGAAGAAGAGCCCGCAGGGCCAGCCCCCGCGCCGCGGCCCGCACGGCCAGCGGGAGACGTCCAGGCCGCGCGAGCTCGACGCCAAGATCGAGGAGCGCAACCGGGAGCGGCACAACAAGCCGCAGGTGAAGACCCCCAAGACCTTCCCCGGTGCCGAGGAGGAGGGCGAGCGCCTGCAGAAGGTGCTGGCCAGGGCCGGGATGGGCTCCCGCCGTGCCTGCGAGGAGCTGATCGAGCAGGCCAGGGTCGAGATCAACGGCGAGATCGTCATGGAGCAGGGCCGCCGGGTCCTGCCGAAGGACGAGATCAAGGTCGACGGCCTGACGGTCGCCACCCAGTCGTACCTCTTCTTCGCGCTGAACAAGCCGGCCGGTGTCGTCTCCTCGATGGAGGACCCGGACGGCCGCCAGAACCTGGGCGACTACGTCAACAACCGTGAGACGCGGCTGTTCCACGTGGGCCGTCTCGACACGGAGACCGAGGGCATCATCCTCCTCACCAACCACGGTGAGCTGGCTCACCGGCTGACCCACCCCCGGTACGGCGTGAAGAAGACCTATCTCGCCGCGATCCAGGGCCCGTTGCCGCGCGACCTCGGCAAGCGGCTGAAGGACGGCATCGAGCTGGAGGACGGCTACGCGCGCGCCGACCACTTCCGCGTCGTCGAGAACACCGGCAAGAACTACCTGGTCGAGGTCACCCTCCACGAGGGCCGCAAGCACATCGTCCGCCGGATGCTGGCCGAGGCCGGTTTCCCGGTCGAGAAGCTGGTGCGGGTCAGCTTCGGCCCGATCCCGCTGGGCGATCAGAAGTCCGGCTGGCTGCGCCGCCTCACCAACACCGAGGTCGGCATGCTGATGAAGGAAGTCGGCCTGTAACCGCTGCCGCAGACGCACCCGGAACCCGGTCCCCGCTCCGTGCGGGGGCCGGGTTCTCTCTTGTCCCGGCCCGCTCGCTCCTTTATAGTCATAGTGACCATAAAGAGGGCGGGTGCACGGCCGCCCGGCGAACCGGACCCACGGGGGTGGACCGGATTTCCGGGAGGCCGTGCCACCCCCAGTGCCGGAGGGGGCCGCACATGGAGGAAGACCAGCCCTGCGCGCCCTACGACCCCTATGCCTTCACACCGTTCGCCGTCGCCGTCGACCTGGCCGTCTTCACGGTGAGGGAGGGGGCGCTGCACGTCCTGCTGATACGCCGGGGTGAGCAGCCGTATCCGGGAGCCTGGGCGCTCCCCGGCGGTTTCGTCCTGCCGGAGGAGTCGGCCGAGGAGGCTGCAAGGCGTGAACTGGCCGAGGAGACCGGGCTGTCCGGCGCGACTGCCGACGCGCTCCATCTGGAGCAGCTGCGGACGTACAGCGAGCCCGGCCGCGACCCCAGGATGCGGGTCGTCTCCGTCGCGTACGCCGCGCTCGTACCGGATCTGCCCGAGCCCCGGGGCGGCGGCGACGCGGCCCACGCCCAGTGGATGCCCGCCCGGCCGGAGCGCGCTCTCGCCTTCGACCACACCCGGATCCTGGCCGACGCCCACCGACGGATCGGCGCCAGGATCGAGTACAGCTGCCTCGCCACCTCGTTCTGCCCGCCCGAGTTCACCCTCGGCGAGCTCCAGCAGGTGTACGAGACGGTCTGGGGCACCGTGCTCGACCGCCCCAACTTCCGCCGCAAGGTCCTCGCCAGCCCCGGTTTCGTCGAACCGGTGCCGGGGGCCGCGCGGCTGACGGGTGGCCGGGGGAAACCGGCCGCCCTCTACCGGGCGGGCCCCGCCACCGCCCTGCACCCACCTCTGCTGCGCCCGGAAGGACGATCCGAATGAGCCCTGCCAGCCGTACGAGCCGGATGGCCACCACGACCGGACAGGCCGCCACCGGCGCCCTCACCGGACTCGCCATCGGGGACGCCCTCGGCTACCCCACCGAGTTCCACGACGTACCGTCCATCCTCGCCACGTACGGTCCGTGGCGCGAGATGGAGCTGCCCCGCCCCGCACTCGTCACCGACGACACCCAGATGACGCTCGCGCTCGGGCGGGCCCTGCGGACCGTGATGGACCGCGGGCTCCTCGAACCGTCGGCGATGGCGGCGGCGGTCCGGCAGGAGTTCGTCTCCTGGTACCACTCGCCGGAGAACAACCGCGCGCCCGGCAACACCTGCCTGACCGCCTGCGGTCTCCTCGACAGCGACCGGCCCTGGCAGCAGGCCAGCCAGCCGCACTCCAAGGGGTGCGGGGCCAATATGCGGGTCGCACCGATCGGCCTCGTACCCGGACTGAGTACCGAACAGCGGGCCGGAGCCGCGCAGTTGCAGTCGGCGCTCACCCACGGCCACCCCACGGCGCTGGCCGCCTGCGACCTGACGGCGCACGCCGTGTTCCTGCTGGCGCACGGGGCCGAGCCGACGGGGCTGGTGGGACAGCTGCGCTCGTACGCGATCGAGAACCGCACGCGCTACCACCAGCGGTGGCTCGGCGACCTCTGGACGTACGCGGGAGACGCCGGGGACGCGACCCCCGCCCACTTCATGGCGCGCGGCTGGGACGACTGCCTCGCCGCCCTGGACCGGCTCGTCGACGCGCTCCGGGCACCCTCGCCCGAGACGGATCCCTGCCTGGCCACGGGGGAGGGCTGGATCGCCGAGGAGGCTCTCGCCACCGCGCTGCTCTGCTTCCTGCTCTTCCCGGACGAACCGCTCCTGGCGCTGCGCCGGGCCGCCTGCACGCAGGGCGACTCGGACTCGATCGCCTGCCTGGCGGGTGCCTTCGCCGGTGCGCGTCTGGGCCCCGCTGCCTGGCCGCGGGAGTGGGCTGAGCGGATCGAGTACCACGGCGAACTGCTGGCGCTCGGTGCGCTCTGGGACGCCTGAGCAGCGGTCACGGCGCCGCAGCGGGCCGCCCCGGCCGGAGCGCCGACTCCCGGCGGACCCGGAACAGGAAGTCCCGGACCCGGGCGGTGTCCGGTTCCGGCGGCAGCGGGGTGCGGGCGGCGGCCTCCTCGGCCTCGTCCGCCACGCGGGACATCCGGCGCTCGATCTCCGGCCAGGCCACCTCGCCCCGCTTCACGGCGAGCAGCGGCTCCCGTGCGTCGCCGACATCGATGACCAGCTCACCGGTGCGCAGCAGATCGCGGCAGGAGGCCATCAGCCGCAGCAGATGCATGGCGTGCTTCCAGCGCGGGGCGCCGTACTGACGGACATCGGCCGCCAGTTTCTTCCGCTGGCCCAGCGCGTACCGGGTGAAGGTGCGGTGGACCTCCCGGGAGAGGAACGCGCCACGCAGGGCGAGGAGTTCACGGCCCGTGGCGTCGATGTGCTCGACGAGCGGGGAGTGCAGGCACTCCAGGATGTTGGGGTTGGCGCGCAGGGCCAGCTCGCAGAAGCGTTCCAGTTCCCAGGAGAACTGCTCGTCCGCCGGGCCCTCCACATGCGTCGGGGGTTTCGCGAAACCCCAGAACAGCGGGGTCGGCGCGAGGAAGACCCCGCGGCGGTCCGTGTCACTGGCCCCGGTGGCCAGACCGAAGGCGCGTGAGCCCATCACACAGGAGTAGACGGTGTGGTCGCGGACCAGATCGCCGGGGGTGAGCCGCATGCCGAGAGGCTACGCCAGGCGCGGCGGGCCGCCGGGGCCGTCCCCGTCTCGCAGGACGGGCGCGGAGGCCGGAAGCCCGTACGGCTGACTACTCTGGTCGGAGCCGGTGCGGCAGACGCGCGGCGGACGTTTCACGGGAGCGAGGAGCAGGACGTGGCGGTACGAGCGGTCAGGGGAGCGATCCAGCTGGAGCGGGACGAGGCCGGACACCTGGAGGACCAGGTCGCCGCCCTCCTCACGGCCGTCCTGGAGCGCAACGGCCTCACCGCCGACGACCTGATCAGCATCTGGTTCACCGCCACCCCCGATCTGCACAGCGCCTTCCCGGCGGCGGCCGCGCGCGGGCTCGGCATCGTGGACGTCCCGCTGATCTGTGCCCAGGAACTGGACATCGCCGGTGCCATGCCGCGCGTCGTGCGGATCCTCGCGCACATCGAGAGCGATCTGCCCAGGCCGGAGATCACCCACGTCTATCTCGGCGCCGCGGGCGCCCTGCGCAAGGACATCGCCCAGTGAGAACCGCCCTCGTCATCGGGACCGGCCTCGTCGGCACCTCCGCCGCCCTCGCCCTCGCCGGCCGGGGGATCACGGTCCACCTCGTCGACCGCGACGAGGCCCAGGCCCGTACGGCGGCCGCGCTCGGCGCGGGCACCGACGAACCGCTCGAAGGGCGGGCCGACCTCGCGATCGTCGCGGTGCCGCCCGCCCATGTGGCGGCCACCCTGGCCGACGCGATGCGCCGCGGCGTGGCCCGCGCCTACCTCGACGTGGCCAGCGTGAAGAGCGGCCCGCGCCGCGAGCTGGAGGCGATGGGCTGCGATCTGGCCCCGTACATCGGGACGCATCCGATGGCGGGCAAGGAGCGCTCGGGCCCGCTGGCCGCGACCGCCGACCTCTTCGAGGGGCGGCCGTGGGTGCTCACTCCGACCCGGGACACCGAGACCGAGGTGCTCAACCTGGCCCTGGAGCTGGTGGCACTCTGCCGGGCGGTGCCCGTGGTGATGGACGCCGAGGCACACGACCGGGCGGTGGCCATGGTCTCGCACACCCCGCAGCTGATCTCGTCGATGGTCGCCGCCCGCCTGGAGGAGGCGGACGAGACGGTCGTACGGCTCTGCGGCCAGGGCATCAGGGACGTCACCCGGATCGCCGCTTCGGACCCCCGGATGTGGGTGGAGATCCTCTCGGCCAACCCCGGGCCGGTGGCGGACGTCCTGACCGGCGTCGCGGACGACCTGGACGAGACCGTGCGGGCACTGCGCGCGCTGCAGTCCGCCGACGAGGAGAAGCGGCTCACCGGGGTCGCGGGCATCGAGGACGTACTGAGGCGGGGCAACGCGGGCCGGGTGCGGGTGCCGGGCAAGCACGGGGCGGCACCGGCCGCCTACGAGGTCGTTGCCGTGCTCATCAGCGACCAGCCGGGCGAGCTGGCCAGGATCTTCGCGGACGCCGGCCGGGCCGGGGTCAACATCGAGGACGTACGGATCGAGCACGCGACGGGACAGCAGGCCGGTCTGGTGCAGCTGATGGTGGAGCCGGGCGTGGCCCCCGCACTGGCCGCGTCCCTGCGGGAGCACGGCTGGTCGCTGCGCCAGTAGGGTCCCGGGGCCGGGTGCGGGTGCCGCCGCCGGACGGCGTAACGGGACGGCCGCCCCAGCCAGTAACCTTGTGCGGGGCGCACCGGCGTCCCGCACATACCGCCCCGTGAAGCAGGAAGGTGTCCGTCACCGTGGAAACCGCCGCCCGGAACACTCCGGCAGCAGTGATTGTCGCCATCGACGGCCCCTCCGGCACGGGCAAGTCCAGCACGTCGAAGGCCGTCGCCGCCAAGCTCGGGCTGAGCTACCTGGACACGGGCGCCCAGTACCGGGCGATCACCTGGTGGATGATCAGCAACGGGATCGACGTGCAGGACGCCGCGGCCGTCGCGATCGCGTCGGCCAAGCCCGTCATCATCTCGGGCACCGACCCGGCCGCCCCGACCATCACCGTCGACGGCGCCGACGCCTCGGGCCCCATCCGCACCCAGGAGGTCACCGCCAAGGTCAGCGCGGTGAGCGCGGTACCCGAGGTACGGACCCGGATCACGGAGCTCCAGCGGGACATCGCCGCCGCGGCCGAGGGCGGCATCGTCGTCGAGGGCCGCGACATAGGGACGACGGTCCTCCCGGACGCGGACCTCAAGGTCTTCCTGACCGCTTCCCCCGAGGCGCGGGCCGCCCGCCGCAGCGGCGAGCTCAAGGGCAGCCAGGCCGCCGGTCTCGCCGCCACCAGGGACGCCCTCGTCAAGCGGGACGCGGCCGACTCCAGCCGTAAGACGTCGCCGCTCGCCAAGGCGGACGACGCGGTCGAGGTGGACACCACGGAGCTGACCCTTCAGCAGGTCATCGAGTGCGTCGTCACCCTCGTCGAGGAGAAGCGGGCGGCCAGGTGACACCACCCGGGCCACGCGGTGCCGCGGTCGGACGGGGCATCGGCATCGGGCTGATGTACGGCCTGTGGCGGCCCCGTGTCCTCGGCGCCTGGCGGGTCCCGGCGAGCGGTCCGGTCATCATGGCCGTGAACCACTCGCACAACATCGACGGGCCCATGCTGATGGGAACCGCGCCACGACCGGTGCACTTCCTGATCAAGAAAGAGGCGTTCACCGGTCCGCTCGGCCCGTTCCTGCACGGAATCGGGCAGCTGAGAGTGGACCGCGAAACCGCCGACCGGGCGGCGGTCACGGACGCCCTCGGGGTGCTCGACGGCGGGGGAGTGCTCGGGATATTCCCCGAGGGGACCAGGGGCGAGGGCGACTTCGCCTCGCTGCGCGCGGGACTCGCGTACTTCGCGCTGCGGGCGGCAGCACCGATCGTCCCGGTGGCCGTCCTGGGCAGCACCGAGCGCGGCGGACGCCTCGTCAGGGCGCTGCCACCGCTGCGCAGCCGGGTCGACGTGGTGTTCGGTGACCCCTTCGACGCGGGTGACGGCAGCGGACGGCGTACGCGTACGTCGCTGGACGAGGCCACCGTACGGATCCAGCAGCGGCTCACCGCCCACCTGGAAAGTGCCAGGCGCCTCACCGGGCGCTGAGCGAGACTTGAGTAGTGGACCGCGCAACCGCGGTCCATCGATGACGCAACAGAGGAACGGACTTCATGAACGACCAGCACGACCACGGAGCACTCGGCGACGCCGAGTACGCGGAGTTCATGGAGCTCGCCGCGGAAGAGGGCTTCGACGTCGAAGACGTCGAAGGCGCTCTTGAGGAGGCCTCGCACGGCCCCCTGCCCGTCCTCGCCGTCGTCGGCCGGCCGAATGTCGGCAAGTCGACCCTGGTGAACCGCATCATCGGCCGCCGTGAGGCGGTCGTCCAGGACAAGCCGGGTGTCACCCGCGACCGCGTCACGTACGAGGCCGAGTGGGCCGGCCGCCGCTTCAAGGTCGTCGACACCGGCGGCTGGGAGCAGGACGTCCTGGGCCTGGACGCCTCCGTCGCGGCCCAGGCCGAGTACGCCATCGAGGCGTCCGACGCCGTGGTCTTCGTGGTCGACTCGACGGTCGGCGCGACCGACACCGACGAGGCCGTCGTCAAGCTGCTGCGCCGGGCGGGCAAGCCCGTGGTGCTCTGCGCCAACAAGGTCGACGGGCAGAGCGGCGAGGCCGACGCCAGCACGCTCTGGTCGCTCGGCCTCGGCGAACCGCACCCTGTCTCCTCGCTGCACGGCCGCGGCACCGGAGACATGCTGGACGCCGTACTCGAAGCGCTTCCCGAAGCGCCGGCGCAGACCTTCGGCAACACGGTGGGCGGCCCGCGCAGGATCGCGCTCATCGGCCGCCCGAACGTCGGCAAGTCCTCGCTGCTCAACAAGGTCGCCAACGAGGACCGCGTCGTGGTCAACGAGATGGCGGGCACCACCCGGGACCCGGTCGACGAGCTGATCAAGCTCGGCGGCATCGTCTGGAAGTTCATCGACACGGCGGGCATCCGCCGCCGGGTCCACCTCCAGGAGGGCGCGGACTACTACGCATCGCTGCGTACCGCGGCCGCCGTGGAGAAGGCCGAGGTGGCGGTCGTCCTGATCGACGCCACCGAGTCCATCAGCGTCCAGGACCAGCGCATCATCACCATGGCCGTCGAGGCGGGCCGGGCGATGGTCATCGCGTTCAACAAGTGGGACAACCTCGACGAGGAGCGCCGCTACTACCTGGAGCGGGAGATCGAGACCGAGCTCGGCCAGGTCGCCTGGGCCCCCCGGGTGAACGTCTCCGCCCGCACCGGGCGCCACATGGAGAAGCTGGTCCCGGCGATCGAGACGGCCATCAAGGGCTGGGAGACCCGGATCCCGACCGGCCGGCTCAACGCCTTCCTCGGTGAGATCGTCGCCGCGCACCCGCACCCGGTCCGCGGTGGAAAGCAGCCGCGCATCCTGTTCGGTACGCAGGCCGGGACGATGCCGCCGCGGTTCGTGCTCTTCGCGTCCGGCTTCCTGGAGGCCGGTTACCGGCGCTTCATCGAGCGCAGGCTGCGTGAGGAGTTCGGCTTCGACGGAACGCCGATCCACATCTCGGTCCGGGTGCGCGAGAAGCGCGGCCGCAAGAAGTAGTCAGGCACGGATCAGCTGTCCGGGCCGGCCGACACCACCGACCGGGACAGCCGGCCCGCTCCTGAGGCTGTCACAGCCCTCTGCGCGGGCCGGGCGGCAGCGCGGGACGCGCGTGACCCCCGTTGTGCTGGCGCTGCCAGGAACCGGGGTTCTCCGGCGGCCGCTGCCCGCCGCCCGAGTGCATCCCGCCCCCGTGCATCCCGGTGCTGTGCATACCGGTTCCGTGCAGGCCCGTTCCGTGCATCCCGGTGCCGAACGCCGTGAAGCCGGTGTTCTCCTCGTTGGTCCGGTCGCCGGGGAGCGTACGGAACGATCTGCGGTACTCGGAGTAGAGCGCGTCGTAGATCGGTGTGGCGGAGCGGTTGCCCGCCGGGTCCTGCGACGGGCGCATCGCGGGGATCGGAGTCTGGTACGGCTGGCGGCTCGGCTCGTATGGGTGCACACAGGGGCCAACGACCCCGGGGTCCATCGGATGCGGGTGGGAAGTAACGGATTCCCACCCGCAAACATGCCGATAACCCCCAAACCGGAAATGGCTGGGGGTTGCGGACATCGGGTCAGCCGGTCGCTCAGGTGCCGGCCAGCGGAAGAGCGGCGGCCACCAGAGCGCCACGCATCGCCGCCCGCTCCAGGGCGTCACGCAGCAGGTCCTCGCGGCCCTGCTGTCCGATCGAGCCCGCCGGGGCGGCGAAGACCAGCACCGTGTGCGACTTGTTGGCCGCCGTGCGCCAGCCGTCGGTGACATGGAGCGGCTGGTGTGCCTGCCACCAGGAGACCGGGCTGCCGCCGCCCGTGCCCGGCTGGAGGATGGCGTGCAGCTGTCCCATGGCGAGCAGCACGGACCAGCCGGGCAGGGCGCTGGGAGGCTGCTCCAGATCGGCGACGGGCAGGAACCCCTGCTCGGTGAGGAGCTGCAGGAAGTCGTCGCCCGTGCCGGAGGAGCCGGGCCGGACGACCGGTGCGGTCGGCTCGACGACCAGCGCCGGGCAGAGCTCGCCCTGGATCAGTACGAGACCGCTGGTGATGCCGAGCACGGCCTGCTCCGGAGCTGCCGCGACCGGCGGGGCCTGCTGCGCGTCGGCGCCCTCACCCGTGATGCTCCGTACGGCGCCCTGGAGCTGCGTCTCGGAGACCTTGACGACCTGTGAGGGGATGCAGGTGGCGTGGGCGAAGGCCAGCACGGCGGTCTCGTCGCCGACGAACAGCACCGTGCTGGTGCGCTCCTGCTCGGAGTCTCCGGGGGTGCGGCAGGAGGTGCAGTCGTAGCTGCCCGGGGCGTTTCCCCCGGCGAGCAGGAGATCGGCTTCTTCGTCGCCGATCTCGGCACGTACGTCCTGGCTGACGTCGAGCATGCGCGGCACGGGTGGCTCCTCGAACTCGGTGCGTGCGCCGGGCAGTTCCCGGCCAACAAGAGAACAACGGGAGACCGCCTGCCGGGGTCACGCGTAACGGCGGACGGAAATGGGGAGAGCGCGAGGGCCTGGGGACGTCGGGGTCGCCGGGAAGCGGGATCCGCGGGGGTGCCCCGGGGAGGGGACGCGGTCCGCCGACCGGGTGGGGCGGCCTCCGCCCGCCGCGCGGCACGATCATCATCTGATCCGTTCTGCTTAGCGTGGCCCGATGCCTACCCCTCGTGTGTGGCCCGCCGCCCTGCTGGCCCTGCTGATCGCCGTGGCGCCGTCCGGTGCGCAGGCCGTGCCGTCACGCGTCGCCCCGGCCCCCGCCGGGGTCCCGGGTTCCGAGCCGCTGGCCTGCACCGGTGACCAGCGGCCCTGGGGGTGCATCGCCGAGTGCGAGAGCGGCGGTCACTGGGACGCCGACACCGGCAACTCCTTCTACGGCGGGCTGCAGATCCTCCAGTCCACCTGGGTCGAGAACGGCGGCCTCGCGTACGCCCCGCGGGCCGATCTGGCCACCCGGGAGCAGCAGATCACCGTCGCGGAGCGGATCCTCGCCACCCAGGGCTGGCAGGCCTGGCCGGTCTGCTCCAAGCGGTACGGCTTCGACGGCCCCGCCGGGCGGGTCCACATCGTGACGTCCGGCGAGACCCTCAGCTCCATCGCCCGGCGCTACCGGGTCAAGGGCGGCTGGCCCGCGCTCTACCGGACCAACGCCCGATCCGTCGGCGCGCACCCCGACCGGCTCGCCACCGGTACCCGGCTGACCGTGCCGGCCACGGTCCGGGGCTCGGCCTGAGCGGACCGGCGGGCGCCGAGTAGAGTCCCTTCGCACGGCAGTCCACGGGGGGAGATCCGGGACACCGGGGGCGCCGGGGTGCCGCGGTCCCGGAACAGGGCGGCGAACGCGGGGGACAAGACGGCGACATGCACATCACATTCATGCTCCACAACGCCTATGGCATCGGCGGCACGATCCGTACTACCTTCACGCTGGCCGGAACGCTGGCCGAGCAGCACGACGTGGAGATCGTCTCCGTCTTCCGGCACCTCGACCGGCCGACGATGGGGGCTCCCGACGGCGTACGGATGAGCCATCTCCTCGATATGCGCAAGGGCGGCGCGGACTACGCGGGGGACGATCCGCTCCACGCCAGGCCGGCCACCGTCTTCCCCCGCGGCGATCACCGCCATCGCCAGTACAGCCGGCTCACGGACACCCGGATCGCCGGGTATCTGAAGTCCCTGGAGACCGATGTGATCGTCGGGACCCGGCCGGGGCTCAATGTGCAGATCGCCCGCCAGGCGCGGCGCGGACCGGTCCGGGTCGGTCAGGAGCACCTGACGCTCGACAGCCACAACGCCCTGCTGCGCCGCGAGATCGGGTACCGCTACGGCCTGCTGGACGCGGTCACCACGGTCTCCGAGGCGGACGCACACGCGTACCGCACCCGGCTGGCCCTTCCCGGTCTGCGGATCGAAGCCATCCCCAACAGCGTTCCCGCGCCACGCCTCCCGGTCTCCGACTCCACTGCGAAGTGGGTCGTGGCAGCCGGCCGGCTGACCGAGACAAAGCGCTTCGACCTGCTGGTACGGGCCTTCGGGCAGGTGGTGGAGGTCCGCCCGGACTGGCGGCTGCGGATCTACGGGAGCGGCGACGCCAGTGGCAACGAGAAGAGCGCCCTGCGGGCCCTGGTGGACGAACTGGGTCTGTACAACCACGTGTTCCTGATGGGACCGGCCAACCCCATCGAGGCCGAGTGGGTCAAGGGCTCGGTGGCCGCCGTCACCTCGCGTCTGGAATCCTTCGGTATGTCGGTGGTCGAGGCGATGCGCTCGGGCCTGCCGGTCGTCTCCACCGACTGCCCGCACGGTCCGCGCGAAATCATCAGCGACGGCGTCGACGGGCGGCTGGTGCCCGTGGGAGACACCAAGGCCATCGCCTCGGCCCTGCTCGAACTCATCGAGGACGACGACCTGCGCCGCGCGATGGGAAAGGCCGCGCGTGACAGCTCCGCGCGCTTCGACCCGGCGCCGGTCGCGGCACGGCACGAGGCGCTCTTCACCGAACTGGCCGCCGGGCACGGCGGCGGAGCGTCCCGCGGCGCGCTGGGCGAAGGGATGCTGCGCGCCCGTGGGACGGCCGGGAGCAGGGCGTACGGACTGCGGCACCGGATCTCCGGTGCGGTGCGAAGGAGGAGGGCCGCATGACAGGGACCAGCGAGGACCGGCTGCCGTACGCCGTCGACTGCACGGCCGACGGCGACGGAACCCTCGGTTTCGCCGCCGCGGAGGCCGGCCCGACCGGGCTGGTACTGAAGCGGCGCAAGTCCGGCGACCGGGTCCGGCTGGCGTTCACGGAATCGCCGGACGGCCGGCCGGCCGCGGTCCTGGACACCGCCGCCGAGCTCGGTGAGGGGCGCTGGGACGTCTTCACCGAGGGCGGCCCGGCCGGTGAGCAGCGAGTCGCACCTGGCCTGCGGGACCTGCGGAAGCTGATCGGCCGCGTACCGGAGCCCGCGGCCACGACGGTGGTCGCCCGCGTCCCGTACCGTACGGCCGACGGGACGCTCGCCGTGCGCAGCTGGTCCCGTTCACCGCACGTGGAGGCCGGTGAACTCACCGTGCGGGCGGGTGCGCTGACCGTACGGGGACAGCTGTACGGGGCGGAGCTCGGCCCGGACGCGGTGGTCGAGGCGCGGCTGCGCGGTACTCCGGGACAGGTGCACCGGGAGGCCGTGCGACCCGGCGGGGACGCCACGTTCAGCTGCACGCTGCCCTACGGGCCGCTGGCCGGGGGCGCAGGCGAGGGGACCGGGCTCTGGGACCTCTGGCTGCTGCCTGAGGGCGCGGAAGCGGGCGGACCGGGCGTCCGGATCAGCCGCATCCTGGACGACCTCGCCGACCGGAAATCCGTCTTCGTCTACCCCGGATCACCCTGCGGCGACGGTGCGGGGAGGGCCGCCACGGCCACGCCGTACTACACGGTGGACAACGACCTCAGCGTGCGGCTGGACCCGCCGAAGGGCTGAGGAGCGGCCATCGCGGTAGTGCGGATTCTGTATGGAATTCGTGAATCAACCGCGTTCCTGCTATTTTTCGTCCGCTCTATTCACCGGAAATTCAGCACCCGTGTGCGGCCCGGTTCCCGCGAAATTCGGGGACCGTAATTACCCCGCGGTTCCCCTTGTGCGCAATGATGATTCGACATGGACGGAGCACCCCTTCGGGTGACGGACCACGGCCGAACAGGTGTCTTGGTGCTGTGACAGAAGCGTGACAGCACGCGGATGCCGGCGTGGTCCGGACACCGGGGAATCCGGCTTTCGTCCACCTCGGCCCGGGGCCTACGGTGGGTGTCATGGCACCCATTCCGACCCCTCCCGTACAGCCCGACGACGCCCCCGACAGCTATGTGGGCCTCGATGAGGAGCATGCCGGGCAGCTGGCCAGGGAACGCGGCTGGTCCACCGTGAGAGCGCTGCCCACGGGCACGGTCATCACCATGGAGTTCCAGTCGGGCCGGCTCAACTTCGAGGTCGACGGGGGGAAGGTCGTCCGCTGCTGGCCGGGCTGATCCCGGTGGCCGCCGGCGCGCCGGAACCCGCGTCAGCACGTACGGAGGCCCCGGCCCGGGAGTGATCCCGGGCCGGGGCCTTCGTACGTGCTGGGGAGTCTGTGCGTACCGCTCTACGCCGTCAGGTGGAGCCGCCCGGGACCGGCCGTGTCTGCCCGGTGCGCGGGGTGCGGTCGGCGTGCGGGGGCCGGCGGCTGCCGGCCGGGGTGGCCGGTGTGCGCTCCGAGCGCGGACCGTGCGCGCGCTGGAGCGAGGTGGGGTGTGTGCTGCTCCTGGGCGTACCTGCGGAGCGTCCCGCGATGCCCGCCGGCTCCAGCGGCTGGCTCTCCCCGTCGTCGGAGCCTTCGGCCCGCGGGTGGCCGTGCGGGAAGAGCACGGGCTGCACGTCGACCGGTATCGGTGCGGGTGCGGCGGGCCTGCGGCGGGCGGCGCGCAGCTTCTCACGCACCGCGAAGACCGCGGTCTCCGCGCGGCCGATCAGCGGCTCGAACCAGGGGAGGCCCAGCAGGACCAGCAGCCCGGCGGCCCAGCCGAGCAGCACATCGCTCAGCCAGTGCGTACCGAGGTAGACCGTGGTGGCGCCGACGCCCAGGGCCAGCGCGGCCGAGCCCACCGAGAGCCAGCGCCTGGCCAGCGGGGTGGTGGCCAGATAGGCCAGGATTCCCCAGGTCACGACCGCGTTGGCGGTGTGCCCCGAAGGAAATATATCGCCGCCGGCGAAGAGCTCGGCCGAACCGATCTGGGTCGCGTAGTGCGGGCCCAGGCGGCCGAGGCCGAGCTTGACCGCGCCCACCGTGATGTTCAGCAGCAGCAGGGCCGCGCCGAGCGTCAGCAGGGGTCTGACGGTGTGCTGCCGCCAGGAGCGCCAGCCGAGCCAGGCCGCGACCATCACCGCGGTGGGTCCGCGCTGGCCGAGCACCACGAAGTAGTCGAGGAAGGCATGCAGCTGCGGCCACTGCTGGTACGGCCGGAAGAGCATGACCTTCCAGTCCAGCTCCACGAGCCAGGACGTGGACAGCACGGCGACGACGATGGCCAGGTAGAAGGCCAGCGTCGCGCCGAGCAGGGCGATCCGGGTCCGGCTCATCCGCGGGATCTCTAGCTTCGGCGGTTCCGGCTCCCGGTCCAGGCGGGTAAAGATTCGGTCGATACGCACTCAATCGACGTTACAGCGAGTGAGTGACAAGCCTGGCCGATCCGGTCTCTTTGTGATGACGATGTGATGTGGACTATGTCTCAGCTGCTTGTTTATTCCGACGGAATGTCGAATAGCGGTTCGGGGGTCTCGTTATATGCAAGAAGGTCCTTACGCTCGTGTTATCGGTCCTCTGGTAAAGACTTTTACGGGTGCGCACTCGGTATTTCCTCCCGGCCGCCGCTGCCGCACCGCCCCCCTCACAAGATCGTTTGAGCGGGTGCGGTGCGGCCCGGACCGGTGCCCCGGGAGGTGAGATGGGCCACGTGACAGGCGCGAGGTCTCGCGTACGCTGACGGCTCACTCGCCCGTCGAAGCCGGGCCCCGGAGGGCGTGCGTCCCCCGCAGGCCCGCCGACCGCGAGGGGCACACTGTTGTGGGAGGTACGCGCATGTCAGGGACGTCCACGACCGGCAGGCGCTCCGGCGCCGCCGTCGCAGCCGGTGCCAACCGCTGGGTCGTGCTCGTCGTCCTGTGCGTCAGCCTGCTGCTGGTCGCGCTCGACGCGACCGTCCTGCACGTCGCGGTCCCCGCGCTCACCGAGGACCTGCGCCCCGGCGCGATCCAGCTGCTCTGGATCGTCGACGCCTATCCGCTGGTCTGCGCCGCACTGCTGATCCTCTTCGGCACGCTCGGCGACCGGGTGGGCCGCCGCCGTGTCCTGCTGATCGGTTACGCGCTGTTCGGCGTGGCCTCGGCCGTCGCGGCCTTCGCGGCCACCCCCGAGCTCCTGATCGGGGCCCGCGCCCTGCTCGGAGTCGGCGGCGCCATGATCATGCCGGCGACCCTGTCGGTCCTGCGGGCCGTCTTCCCCGACCGCCGTGAACGCGCCGTCGCCATCGGGGCCTGGACCGCGGTGGCCGCCGTCGGCGCCGCCATCGGCCCGGTCCTCGGCGGATTCCTGGTGGAGCACTTCTGGTGGGGCTCCGTCTTCCTGATCAACCTCCCACTGATGGCCGTGCTGCTGCCGCTCGCCTGCTGGGTCCTGCCCGAGTCACGGGGCAGCGCGGACGGCCCGTGGGACGTGCTCGGCGCGCTGATGGCGGCCGCCGGGGTACTCGGTGTGGTCTTCGGGGTGAAGCGCATCGGCGGCGGCGAAGGCGCCCTCGGCGCCGCGACGCTCGTGCCGCTGGTGGTGGGCGCCGTGCTGCTGGTGCTCTTCGTCCGGCGCCAGCGGAACCGGAAGCACCCGCTCATCGACATCCGGATGTTCTCCCGGCCCACCTTCACCACGGCGGTCGGCTGCATCGTCGTGGCCATGCTGGCTCTGGTCGGCCTGGAGCTGATCGCCGTCCAGTACCTCCAGCTGGTGCTCGGCCTCAGCCCGCTGGCGACCGGCCTGCGGCTGCTCCCGCTCACCTTCGCGGCCATCACCGCCGGGGCGATGGGCTCCTCCGTGCTGCGCCGTGTCGGGCCGCGCCTGATGGTCGGCTCCGGCTTCGTGCTGACCGCCGTCGCCGTGCTCTGCCTGGTCAGGATGGGATCCCACGACGATCCGGTGCTGCTGACCGTCGCCTTCGTGCTGCTCGGCTTCGGACTCCAGGCCACGCTCTTCGGGGCGTACGAGTCGATGCTCAGCGAGGCGCCCGCCGACCGGGCGGGCGGTGCGGCGGCGGTCGGCGAGACCTCGTACCAGCTGGGCGCCGGTATGGGCATAGCGCTGCTCGGCAGTGTCATGAACGCGGCCTACGGGCCGTCGCTCCGTTCGGTGCCCGGGGTCCCGGCGGCGGCGAGCCACCAGGCCGCCAACTCGCTGGGGGAGGCGTACCAGGTGGCCGGCCGGCTCGGCGGCCCCGCCGGGACGGCGCTGCGCAGCGCCGCCCGTGACGCCTTCGTCCACGGGCTGCACGTCACCCTGCTGGTCAGTGCCGGACTGCTGCTGCTCGGCGCGGCGGCCGCGCTGCGGCTGCCCCGGGTGATGGAGTGCGCGGCCCAGCCCGGGGAGCGGGTGGAACAGGCGGAAGGGGGCCGTGCGGTGGTCGGGCAGCCGTCGGACGGACGGGCCCGCGAGGCCCTGCCGCGGGCGCCCGCACCCGCCATGGCGCGCCCGGTGTCGGCCGACACGGCCGGGTCTGGACGAGCGGGACGCTGAGCCGTAACGTCGGCGGCGCTCCGTAACTAACACTGCTAGTTTTATCCGTTGTCCGCGCGAGCCGCCGGAGGCACCCCCCATGTCCGCACCGTCCAAGCTGCCGCCCTTCGACCCCGCCGACCCCATCGGCCTGGACGACCTGCTCGGCGACGAGGATCTCGCGATCCGCGGCACCGTCCGCGCCTGGGCCGCCGACCGGGTCCTGCCGCACATCGGGGAGTGGTACGAGAAGGGCGAGCTGCCCGGCATCCGTGAGCTGGCCCGCGAGCTGGGCTCCCTCGGCGCGCTGGGCATGTCCCTGCAGGGGTACGGCTGCGCGGGCGCCACCGCCGTCCAGTACGGCCTCGCCTGCCTGGAGCTGGAGGCCGCCGACTCCGGCATCCGCTCGCTGGTCTCCGTACAGGGGTCGCTCGCGATGTACGCGATCCACCGCTTCGGCTCCGAGGAGCAGAAGCAGCGGTGGCTGCCCGGCATGGCGGCCGGTGAGGTCATCGGCTGCTTCGGGCTCACCGAGCCCGACCACGGCTCGGACCCGGCAGGGATGCGGACGTACGCGAAGCGGAGCGGCAGCGACTGGGTACTGACCGGCCGCAAGATGTGGATCACCAATGGCTCGGTGGCGGGCGTCGCCGTGGTCTGGGCACAGACGGACGACGGGGTACGCGGTTTCGTCGTCCCCACGGACACGGCCGGGTTCTCCGCCCCCGAGATCAAGCACAAGTGGTCGCTGCGCGCCTCGGTCACCAGCGAGCTCGTCCTCGACGAGGTCCGGCTCCCGGCCGACGCGGTGCTGCCCGGAGTCACCGGGCTCAAGGGCCCGCTGAGCTGTCTGAGCCACGCCCGGTACGGGATCGTCTGGGGCGCGATGGGCGCCGCCCGCGCCAGTTTCGAGGCCGCACTCGACTACTCCAGGACGCGCGAGCAGTTCGGCAGGCCGATCGGCGGCTTCCAGCTCACCCAGGCCAAGCTCGCCGACATGGCGGTCGAACTGCACAAGGGCATCCTGCTCGCCCACCACATCGGGCGCCGGATGGACGCCGGGAGGCTCCGGCCGGAACAGGTCAGCTTCGGGAAGCTCAACAACGTGCGGGAGGCGATCGAGATCTGCCGCACCTCGCGGACGATCCTGGGCGCCAACGGGATCTCGCTGGAGTACCCGGTGATGCGGCACGCGACCAATCTGGAGTCCGTGCTGACCTACGAGGGCACCGTCGAGATGCACCAGCTGGTGCTGGGCAAGGCGCTCACCGGCCTCGACGCGTTCCGGTAGGCCCCGCCCGGCTGCCCGCCGGCCGCGCCGGGCCCCGGTCGTTCCGTGCTCCGGGGGCGCCCCCGGAGCACCGCCGGCTCCCGGCCCGGCTCAGCTCTGGTTGAAGAAGCCGCCCTCGGTGGACCGGCCCGCGGCCTCCCCGCTCACGATCTTCGTGTCGGACGGGGTCAGCAGGAAGACCCGGTTGGCCACGCGGTCGATCGAGCCGCGCAGCCCGAAGATCAGCCCGGCGGCGAAGTCCACCACGCGCTTGGCGTCGGCGGGCTCCATGGACGTGAGGTTGACGATCACGGGGACACCGTCCCGGAACATCTCGCCGATGCTGCGGGCGTCCCGGAAGCTGTCGGGCGTGATCGTCGCGATCCGGCGGCTCGTCGCCTGAGCCGCTTCGGAGGCGACCCTGACCCTGGGGTCGGTCACCCATGCCTCGGCCGGGGCCGGAGACTCGGCGCCCTCCGTGTAATCGTCGTCGTAGTAGCGGTCGTCGTCGTTGTCCTCGACGAGCCCCAGCCAGGCACTCGCCTTGCGTACCGATCCCATGGACGCCTCCTTTCGCCGCGGTCCTTCTGCGTTCCGCACCCCTATCGTCGTCCATGATGTGGATCGTGCGCCAAGTGGATAGTCGGCGCGCAGGGGATTCGTGACGGTACTGGTGCAGAAGTTGTGGCGGTTCGTCAGGATTCTTCCTACGTATGACTACTGACAGAATGAAAATAGTAAGTCTCCAGCCGTATGGGTGACGGTGGGGTCGTACGGGTGAAAGGGCCGCTCGCTACGATGCCGGAGGCGCCGTCACACACCGTCCGGCACCGGTGAACGAGGCTCGGGGGAGCGCCGTGTTCGGAATCGTCAGGCCCTGCACGCACCGGCTCTCCGAGGGGCTCAGGGTGGAGTGGACGGCACATCTGTGCGGGCTCTGCCTGGCGCTGCGCGGCGATCACGGCCAGTTCGCGAGAGTCGCCACCAACTACGACGGCCTGATCGTCTCCGTGCTGACGGAGGCTCAGACGGAGCGCTCCACCGGGCGGCGGCGCACCGCGGGGCCCTGTCCCCTGCGCGGGATGCGCACCGCGCCCGTCGCGCGGGGCGAGGGCGCCCGGCTCGCGGCCGCCGTCTCCCTGGTGCTGGCCTCGGCGAAGATGCGGGACCATGTCGCCGACCGCGACGGGCTCCTGGCGCGCAGGCCGGTCGCCGCTGCCGCCCGCCGCGTCGCCGCCCGCTGGGACCGTGCCGGTGCGCGGACCGGCGCCGAGCTCGGGTTCGACACCGCGCTCCTGGTCGACGCCGTCGACCGGCAGACCGGGATCGAGGCGCTCGCCGGACCCGGCACACCCCTGCTCACCGTCACCGAACCGACCGAGACCGCCACCGCCGCGGCCTTCGCGCACACCGCCGTGCTCGCCGGACGACCGCGGAACGCGCCGCCGCTGGCCGGGGCCGGCCGCCTCTTCGGAAGGCTGGCCCATCTGCTGGACGCCGTGGAGGACAGGGAAGCTGACGCCGCGTCGGGTGCCTGGAACCCGCTGGCCGCGACCGGCACCTCACTCGACGAGGCCCGCAGGCTGTGCGACGACGCCCTGCACGGGATACGTCTCGCGCTGCGGGACGCCGAATTCGCGGACGACCGGCTGGCGCACGTGCTGCTCGCCCACGAACTCGGGCGCTCCGTGGACCGTGCGTTCGGCGGGCGCTGCGCCCACCGGACGCCCGGTCCGTTCGGCCCGCCGCCGCCGGGGTTCGACCCCGATGCGCCGGAACACGACGGTCAGGGCAGGTCCGACGGCCACGGCGGTCACGGTCACCAGGGCCGGCCCAAGAGGGGCTTCCTGGCGGGGTGCGCCGTCGCCGCCGGGCTCTGCTGCACCTGCCGGGTCTGCTGCTCCTCCGAGTTCGAGGGCCCGTGGTCGGGCCGCAAGCGTGAGGGCTGCTGCAACAACTGCGACGGCTGTGATTGCGGCGACTGTGGTGGCTGCGATTGCGGCTGTGACGGCTGTGACTGCTGTTGTCCCTGCGACGGCTGCTGATCCCCGACAGCCGCTACTTGATCTCGGGCGGTGAGATCCGCGACTCCTTGATCCCGGACGGCACGGTGCCCCACTTCTTCAGGATGCGCCGGTACGTACCGTCCTTGATCAGCTGATCCACCGCGGCCTGGAAGGCGGGGGCCAGCGGGGTCCCCTTCTTGAAGGCGAATCCCACATCGAGGCGGTGGAACTCGTTGAGGAACTTCAGCCCCGGCTGCTGTTCGACGGCGAAGCGCAGGCCGTTGATCGTCGACATCACCACATCGCTGCGGCCCTGCTGGAGCGAGCCCCAGAGCGCGGCGGTGTCCGCGTACGTCTGGACCTGGTAATCCTTCTTCCCCGCCGCGGCGCACCGCTTCTTCGCCGCGTCGAGCGTCGCCTCGAACGTGGTTCCGGCACCGGTCGCCACGTTCAGGCCGCACAGCTGCGTCAGGTCGGTCACCTTTCCCAGCTTGCTGTCCTTGCGTACGGCGAAGCCCTGGCCGTCATTGATGTAGGTGACGAAGTCGATCACCTTGCGGCGCTCGTCGGTCACCCCGAAATTACCCACGCCCAGGTCGAATTTGCCGCTGTCGAGCGCGGGCAGGATCGTCTCGAAACCGGCGGCCTCGCGTTTCAGCTTCAGGCCCAGCGTCCTCGCGGCGGCGTCCGCGAAGTCGATGTCCTGGCCCACCATGGTCTTGCCATCGGGCAGGTAACTGGTACCGGGCGGGGCCCCGCCGACGGCGGTCGCCAGGGTGAGCGTGCCCTGTTTCCGCACGGCGGCGGGGAGCAGCGCGACGGCCGCCCGGTCGGGGTGGATGTCCGACACCACGTCCCGGGTCGGGAGCGCGGCGGACTTCGCCACGGATTTCGAGCCGCCGCCGGTGGTCGCCGGGTCGCCCGAACCGCAGGCCGTCAGGGCCAGAGCGGCAGCGGTGATCAGGACTGAGGCAGCGCCTCTTCGGGTCTTGCTCATGACGTCGGATTCTCCAGATGCGCACGGCACGACCGCCGTTCCGGTCCTGGTCCGCGTCCGCGCATCACGAGCGCGGCAGAGCAGGAGGGAGCGGCGGAAGGGGCCACAGGGAAAGACGGACAGCGAGGGGAGGGGTGGGAAAGGTGCTGCGCGGGTGAAGGCGTGAGGGGTCAGCACGACGCCGCGGTGCGGGCGCGGGACGAGATCGTGTGACAGCGGCCCCGGAAGGGCACTGGGGCGAAGCGGGGGCGATACGCGGAGATGCGCGCAGCGAGGAAGTGCGGGGTCAGCTCAACAGGAAGAGGACCACACTCGACCGAAGTCGATGTGGGAGCGTGTGACCAGCCACTGCTGCGGATGCATGGCCCAAGTGGAACAGGCATCCGTTTCCCCGTCAACTGCCGTAAGACGTAACGCCCACAGTGTGGACACCCTTGACAGGGCACAGAACCAGCGCCGTAATCTCAGCGGTGGACCGTGCTGAGGGGCTCGGTCCACCGCTGCACCGCGTGAAGGCATCACCGTGTTCGATCTCTGCATCCACGGAGCCTTCTCATGTCCGCGTCGTCAGACACCCTTCCTCAGCTCTCCCAGGCACCGCCCGCGGACGACGGACCGCTGCCGCGCATCGTGCCGGTCCGCCGCACCGGCCAGTGGGCGGCGGCCGCCGCGGTGCTGGTGCTGCTGGCCGGCGCCCTCACCTCCGTCGTCCGCAACGACGCCTTCCAGTGGGGCGTCGTCGGTGACTACTTCGCCACCACCGCCGTACTGCGCGGACTCGGCCTGACCCTCTGGCTCACCGCCGCCGTCATGGTGCTCGGGTTCGCGCTCGGCACCGTGCTCGCCGTGATGCGGCTGTCCGCCAACCCCGTACTGCGCGCGGTCGGCTGGGGATACATCTGGCTCTTCAGGTCGACCCCGATCCTGGTGCAGCTTCTTTTCTGGTTCAACATCGGAGCGCTGTATCCGCAGATCCTGGGGGTCAGGACCGTCAACCTCCTCGGCCCGGTCACCGTGGCCATCATCGGGCTGACCCTGCACGAGGCGGCGTACGCGGCCGAGGTCGTACGCGGCGGCATCCTCTCCGTCGGACGTGGTCAGCTGGAGGCGGCCGAGTCGCTGGGGCTCAGCCGCGGGCGCAGGCTGCGGCGGATCGTACTGCCGCAGGCCATGCGGTCGATCGTGCCGCCCGCCGGGAACATGCTCATCGGCACGCTCAAGGGCACCTCGATCGTCTCCGTCATCGCCGTCCAGGACCTGCTCTACTCCGTGCAACTCGTCTACCACCGCACGTACCAGGTCATCCCGCTGCTGCTGGTCGCCACCATCTGGTACGCGCTCGTCACCTCGGTGCTCAGCGCGGGCCAGCACTACATCGAGCGGTACTACGCGCGCGGTGCCCGGTGAGGGCGTCCGTGGCGGTGGTCGGGGCCGGTCCGCGCGGCACCGGCTTCCTGGAGCGGCTCGCCGCCAACGCCCCTTCGCTGTACGGGAACCAGCCGCTCGACATCCATCTGATCGACCCGTACCCGCCCGGCGGCGGGCGGATATGGCGGCAGGACCAGTCGCCGCTGCTGTGGATGAACTCCATGGCGGCCGACGTCACCATGTTCACCGACGCGTCCGCGCAGCCCCTGGAAGGACCCGTACGCCCGGGCCCCGACTTCGCCGAGTGGTCGGGGGCCGACCCGCAGTCCTTCCCCAGCCGGCAGGCGCAGAGCGGCTATCTGCGCTGGGTGTACGAGGAGGCCGTGGCCGCGCTGCCGCCGGGCTCCGCGGTGCGCGAACACCGGACGCGCGCGGTGCGGATCAGCGGGCCGGCCGACGGCCGCCAGCAGGTGTGGCTGGAAGGGGAGGCCGAGCCGGTCGTCGCCGATCTGGTGGTGCTGACCGTCGGCCACCTCGACGCCGACCCCGACGAGGAGCAGCGGGAGCTGGCCCGGTTCGCCCGGCGGCACGGGCTCGTGCACCTCCCGCCCGCCTTCACCGCGGACAGCGACCTGTCGGTGCTCGGCGCCGGTGAACCGGTCGTCGTGCGCGGCTTCGGCCTCGCCTTCATCGACCTGATGGTGCTCCTCACCGAGGGGCGCGGCGGCCGGTACGACGCGCGGGGGGAGTACCTGCCCTCCGGCCGGGAGCCGGTCCTGTACGTCGGATCGCGGCGCGGAGTGCCGTACCACTCCAAGATCGGCTACACCTGGACGGGCGAACGCCCGCCGCTGCCGCGCTTCTTCGGCCCCGCGCAGGTGGACGAGCTGCTCGCCAGGCCCGGCCCGGTCGACTTCGACCGCGACCTGCGGCCGCTCATCGACCGGGAGCTCGGATACGCCCACTACCACCGGCTCTTCACCGGGTATCCCGGGCGCACCACCGTCGACTGGCCGGTCTTCGAGGAGAAGTACGCGGCGGCCGCCACCGGGCCGGAGCTGGCCGCGCTGGCCGAGGACGCCGTCCCCGACCCCGCCGACCGCTTCGACACCGCGGCGCTGGACCGGCCGCTGGACGGCGTACGGCACGACTCGTCCGAAGCGCTCCAGGAGAGCCTGCGCGACTACATCGAGGCCGACCTCGCCCGTCGCCACGACCCGGTGTACAGCCCGGACCTGGCGGTCTTCCTCGGACTGCTCTCCGTGTACGGGCAGTTGACCCGCTTCGGCGACACCGGTGAGGGCGGCGCCCGCTGGCACGGATTCTTCAGCTATCTGGCGTCGGGCCCGCCGGGGCCGCGGCTGCGCCAGCTCCTCGCCCTGTCCCGCGCCGGTGTGGTGCGGTTCCTCGGAGCGGGCATCACCGTCGAAGCAGACGAGAGCCGCGGTGTGTTCAGCGCGGGCGGCGCGAGCGTGCCGGGGGAGCGAGTCGAGGCCCGCGCGCTGGTCGAGGCGAGGCTGCCCGCGCCCTCGCCGGCGCGCACCCGCAGCACCCTGCTGAACGCGCTGTACGAGGACGGGGCGCGGTCCAGCGCGGCGGGGCTGCTGGTCGTGGACCCGGTCGACGGGCGGGTCGTGGAGCGCGGCACGGGGCCGCATCCGCGGCGCTTCGCCCTCGGCCCGCACACCACGGCCCGCTCGTCCGGCGCCTTCGCCAGGCCGCACACGAACGCCCCCGCCTTCCGGCAGAACGACGCCACCGCGCGCGCCGCCCTCACCCTGCTCAAGGAGTCCGCACGATGACAGCGAGCCTGACGAAGAACAGCCTGACGGAGAACAGCCTGACGGAGACGGCCTCCACGGAGACGGCCTCCACGGAGACGGCCTCCACGGAAACGGTCCAGGCGGAATCGGCCCCTGCCGACGCCGGCCCGGCGGAGGAAGCCCTGACCACCGCACCGGACCCGGCCCCCAACATGGTCGAGATCCGGGCCGTGCACAAGAGCTTCGGCGCTCTCGAAGTGCTGCGCGGTATCGACCTGACGGTCCGCACCGGTGAGGTCACCGTCGTCCTCGGCCCGTCCGGTTCGGGGAAGTCGACCCTGCTGCGGACCATCAACCACCTGGAGAAGGTGGACCGCGGCTGGATCAGCGTGGACGGCGCCCTGATCGGCTACCGCCGCTCCGGCGGCCGCCTCTACGAACTGCCCGAGCGCGAGGTGCTCAAGCAGCGCACCCGGATCGGCTTCGTCTTCCAGAACTTCCACCTCTTCCCGCACCTGACCGTCCTCGAGAACATCACCGAAGCCCCCGTGGCGGCCCTCGGAAGGCCACGTAAGGAGGCGGAGGCGGCGGCGGTGGAACTGCTGGCCCGCGTCGGCCTCGCCGACAAGGCGTCCGCCTACCCGGGCAGGCTCTCCGGCGGACAGCAGCAGCGGGTGGCCATCGCCCGAGCGCTCGCGCTGGAGCCCAGCCTGCTCCTCTTCGACGAGCCCACATCGGCCCTCGACCCCGAGCTCGTCGGTGAAGTCCTCGACGTCATCAAGGACTTGGCCGCACAGGGCACCACGATGATCGTCGTCACCCATGAGATCGGCTTCGCCCGGGAGGCCGCCGACACGGTGGTCTTCATGGACGGCGGCCGGATCGTGGAGCAGGGCCCGCCCGCCGCCGTACTCGACCACCCCGGGCACGAGCGGACCCGCGCCTTCCTCTCCAAGGTCCTGTGAAAGGACTCCTGACCATGCCAGTGCCCCGACCCCTCCACCTCGCCGCCGAGATCGGCGGCCGGCCGCATTACGACGCCGGGTACTACACCGCCCTCGCGCTCCTCGCCGAGCGCGGCACCCTCGACTTCGTCACTCTCGGCGACTCCTTCGCCCGGCCGGGACCCGACGCGCTGGCCGTGCTCGCCCGGGTGGCGCCCGGGACCGGACGGATCGGTCTCGTACCGGCCGTGACCACCACCCACACCGAGCCGTTCCACGTCTCGTCGGCCGTCGCCACCCTGGACTGGGTCAGCCGGGGCCGGGCCGGCTGGAGCGCCGCGGTGTCGGACACCGCAGCCGAGGCCGCCCTCTTCGGACGCCGTGACGCCGCGCCCGGCGACGACCTCTGGCACGAGGCGGGCGAAGTCGCCGACGTGGCAGCCAGGCTGTGGGACAGCTGGGAGGACGACGCGGAGATCCGCCATGTGGCCACCGGCCGCTTCATCGACCGGGACCGACTGCACTACACCGACTTCACCGGCCGTACGTTCTCCGTCCGGGGGCCCTCCATCGTGCCCAGACCGCCCCAGGGCCACCCCGTCACGGTCGTCGACGGAACAGGCGCGGCGGCCCGTGAGGCGGCCGTCCGGCATGCCGATGTGGTGCTCGTCCGGGCCGACGACCCGCTCACCGCCCGTACGTTCAGGGAGGAGATCAGGAACCGGGCGGCCGCCCACGGCCGCAGCCCCGACCAGTTGCGGGTCCTGGTCTCGCTCCCGGTCGAACTGCACACCAGCGCCGACGCGGTGGGCCTCGCCCGCCTCATCGCCGACTGGTACGCGCAGGACGCGGCCGACGGCTTCCACCTGCGGCCCACCGATGTGGAGCGCGACCTCCCGCTGATCGTCGACGGTACGGTCCCGCTGCTCCAGCACCACTGCCTGCTGCGCCGCTTCTATCCGGGCGCGACGCTCCGCGAGCACCTGGGCCTCGCCCGTCCCGCGGGCCGGTACGCGCGGAGCCCCCGGGCCCCCGGCAGCCCGCCGCGGGCAGCGCACCCGCAGCCGCACCGCCCGGGCCCGCCGCTCACGAAGGACGCGACCGCCGGGGGACGGCCATGACCGGACAGCAGAAGCAGATCCATCTCGCCGCCCACTTCCCGGGCGTCAACAGCACCACCGTCTGGACCGATCCGCGCTCGCGGAGCCAGATCGAGTTCTCCTCCTTCGAGCATCTCGCCCGGACGGCCGAGCGCGGCAGGTTCGACTTTTTCTTCCTCGCCGAGGGGCTGCGGCTGCGTGAGTACCAGGGGCGGATCCACGATCTGGACGTGGTCGGCCGACCCGAGTCGATCACCCTGCTCAACGCGCTGGCAGCCGTCACCGACCGGCTCGGACTGGCCGCGACCGTGAACGCCACCTTCAACGAGCCGTACGAACTCGCCCGCAGGCTCGCCACCCTCGACCACCTCAGCGGCGGCCGGGCCGCCTGGAACGTGGTCACCTCGTCCGACGCCTTCACCGGCGAGAACTTCCGGCGCGGCGGCTATCTCGACCGGGCCGACCGCTACACCCGCGCCGCCGAGTTCGTCGCGACGGCGCGTGAGCTGTGGGACTCCTGGAGCCCCGACGGCAGCCCGCGGCCCTTCGCCCACACGGGCCCGCACTTCGACATCGCGGGTGAGTTCACCGTCCCGCGCTCCCCGCAGGGCCATCCCGTCGTCATCCAGGCCGGTGACTCGGACGAGGGCCGCGAGTTCGCCGCCTCCTCCGCCGACGTGATCTTCACCCGGCACGGCACCCTGGAGGCGGGCCGCGCGTTCTACGCCGACACCAAGCGGCGGCTGGCGAAGTACGGACGCGAGCCGTCGGAGCTGAAGATCATGCCGGGTGTCAGCTACGTCCTCGGTGACACCGCGGCCGACGCGGCGGAACGGGCGGCGGTCATCCGTGAGCAGCAGGTGTCCCCGCAGAACGCGATCCTCGCCCTGGAGCAGATCTGGGGCCGGGACCTCTCCTCGTACGATCCGGACGGGCCGCTGCCGGAGACCGACCCCGATGTCGGCTCCGATTTCGTCCAGGGGCGCGTCCGGGTGGCCGATCCGCTCGCCGTCGCCGCGAAGTGGCGGGCGCTCTCGCAGGAGAAGGGGCTGTCCATCCGGCAGACGGTCATCGAGACCACCGGCCGCCAGTCCTTCATCGGCACCCCGGAGGCGGTGGCGTCCGAACTGCACGAGTTCGTCCGGACCGACGCGGCCGACGGGTTCATCCTCGTCCCGCACCTCACCCCGGGCGGCCTCGACGACTTCGTCGACCGGGTCGTGCCGCTGCTCCAGGAGCGCGGGGTGTTCCGTACCGAGTACACCGGGCCGACGCTCCGCTCCCACCTCGGTCTCGCCGAGCCGGTATGGAAGGGTTGATCACATGACAGAAGGAACGGGCAGTACCGGCGACACCGAGGAAGCGGCCTCCGGGCCGGACAGCTGGAAGGCGTGGCACGAGCAGCGCACGGCCACCGTCTCCGCGCCCTACGGCCCGCTGGCCCTCACCGGCACCCACTGGCTCGACGATGCGCCGGAAGGACGGATCCCGGGCGTCGCGGGGCACTGGGAGGCGGCCGGTGACGAGGTGGTGCTGACGGCCACCGGTGAGGACGGGCTCTCCCTCGACGGGAAGCCGTTCACCGGCCGGGCCGCGCTCACCGCCGACCACGCCCCGCCCGCGCAGGCCCGCATCGCGCAGGGCGGGCGGCGTCTGGTCGTGGTGCGCAGGGAAGGGCTGTGGGCGGTCCGCGTCTGGGACCCGGACTCCGCGAACCGGCGGGCCTTCGCGGGTATCGAGGCCACGCCGTACGACGCCGAGTGGGTGCTCCCGGGCCTCTACCGGCCGTACGGTGCGAGCCGCACCGTCCAGGTCCCCAACGCCGACGGCCGCGACCGCGGTCTCGGACTCTCCGGTGAACTCGCCTTCCACCTGGCGGGCGACGAGCACACCCTCCAGGTCGCCGAGGAGGAGGACGGCTCGCTCTGGGCGGTGTTCGCCGACGTCACCAGCGGGACGAGCAGCTACCGGTTCCGCTTCCTGCGGCCGTCCGCACCGGCCGCCGACGGGACGGTGAGCGTGGACTTCAACCGCACGCTGCTGCCGCCCTGCGCCTTCGCCGAGCACTTCATCTGCCCCTTCCCGCCGCCGGGCAACACCCTCCCGGTCGCGGTCGCGGCGGGCGAACGCACCGCGCTCACCCGCTGACCCGGGGCACGCGACGGCGGGGCCCGGCCGAAAGGCGCTCTTGCGCCGGACGGCCGGGTCGCGCTGTACTCCCGGCAGCGCGTTTGTCAGGGACACGGCGGAATCGATCCGCCGCGTCCCGGCCTGCGCCTCATGGGTCCCCCACCGAAGGACCCGCGGATTCTCTTCCGGAGGAACTGATATGAGGATCAAGCGCACCACCCCCCACAGCGGCCCCGCGAGACGCGGCCGGCTGATCGCCGTGGCGTCCGGCCTGCTGGTCGCGGCCGCACTCACGGTCCCCACCGCCCACGCCGACCAGGCCACGGCGTACAGCCCCCAGCAGCTGACCGCCGCGAGCAACGCCGTGCAGAGCGCGAACGTGGCGGGCACCGCCTGGTACGTCGACAAGGCGACCGGCCACCTGGTCGTCACCGCGGACAGCTCGGTCTCATCGGCGGAGATCAGCCGGATCCAGCAGCGGACCGGGGCCAACGCGGGCGCGATACGCGTCGAGCGCACCGCCGGCACCTTCAACAAGCTCCTCAAGGGCGGTGACGCCATCTACACCTCGCAGTGGCGGTGCTCCGTCGGCTTCAACGTACGCAGTGGCTCCACCTATTACTTCCTCACCGCAGGGCACTGCACCGAGGGTTCTCCCGCCTGGTACACCAACTCCTCCGACACCACGAGCATCGGCCCGACGGCCGGTACCAGCTTCCCGGGCAATGACTACGGCATCGTCAAGTACACCAACACCGCGGTGCCGCACGACGGCACCGTCGGCAGCCAGGACATCACCAGTGCGGCCAACCCCACCGTGGGCCAGACCGTGACCAGGACCGGCTCCACCAGCGGTACCCACAGCGGCAAGGTCACCGCGCTGAACGCCACCGTCAACTACGGCGGCGGGGACGTCGTCTCCGGACTCGTCCAGACAACGGTCTGCGCCGAACCCGGTGACAGCGGCGGCCCGCTCTACTCGGGCTCCACGGCCCTGGGTCTCACCTCCGGCGGCAGCGGTGACTGCACATCGGGCGGTACGACCTTCTTCCAGCCCGTCACCGAGGCACTGAGCGCCTACGGGGTCAGCGTCTACTGACCGGCCTCCCGGGCGGTTGCCGCCGCCCCCGCTGACGCAGCAGCGCAAGAGCCCCCGTCCGGGATTCCGGGCGGGGGCTCTTGCGTACTTTTGAGAGGATGTCAGGGGGAGCGGGGAGCTCACGGAAGGCGGGGGCGTATGGAGCGCATCGGAGTGACCGGGCACCGCAGTATTCCGCCCGACGCCGTCGCCCATGTGCGGGAGGCGCTGCGCACGCTGCTCGGCGGCCACGCGGGGCCCCTGGAGGTCCTCTCCAGCCTGGCCGCGGGCGCCGACCAGCTCTTCGCCTGCATCGCGCTCGAATGCGGCGCCGAGCTGACCGCGGTCATCCCCAGCGGCGACTACGAACTGGGCTTCTGCGACCCGGGCGAGCTGGCCGGCTACCACCGGCTGAGAAGCCGGGCGGCCCAGGAGGTCCGGATGGACTTCCCGCACGCCACGGACGAGGCCTACTACGCGGCCGGCGCCTATATCGCCGACAACTGCGACCGCCTGGTGGCCGTCTGGGACGGCCTGCCGGCCCGCGGTCCGGGCGGTACGGGCGACATCGTCAGCTACGCCCGGGAGGCGGGCAAGCCGGTGACGGTCATCTGGCGCGAGGGCGTGAAACGTGACTGAAAACGATCGCCGCGGCGCCTCCGTACGGCCGGAGACCCCGGGCAGTGCGGCAACCCGGGTGTGACGCAGTGTCAACTACCGTGCCGGGCAAGCCAGTCGGTGTACTGCGGTGAGACGACCCGCTCGGTCTCGTAGACCGCGGCCGACCACTGCTTCTCGGTGAGGGGGCTCTCCATCTCCAGATGCAGCGCCTTGAGCTTCTCCTCCACCAGTGCGTGCGCCGAGATCAGCGGCTGGTGCCGGCGGAATTCGCTCCAGGCCACCCCGGACGCGGCGGCGGCCGAGACCACCGCGGCGACCTCGGTGTTCTCGGAGAGGGAGAGGGCGCGCAGCACTCCGAAGACCAGGGCGACCAGGGTGAGCAGCGCGAAGGCGCTGGACCACAGGAGGGTGGCACCGCGGGACACTTCCTGCTTGCGCCGGTACCAGTTGCGCTGCTCGATCAGCCGGTCCCGTACATAGGTCTCCTTGCGGACCTCGAACGACTTGGCCCGCAGGGCACGCATCTGAGGAGTTATCAGATCCGCTCCCGGCGGCTCCTGGTCCCAGCCCACCGTGCGCAGCTCCTCCAGCTGCTCCCCGACGCGGCTGGTGAACAGCGCGTCGACTTCGGCCGAACCGACGTCGAAGGGCGCGCCGTGGACCGCGTAGCGCCAGCACATGGACTTGATGAAGTCCGCTGCGGAGCGGTTGAGTTGCCACTCCGCCTTCGCCTTGCGGCGGGAGGTGCTGAAGGTCAGCAGCAGCACCCCGGCGTAGGCCAGTGTGCTCAGTACGCCGATGGCCTGGAAGCCGCCCCCGAGCTCCGCCCGCCAGGGCAGTGACGCCGTCGCGGCGCCCACCACCAGGAGCACCAGCTGGGCCCGGGTGGAGCCCACGGCCTCGCCCTGTCTGGCGATGGCGTGGGCGTCGGCGTGGTGGAACAGCTCGGGCAGATCGGCATTCCGGAAGACCATGCTGCGTTCCGGGTTCCGCCCCGGAGCGGGAAACACCGTCACATGAACCCCCGTCTGCGACTTCAGTCTTCACTCTTTAGATGGAATGGTGTGTTCCGGAATTCTGGAGCACACTCTGTGCGACGTTCTTGTTGCGTCCGGTCGCGCTCAGTTGCCATCAGTCTGGTTGAGAGTAAAGTCGACCCGCCGACACTGCAACGGTGCAAGTATCGGCATTCCTGCCCATGTCCAGAAAACATCCCTCAAGGACGGCCTCACCATGTCCGTAACTTCAGCCTCTTCCGCCACTGTCAAGAAGCCGCGTGTCCCCCTGGCCGAGATCGATGTGCGCGGTACCGAGGCTGTCAAGCAGCTCGGCCGGGTCCTCACCCTCTCGACCGGCCGTTCCATGCGGGCATCGACCTTCAATTCGGCGCTCTAGACTGGTGGAATGACAGGACCCCTGGTCCCATTCCGCGAGATCGTCCTCAAGGTCCACAGCAGATGCGATCTTGCCTGTGACCACTGTTATGTCTACGAACATGCCGACCAGAGCTGGCGCACTCGGCCCAAAGCCATCTCTGACCAGGCGATCCACTGGACAGCTCTGCGACTGGCGGAGCACGCCAGGACCCATGACCTGCCCTCCGTGTCAGTGATCCTGCACGGAGGGGAGCCACTGCTGGCAGGGCCCGCACGGCTGCGCCGCGTCTGTGAGGAGCTCACCGGGGCCCTGGAGGGGACCGCCGAGCTCGACCTCCGGATCCATACCAACGGCCTCCAGCTCAGCCCCCGGTACCTCGACCTGTTCGACGAGTTCCACGTCCGGGTCGGCATCTCCCTCGACGGGGACCGCGCGTCCAACGACCGGCACCGCCGCTTCGCCGACGGCCGCACCAGCCATCCGCTGGTGCTCAGGGCCGTCGAACTGCTCCGCCAGGACCGGTACGCCCACCTCGACCTCGGTCTGCTCTGCACCATCGACGTGCTGAACGACCCGGTGGCCGTATACGACGCGCTGACCGGCCTCGCCCCGCCGCGCATCGACTTCCTGCTGCCGCACGCGACCTGGGACGACCCCCCGCACCGGCCCGCCGGATCACCGACCGCCTACGCCGACTGGATCCTGGCGGTCTTCGACCGCTGGGACGCGCAGGGGCGTCAGATCCCCGTGCGGCTCTTCGAGTCGGTCATCTCCACGCTCAACGGCGGCCCGAGCCTCACCGAGTCGCTCGGCCTGGCCCCCACCGACCTGGTGGTCGTGGAGACCGACGGCACGCTGGAGCAGGTCGACTCCCTCAAGAGCGCCTACGAGGGCGCCGCGTTCACCGGGTTCGACGTCTTCAGCCACGCCTTCGACGAGGTCGTCGCCCACCCGGGGGTCCGCGCCCGCCAGCTCGGCCTGGCCGGTGTCGGTGAGAAGTGCCGGGAGTGCCCCGTCGTGCGGTCCTGCGGGGGCGGCCTCTACACCCACCGCTACCGCGCGGGCTCCTTCGGCCAGGAGAGCGTCTACTGCGCCGACCTGGAGGCGCTGGTCCGCGGCATCGAGAGCCGCACCGCGGCGGCCACCACCTCGCCCGCGCTCACCGACCCGCGGGAGCTGGACGCCGGACAGCAGGAGCTGACCCGCACGCTGCTCGCCGCGCTCCACACGGAGCTCGCGGGCCGCGGCGGCGAGGAGTGGGCGCGGGCCTGGGAGCTGGCGGGCGCGGTCGAGCAGCGGTCCGACGGGCTCGACACCGTGCTCGCCCACCCCTACGCCCGCAGCTGGCTGCTCAGTTGCCTGGACGCCCTCCACCAGGGCCGGACCGGCACCCCCGGCAGACTGGCCGCCCACGTCGCGGCAGGAGCCCTGCGCGGCGGGCTCGACCTGCCCGTCACCGTCCCGTACACCGGCGGTCTGCTGCACCTCCCGACCTACGGGGCGTTACGTCTCACCGGGGCCGCCGGGAGCGGCCTTGCCGAGGTCCGCCGCGCCGAGAAGGGCTTCCTCGTCAGGAGCGGGGGCGCCGAACTGCGCGTGCCGCGCCCGGACGAGACCACCGCCGACTGGCAGCCGCTGCGCCGGATCGACTGCGACGGGGCCCCCGATCTCGCGCTGGACGACCTCGATCCGTACCGCGACTGCTTCGGTACGCCCGTAGGGCCGCGCCTCACCCTGGTCGGCGCCGCCGACTGGAGCCGGCGCTTCGCGCACACCTGGTCCGCGCTGCGCGCGGCCGTCCCGGCGCACGCCGAGGACGCCGCCGCCCGGCTCACCACGGTGACCCCGCTGACCGCCGGCGAGCCGGTCGTCGGCCGGCACGGCCACGGAGCCATCGGCGTCCCCCTGCCCGGCCTCACCCCCCGGGGCCTGCTGCGCGCCGCGCGCCGCGCGAAGCTGCGCGCGCTCCTTGATGTCACCGACCTCTACGCCCAGGACGGCTCCTGGGCGCACCGGGTGGCCTGGCGGCCGGAACCGGTGCCGGTCTCGGAGGTGCTGACCGGCGCCTATGAGGGCGTGGCGCTCGCCGCGTACGGAGGAGAGAACCGCGCACGCACCCTGGCGCACACCCGGCAGGCGCTGGAAGCTCTGGAGGGTGCGGCCGAACTGACTGTCAGCGGGAAGAGTCTGGTCGCCGCCCTGTGGGACGAGTGGGAGGAGACGGCCGGTGGCTGAGGGAGCCGCGCTTGCCGCCGGGCTGAGAGCGCTCGGTGTGACGGAGGGGACGACGCTGCTGGTGCACGCCGCCCTCGGCGGCACGGGACTGGACGCACGGACGCTGCGCGACGCGCTCCTGGAGGTACTGGGCGGGGGCGGGACGCTGGTGGTCCCGGCCTTCACCCCGGAGAACTCCACGACATCGGCGGCCCATCTGCGGCAGACCGCCGGACTCACCGCGGACGCCAGGGCCCGTTTCCTCGCCTCGATGCCCGCCTTCGATCCCGCCCGTACCCCCTGCCCCGGCATGGGCCGGCTGGCTGAATGCGTCCGGCTCTCCCCGGGCGCGGTGCGCAGCGGCCATCCGCAGACCTCGTTCGCGGCGCTGGGCGCGCGCGCCGGGGAACTGGTAAAGGACCATCCCGCCGACTGCCACCTCGGTGAGGAGTCGCCGCTCGGCAGGCTTGCCGCCGCCGGAGCGGAGGAATTGATGATCAATGTGGGATTCGGTGTGTGCACCTCCTTCCATCTCGCTGAATACCGGATTCCGGATATCCCGACGCGGCCGTACCGGTGCGTGGTCGGTACGGGCGGAGGGCGTGAGTGGTTCGAATACCGGGACATCGAACTCGACGACAGCGATTTCGAACTGATCGGTGCGGATTTCCCCCGCGGGAGCCTGCGGGAGGGGAAGCTGGGAAATGTGGCCGCCATGGCGTTTCCGATCAAGGAAGCTGTGGCGCACGCGACGAAGTGGATGACCGAAAAACGGCGTTGATTGACCGAACGTTGACGGGGTGGAGACTGTTCGCTCCGGAATGATGTCTTCGTGGACGACGGGGGGCCGAGTTGGCAGCATCGGAACAGCCGAGAGCGGCGAACCACAGGCCGTATTTTTTTCTCAGCTACGCACACACTCCGAAACACGGAGCCGTCGGGCCCGACCCGGACATGTGGGTCGAGCGGCTCTTCCGTGATCTCTGCGCCCATGTGATGGCCATGACCAATCTGCCCGCCGGAGCGCCCGCGGGCTTCATCGACCGGGAGCTGCGGTCGGGGGAGGGCTGGTCGGAGCGGCTCGGTGAAGTCCTCGCCACCTGCCGGGTCTTCGTGCCGCTCTTCTCACCCCGCTATTTCGGCAGCGAGATGTGCGGCAAGGAGTGGTACGCCTTCGCCCAGCGCGCCATTCAGGAGCAGGTCCGCAGCAACCGCACCGCCGACGCGATAGTCCCCGCCCTCTGGGTTCCCGTGCCGCCGCACCAACTGCCGGGCCCGGCAGCGCGGTTGCAGTTCAACCACCGGGCCTTCGGCGAGCGCTATGTGACCGACGGGCTCTACGGTCTCGTCAAGCTGCGGATATTCGCCGAGGAGTACGAGCGGGCCGTCTACGAACTGGCCAAACGCATTGTGAGCGTCGCCGACTCATCGGACATCGGCCCCTGCCGCCCCGTCGACTACCGGGCCATACCCAGCGCCTTCGGACCGCCCAGCGCCGGGCCCCGCCCGATGAAACTGACGGTCGCCGCGCCCACCCG
Organism: Streptomyces sp. NBC_01471; assembly: GCF_041438865.1. Lineage (NCBI taxonomy): Bacteria > Bacillati > Actinomycetota > Actinomycetes > Kitasatosporales > Streptomycetaceae > Streptomyces > Streptomyces sp. NBC_01471. Next base: position 6,515,174 of record NZ_CP109450.1, read on the forward strand.
CCACGACCTGCCCGACGGCCGGCACTCCGAGTACTACGGGGACACCCCGCTGGACTGGAATCCGTACCACCCGGTCTCCGCGCAGCCGCTGTCCCGGCTCGCCGAGGACCTGGTGCGCTCGCTCAACTACCAGGCCACCGTGACCTCGTTCGACGAGGAGGTCCTCCATCTCGACGGAAAGCAGCCTCCGTCACGCCCCGAGGTGCTGCTCGTCGACCGCTGGGCCCTGCACGACGACGAACGGCGCCAGCGGCTCTCCGCCTTCGACTCCGAGCACCGGCCCTGGGTGAGCGTCGTCGTCCCCTGGAACCGCGACGACCACCAGAGCAGGGCGTCCGAGGCCGAGCTCACCGGCCGTCTCGAAGACACCATGCCGGGCAAGATGCGGGAGGGGCGCGCCGCGTCGAGAGCCGCGGCCAAAGGCGTCCCGAGCATGGAGGCCTTCGGCCAGATCCTGCCCCAGGTGGTGGAAGCCGCCGCCCAGCAGTATCTGAAGCACGCCGCGGTCTACCCGCCGGGCGGCGGCGGACACCACGAACGGCCCCGGCTCATCGGCCCGATGGCGACCGAACAGGCCGGCACGCGCTGCACACCGGCTACACAGGATCTCGCGCTCGATGCGGAGGACACGGATGACGGCAGGTCGTGACGGACGCATCGTCACCTTCTATTCGTACAAGGGAGGTACCGGCCGGACCATGGCCCTGGCCAACACCGCCTGGATCCTGGCCGCCAACGGGAAACGCGTCCTCGCGGTCGACTGGGACCTGGAGGCGCCGGGTCTCTACCGCTTCTTCCACCCCTTCCTCGACCCGTCCACGCTCGGCGCCACCACGGGGATCATCGACCTGATCACCGAGTACGCCTGGGCGGCCACCAGCCCCGTCCCGCGCCCCGACGACTGGCACCGGGACTACGCCCGCATCCAGCAGCACGCGGTCTCGCTGACACCGGAGAGGCTGGGCTGGGAGTTCCCCGACGGCGGCACGCTCGACTTCGTGTCGGCGGGCCGGCAGAACCGCGAGTACTCCGCCACCGTCTCCACCTTCGACTGGGACAACTTCTACGACCGGCTCGGCGGCGGCCACTTCTTCGACGCGCTGCGCGACGACATGAAGGCCAACTACGACTACGTCCTCATCGACAGCAGGACCGGCCTCAGCGACATCGCCGACATCTGCACCGTCCATCTGCCCGACGCGCTCGTCGACTGCTTCACCCTCAGCGACCAGTCCATCGACGGCGCCGCCGCGGTGGCCCGCCAGATCGACAAGCACGACGGCGGCCGGGGCATCCAGATCCTGCCCGTCCCGATGCGGATCGACGAGGGCGAGAAAGAGAAGGCGGACGCCGGACGGGCCCTGGCCAGGCTCCGGTTCGACGGGCTGCCGCGCGGGCTGACGGGCGAGGAGCTCACCGCGTACTGGGGCGCGGTCGAGATTCCGTACCGCCCCTACTACGCCTACGAGGAGACCCTGGCCACCTTCGGCGACGAGGCCGGACTCACCAACTCGCTGCTCTCCGCCTTCGAACGGCTCGCCGCCGTCGTCACCGACCGCCGGATCACCTCGATGCCGCAGATCCCCGAAGAGGTCAGGCTGCGCATCAGGGACGCCTTCACCCGCCGCCGTCCCGCGCTCCCCGCCGACCTGCTGCTCAGCTATGTGGCGGAGAACCGGATGTGGGCCGACTGGATCGAGTCGGTGCTCACCCGCGCGGGCTTCCGGGTGGTGCCGCGCGACGTCTCCGCCGAGGCCGCGCCGTCCGACGCGGAGACCGCGGCGGCCGACGGCGCGGCCCGTACCGTCGTCGTCCTCTCCAGCGCCTATCTCAAGTCGGCCCGCGCGGTGGAGGTCTGGCAGCGCTCGGCGGCCGAGGACCCCTCCGGGACCCGCAGGCACCTGCTGCCGCTGCGCGTCGGCGACGTACGGCTGACCACGCCGTACATCGACCGCAACCCGGTCGACCTGTTCCGGCTGGACGAAGTGCACGCCACCGCGGCGCTGCTGCGGGCGGTGGACCGGCCGGGCCAGGCGGTCGACGGCGTGGCGCCGGGACCCCGCTTCCCCGGGACCGTCCCGAAGGTCTGGAACGCGCCGGCCCGCAATTCCGGTTTCACCGGGCGCTCCCTGGTGCTGGAGCGGATGCGCGACCAGCTCGGCGGCGGGATGGCCGTGGTCCTGCCGCAGCCCCAGACGCTGTACGGGCTCGGCGGCGTCGGCAAGACCCAGGTGGCCCTGGAGTACGTGCACCGCTTCATGGCCGACTACGACCTGGTCTGGTGGATCTCCGCGGAACAGACCGACGACGTGATCGCCGGCCTCGCCGAACTCGCCGTCCGTCTTGGCACCCAGGGCGCCGAAGACATGGCGTCCGCGTCGCAGGAGGCCATCGACCTGCTGCGCCGCGGGGTGCCCACCTCACGCTGGCTGCTGGTCTTCGACAACGCGGACGACCCCGAGCAGCTGAAGCGCTTCTTCCCGCCGGGCGGCCCCGGCCATGTGCTGGTGACCTCGCGGAACCAGACCTGGTCGCAGTACGGGGACGCGCTGCCCGTGGACGTCTTCATGCGGGAGGAGTCCGTCGAGCACATCCAGCGCCGAGCGCCGGGGCTCTCCGGCGAGGACGCGGCGCGGGTCGCCGAGGCGGTGGGCGACCTGCCGCTCGCCGTCGAGCAGGCCGCCGCCTGGATCGCCGAGACCGCCACCCCCGTCGACACCTATCTGGAACAGCTCGCCCAGGAGGCCGAGAGCGTCCTCGGGCTCAACCAGCCCGCCGGATACCCCGAGCCGGTGGCCGCCACCTGGAACGTGTCCATCGCCCGCCTCAAGGAGCGTTCGCCCGCCGCGGTCCGGCTGCTCCAGCTCTGTGCCTTCTTCGCACCGGAACCGATCTCGGCGAAGCTCCTCTACAGCCGGGAGATGATCGACGCGCTCAAGCCGTACGACGCGACGCTCCAGGAGAAGCTGGTGCTCGGCCGGGTCATCCGGGAGATCGGCCGCTTCGCGCTCGCCAAGGTGGACCCGGTGGGCGGCTCCATCCAGGTGCACCGGCTGGTGCAGGCCGTGATCAAGGCGCAGCTCACCCATGCGGAGCGGGACGAGGCGCGGCACGCCGTCCACATGATCCTCGCGGGCGCCAGGCCCGACGGTGACGAGCCGATAGACAACCCCGGCACCTGGCCCGACTTCGCCCCCATCTGGCCGCACCTGGGCCCGTCGGAGGCCAGGCTCTGCAAGGAGCCGGAGACCCGGCGGCTGATGATCGACCGGGTGCGCTACCTCTGGAAGCGCGGCGACTTCGTCACGGCCGCGGCACTCGCCGGGGAGCTGCGCGAGGTGTGGCGCGAACGCCTCGGCAACAACGACCTGCAGTACCTCTACCTCCGCTTCCACCTCTCCAACATCCTCCGTTCGCGCGGACGGTACGTGGAGGCGATGGAGCTGGACGAGGAGACCCTGCGGCGCCAGCGCGAGCAGCTCCCGGAGCTGGGCCCCTCGCATCCGCACACCTATATGACCACCAGTGCGCTGGCCATGGACCTCGGCGCGGTCGGTGAGTACAGCAGGGCCATGACCCTGGCGACCGAGGCGTACGAGGGGTTCAAGGAGATCTTCGACGAGTCGCATCCTAGGACCCTGGCCGCGGCCAACAACCTGGCGCTGAACCTGCGCATCGCCGGCCAGTACGCCCGCGCGCGCGAGATGGACCAGGACGTCTACGACCGGCGCACCGAAGTGCTCGGCCCCGAGCACCCGTACACCCTCTCGTCCGCACAGAACCTCGCCCGTGACCTGCGCGAGGTCGGCCGGTACGAGGACTCCGTCGCGCTGCTCTCGCGGACGTACCAGATCTTCAAGGAGCAGCTGGGCCGGGCCTTCCCCGGGACGCTCGCGGCGGCCAAGAGCCTGGCCGTCTCGCTGCGCAGGGCCGGCCGTCCGGAGGACGCCAGACGGCTGACCGCGGCCACCCGGGACCGGTACCGCCTCAAGTACACGGTGGCCAACCCGGACTGGCTCGCCTGCGACCTGAACTTCGCGGCCGACCTGTTCGCCGCCGGGGACGCGGTGGGGGCGCGGGACACCGCGCAGGCGGTGGTCGACCAGTACATGAAGATGCCGGGGGAGCGGCACCCGTACACCCTCACGGCCATGAACAACCTCGGTATCTACCAGGGGGCCTGCGGGGCGCTGGACACCGCCGAGTCGGTGCTCGCCAGCACGATCAGGGCGATGAGCGACGTGCTGAACCCCCGCCATCCGCATGTGCTGTTCGCGACCGTCAACCTGGCCAATGTCACGGCCGAGCTGGGCGATCTCCCCAAGGCCCTGGAGATCGAGCGCCGGGTGGTCGCGGCCCTGCGCGAGGTGGTCGGCGCCCACCATCCGGAGACCCTGGCCTGTGCGTCCAACATGTCGGTGACGCTGGACGCGCTCGGCCGCAAGGAGGAGGCGCAGCTGCTGAGGGCGGAGACCGTCAGCGAACTGCGGCGGCAGCTCGGTGACGACCACGACTACGTGGGGATCGCGGGCGACGCACGGCGGTTCAGCCGGGACCTGGAGCCGCTCGTGGTGTGAGGGGCCGGGCCGCCGCCACGCGCCCGGTCCTCACTCGTCCAGCAGCCAGTTGAGAATGCGGGGGAGCGCGTGCAGCGCGTCGAAGTGCGCGGCGGCCGGTTCGAGTACGGCCGTCGCGCCCGGGATGCGCCGGGCCAGCCAGCGGGAGTGGCCGACGGGCGAGAAGACGTCCTTCACCCCGTGCCACAGCATGATCGGGCTGCGGATGTCGGCGGGGTCGAAGCCCCAGGGACGGGAGAACGCCAGCGCGTCGTCGATCCAGCCGTACGGTGAAGTGCGCAGCGCCTCCTGGTAGTTGCGCAGCAGCATGGCCCGCACGCCCGCGTCGTTGACGACTCTGCGGTCGGCGTCGGTGAGGTCGCTGAACAACTGGTCGAGGAGGCGGACGGGGTTCTTCCTGATCTCCGCCGAGCGCGGGATGAGCCGGGCCGCCAGACCGTCGGGGTCGTCGGACGCGCTGGTGTACTCCCGGACGTTGGACGCGGCCATGCCCTCGAACCAGTCGAGCCCGACGGCGTCCCGGGGGGCGAGTGTCACCAGGGCGGCCGCTCTGGTGACCCGGTCGGGCAGCAGGGCCGCGCAGGCGAGCGCGTGGGGTGCGCCGCCCGACCGGCCCGCGACGGCGAACTTCTCGATTCCCAGCGCGTCGGCGATCGCCCCGACGTCCTGGGCGACATCGGCGACGCGGCGGCCCGGCAGCCGGTCACTGCCTCCGTAACCGGGGCGGTCGAAGGCGATGAGCTGCATCCTGCGCTGATAGAGCACCATGCCGCGGGGGGCCGGTCCGAGTCTGCTGCCCGGTGTGCCGTGCAGCAGGAACACCGGCCTGCCGCGCGGATCACCGAGTCGCTCCACTGTGAGATGACGTCCGTCCGGCGCGCGAACCCGCCCGCGCAGCCCCGGTCCCTCTGTGCCGTATGCATGCATCGTGTGCACTGGCATCCCCCTTCGTTCCGATGATGACCCATCAGAGCGCCGTCCGGGGTGAGGAGTTGATGGGGAAGTGCGGATGCGGACGGGGATGCGCCGCAATCCGGTCCCCCAGTGGTGGATAGCGGACGGCGGGCTGTCGGACGTGGCGCCGGTTTCTCCTCCAGCACGGCTTGTCTCCGGTTGTGTCCCCCCGCGTGGCTCCCGATTCGTGAACGGAGTGCGGGTGCCTTGTTGGTGTCGTGTGCCCGTCCTTGAGTCGACCTTGTGTGCGAGCTGTGACTGTCGGAATAGTGGGCGGCTCCATCCTCCGCTTCCGGTCACCCCACATGACCGGAAGCGGCCCCCACAGGAGGTCGAAGTTGAAGCACCGACGCATACCCAAGCGCCGTGTGATCGCGGCAGCGACCGGCGCCGCCGCGCTGATCGCCGCAGGCGTCACCTTCCAGACGGCCAACGCCAGCGAGGCAGCACCGGCATCCCCGGTGAAGACGCTGTCCGTGACCGCGGCCGGGAATCTGGCCTCGACGCTGACCCACGAACTGGGCGCAGACGCGGCCGGCTCGTACTACGACGCCAAGAGCAAGCACCTGGTGGTGAACGTCGTCGACGAGGCGGCGGCCCAGGGCGTGCGCAAGGCGGGCGGCCGGGCGAGAGTCGTCCAGAACTCGACGGCCGCGCTGACCGGCGCGCGCAAGACCCTGGCCGACAAGGCATCGCTGCCGGGCACTTCGTGGGCGGTGGACCCGGTCAGTAACAAGATCGTCGTCACCGCCGACCGCACCGTATCCGGTGCGAAGCTCTCGAAGCTGGACAGTGTCGTCAAGGGTCTCGGCTCCAAGGCCGTACTCAAGCGCAGCGCAGGGGAGTTCAAGCCCCTGATCGCGGGCGGCGACGCCATCTGGGGATCCAGCGCCCGCTGCTCGCTCGGCTTCAACGTGGTCAAGGACGGTCAGCCGTACTTCATCACCGCCGGGCACTGCACCCAGGCCGTCAGCAGCTGGTCCGACTCGCAGGGCGGCTCCGAGATCGGCACCAACGCGGCCTCCGACTTCCCCGGCCACGACTACGGCCTGGTGAAGTACACGTCGGACACCCCGCACCCGAGCGAGGTCGACCTCTACAACGGCAAGACGCAGCCGATCACCAAGGCGGCCGACGCGACCGTCGGCATGGCGGTCCAGCGCAGTGGTTCCACCACGCAGGTGCACGGCGGCACCGTGAAGGGGCTCAACGCCACCGTCAACTACGGCAACGGCGACGTCGTCAACGGTCTCATCCAGACCGATGTCTGCGCCGAGCCCGGTGACAGCGGCGGTGCGCTCTTCTCGGGCGACAGCGCGATCGGTCTGACCTCCGGTGGCAGCGGTGACTGCTCCGCCGGCGGCGAGACGTTCTTCCAGCCGGTGCCCGCGGCGCTGGCTGCCTTCGGAGCGACGATCGGCTGACGCTCCCGTCACGGCACGCTCCGGGGCGGCGCGTGCTGCGACAGCACCGGGCCCGGCCCGTCCTCGTGACGGGCCGGGCCTCTGCCGTCCGCCCTCAGGTCCGGGGCGTCGCCCGCGCCCCGGGATCGACGGCCGGCCTCCGGCGGAACACGGACATGCCGATCGTGACCACCGTGCCCACCACCGCCCAGCCGGAGAGCACCAGCAGCGGCCCGGTGACGGAATTGCCCCTGAAGTACGCGATGGAGCGCGCCGTCCAGGTGCCCGCGCCCGGGGGCAGCCAGGGGCCGATCGCGTGCCAGAACGGCGGCAGCATCGGCAGCGGGAAGGCGCCGCCCGCACTCGGATTGCCCGCGACCACGACCAGCAGGACGGCCAGGCCGATCCCCACGATGCCGGTGAGTGCCTGGAGGGCGAGAGTGATCGCGCCGACCCCGAAGACGACCAGGGCGCCGAGCCCCCAGAGCCCCAGGACGCTGCCGGGCAGCGCACCGAGCACCGGGCCGACGATCACCGCGCCCCCCAGCCCGCCCAGGACCGAGTAGAGCGCCATGGTGATGAGCCTGAGGACGGCCCGCCGCCCGTTGGCGGCCCGGGAGCCCGCGCTGATCGCCAGGATCGACGCACAGAGGTAGCCGCCGACGCACCAGCCGACGACCAGGTAGAACGCGGAGAGCCCGTCGAAGTCCCGGGCCGACGCCGGTGCCACATCGACGGTCCGCACGCTCCGCCGCTGTGTCTTCTCCACGCCGGTGATGATCCGGTCGAGCGAGGAGGACAGCACGGTCCCGCCGCCGGATGCCACCAGGAGCGTGTCCTTCGAACCGCCGGGGCGGACGATCAGGGCGCCGTCGAGATCACGGTTGAGGATCTTCTTCCGGGCGTCGGTCGCGCTGGAGACCGTACGCGGGTCCAGCGGCCCGCCGGGAAGTCCTCTGAGCTCGCCGACCAGCCGCGGGCCCGCCTGCGCGGGCGCGACGACCCCGAAGGGGACGTCCTTCGGTCTGGGACTGTGCAGGGCCCCCACATAGGACGCGATGAACAGCAGCTGCAGCACCAGCGTGCCGATGACGAGCAGCGCCGCGCGCGGAGTGACAGCGGTCTTCATCTCGTCCAGGAAAGTCATGGCCCCACGGTCCGGCAGGGCAGGCGTTTGCGCAGGTGGGACGGGTCCGAATGGCTGACACACCGTTAATCGCACAAGCATTCGAAAGTGGTCTATGGTGGAGAAGAAGGTCAGGACCGGACTGGATCATCGGAGCAGGAGGTGCGGCGAATGCCTGGTTTCACGCATCTCCACACCGTCTCGGGGTTCTCCCTGCGGTACGGGGCCTCACACCCGGAACGGCTCGCGGAGCGGGCCGCCGAGCGGGGCATGGACGCCATCGCGCTGACCGACCGGGACACCCTCGCGGGCACCGTCCGCTTCGCCAAGGCGTGTGCCGCGGCCGGGGTGCGGCCGCTGTTCGGGGCGCGGCTCGCGGTCGGCGGGCGGGCGCGCGCCGAGGGGCCCACGCACCGGATGCGCGCCCCCGTGCGCGGCGGGGCGTTCGTGGACGAGTCCGCGCCCCGCGCGACCTTCCTCGCCCGGGACGGCGCACAGGGCTGGGCGGCCCTGTGCCGGCTGGTCACCGCGGCCCACGCGGGCGGGGAGCGGCCCCTGCTGCCCTGGGACGAGAACCACGGGGACGGCCTCGCCGTGCTGCTCGGCCCGGACTCCGACGTCGGCCGGGCGCTCGCGGCCGGCCGCCCCGACCGGGCCGCCGTGCTGCTCGGGCCCTGGCGGGAGGTCCACGGCGACGCGCTGCGCCTCGAAGCGGTCCACCACGGGCTGGGCGGTACCGGGCCCGGCTCGCTCAGACTCGCCGCCCGCACGCTCGGCTTCGCCGCCGAGCAGGGCGTACGCCCCGTGCTGACCAACGCCGTCCGCTACGCCGACCAGGGGCAGGGGCCCGTCGCCGATGTCCTCGACGCCGCCCGCAGGCTGGTGCCCGTCGACCCGCGCAAGGGCCTCGACAGCGGGGAGCGCTGGCTCAAGGACGCCGGTGAGATGTTCCGCACCGCCGAGCGGATCGCCGAGGCGGCGGGCTTCCGCCGGGACACCGCACACCGGCTGATCGACGAGACCCAAACCCTGGCCGCCTCGTGCAGCGTCGACGCCGAGGACGACCTCGGCATGGGCACCGTCCACTTCCCCGAACCGCGCCTCGTCGGAGCCGCGCACCGCACCGCCCAGCGGGTGCTCGCCTCCCGCAGCGCCGCCGGCATGGTGCTGCGCGGCTACGACCGCAGGCGCGAGTACTGGGAGCGGATGCACCACGAGCTGGACATCATCGCCTTCCACGGCCACGCCTCTTACTTCCTGACCGTCGCCCGGGTCGTGGACGACGTGAAGGAGATGGGCATCCGGGTCGCGGCCCGCGGCTCCGGCGCGGGGTCCCTCGTCAACCATCTGCTGGGCATCGCCAACGCGGACCCCGTCGAGCACGGGCTGCTGATGGAGCGCTTCCTCTCCCGGCGCAGGCTCGCGCTGCCCGACATCGACATCGACGTCGAGTCGGCCCGCAGGCTCGACGTCTACCGCGCGATCATCGGCCGCTTCGGCGCCGAGCGGGTCGCCACCGTGGCCATGCCGGAGACCTACCGGGTGCGCCACGCGATACGGGACGTGGGCGCCGCCCTGTCCATGGACCCGGCGGAGACCGACCGGCTCGCCAAGGCCTTCCCGCACATCCGCGCCCGCGACGCCCGCGCCGCGATGGCGGAACTTCCCGAACTGCGCGCCGTGGCAGAGGAGTCGAAGCGGGACGGCGGGAAGTACGGACGGCTGTGGGAGCTGGTCGAGGGGCTCGACGCGCTGCCGCGCGGAATCGCCATGCACCCGTGCGGGGTGCTGCTCTCCGACGCCTCCCTGCTGCGGCGCACGCCGGTGATGCCGACCAGCGGCGAGGGCTTCCCGATGTCCCAGTTCGACAAGGAGGACGTGGAGGACCTGGGGCTGCTGAAGCTCGATGTGCTGGGGGTGCGGATGCAGTCCGCGATGGCCCACGCCGTCGCCGAGATCGGCCGGGCCACGGGGGAGCGCCTCGACCTGGACGACCCCGCGCAGGTGCCCGCCGGCGACCCCGCGACGTACGGACTCATCCGCTCCACCGAGACGCTGGGCTGCTTCCAGATCGAATCACCCGGCCAACGCGACCTGGTGGGACGGCTGCAGCCCGCCACCTTCGACGATCTGGTCGTCGACATCTCGCTCTTCAGGCCGGGGCCGGTCGCCGCCGACATGGTGCGGCCCTTCATCGAAGCCCGGCACGGCCGGGCCCCGGTGCGCTTCCCGCACCCCGATCTGGCGGAGGCGCTGAGCGCCACGTACGGGGTCGTCGTCTTCCACGAGCAGATCATCGAGATCCTGCGGATCATGACGGGCTGCGGCCGGGACGAGGCGGACCAGGCGCGGCGCCGGCTGTCCGACCCCGAGTGGCAGGGGCGGATCCGCGCCTGGTTCACCGGGACGACCGCGGAACGGGGCTACGCGCCCGAAGTCACCGCGCGCACCTGGGAGATCATCGAGGCGTTCGGCGCGTACGGCTTCTGCAAGGCGCACGCGGTGGCCTTCGCCGTGCCGACGTACCAGTCCGCCTGGCTCAAGGCGCACCATCCCGCGGCCTTCTACGCGGGGCTGCTCACCCACGATCCGGGGATGTATCCGAAGCGGCTGCTGCTGGCGGACGCGCGGCGGCGCGGGGTCCCGGTGCTGCCGCTGGATGTGAACCGGTCGGCGGTCGCACACCGTATCGAACTGGTGTCCGGTACTTTTGGCGTCCGTCTCGCACTGTCCGACGTCCACGGCATCAGCGAGGCCGAGGCCGGACGGATCGAGGCCGGGCAGCCCTACTCCTCGCTGCTGGACTTCTGGCAGCGCGCCCGGCCGGGGAAGCCGGTCGCCCAACGGCTCGCCCAGGTCGGCGCGCTGGACGCGTTCGGCGCGAACCGCAGGGACCTGCTGCTGCACATCTCCGAGCTGCACGCGGGCAGCGGCGGGTCCGCGCACAGCGGCCAACTCGCCCTGGGCGAGGGGCGGAAGACGGCTCCGGCCGGGCTGCCCGACCTCAGCGACACCGAGCGGCTCAGCGCCGAGCTCGGCATCCTCGGCATGGACTCGTCGCGCCACCTGATGGAGGACCACTACGCCTTCCTGAAGGAACTGGGCGCACTCTCCGCCCAGCGGCTGCGCTCCGCCGAGCACGGGCAGAGTGTCCTGGTCGCGGGCGCCAAGGCCGCCACCCAGACCCCGCCGGTACGCTCCGGGCGCCGGGTCGTCTTCACCACCCTGGACGACGGCACGGGCCTGGTCGACCTCGCCTTCTTCGACGACAGCCACGCCGCGTGCGCGTACACCGTCTTCCACTCCTGGCTGCTGCTGGTGCGCGGAGTCGTGCAGCGGCGCGGGCCGCGCAGCCTCAGCGTGGTCGGCTCGGCGGCCTGGAATCTGGCCGACCTGGTGGAACTGCGGCGTACGGGCGGCCTTGAGGCCGTCGCCGCCGCCCTGGCCGCGCCCGCACCCGGCGGCCAGGAGGAGCCCGGCGGCGACGGCCGCCGTATCCAGCTCTCCACCGGCTACGAGATGAACCCCTGGGCGGACCTCAGGCCCGCCGGGGACCCGAACGCCACCGGGCGCAAGCTCTGGCACTCCAGCCAGGGGAGCGCGGGATGATCCTCTCCGTACGGTTCACGCCCGAGGCCCTGCCGCTCGACCTGATCGAGGACCTCACCCCGGTGGTCCAGGCCTTCCCGCCCGACGCCGCGCTCATCGATGTGCGCGGAGCGCAGCGGTACTTCGGGCGGAACGCCACCGAACTCGCCGCGCTGCTGCGGGTACGGGCGCTCGCGCACCACGGCCTCGACTGCGCGATCGGGGTGGGCGCCAATCCGCTGCTGGCCCGGATGGCCGCACGGGAGGCCCGGCCGGGGACGACGCTGGTGGCCGGTGACGCCCGGGAGTTCCTCGCGGACAAACCGGCCGCCGCGCTCCAGGGGGTCGGGCCGAAGCTGGCCCGCGCCCTCTGCTCGTACGGACTCGACTCCATCGGCAGGATCGCCGCCGCGCCCCTCGCCACCCTCCAGCGGATCGCCGGAGCGCGCGCGGGGCGCGAACTCCAGGAGCGGGCGCGCGGTATCGACCGTACGCGGGTCGTGCCGAACGCCGCCGCCCGCTCGACCTCGTCCGAACGCTCCTTCCCCCGCGACGAACTGGACCGCGACCGGCAGCGCGGGGCCCTGCTCTCGCTCACCGGGGAACTGGGCGCCCGGATGCGCCGTGAGGGACAGGTGTGCGGCTCGCTGACGCTCACCGTGCGGTACGCCGACCGGTCCACCACCACCCGCGGCCGCACCCTGCACGAGCGCACCGCGCACTCGGCCGCGCTCACCGCCGCGGCGTACGCGATCCACGACTCGCTCGGGCTCCAGCGCGCCAGGGTGCGCGGGATCGCGCTGCGCGCCGAGGGGCTGACCCCGGCCGAGCACGCCGCCCATCAGCTGATGTTCGACCCCGCCGACGACAAGGCACGCCGGATCGAGGCGGTCGCCGACCGGGCGCGGGCACGGTTCGGGCCCGGGGCGATCGTGCCGGGGACGCTGGCCACGCAGGACCGGCGACACACCTGCCGTACGGAGCGGTCCGCACGGCGGCCCGCTGTACGGTGATCGCGAAGATCGGTTTCTGATCCTCCATCAGTTCTTTACCCGCGCGTAACTTCCCCCGCTACCTTACTCGCGCGTAATTTGGCGTGAGCAGAACATTCTTGTGGTCCGGGCCGCAGGGCGAACATCCGTCGTCACTCCCTTGAGTCGCAAGGAGATCACTCGATGATGCCCTGGAAGCGTGCGCTCGGAGCCCTCCCCGCACTGGCGCTGGCGGTCACGGCCGCCGCGGTCCCCGCCGCCACGACGGCGCAGGCCGCCGCCCCCAGCAGCGGATGGAACAACTACTCCTGCAAACCGTCGGCTGCCCACCCCCGGCCGGTCGTCCTCGTCCCCGGCACTCTCGGGAACGCGACCGACAACTGGCTGGTGCTCGCCCCGTACCTCGTCGACCGCGGCTACTGCGTCTTCTCCCTCGACTACGGACAGCTCCCCGGCGAGACCCTCTTCGACGGGCTCGCCCCGATCGAGCAGTCGGCCGCCCAGCTCTCCGCCTTCGTCGACAAGGTGCTCGCGGCGACCGGCACCCCGAAGGCCGACATCGTCGGCCACTCGCAGGGCGGCATGATGCCGAACTACTACATCAAGTTCCTCGGCGGGGCGGCCAAGGTGAACTCGATGACCGGCATCGCCCCCGACAACCACGGCACCACCCTGTCGGGCCTCACCAAACTCCTGCCGTACTTCCCCGGCGCCGCCGACATCCTCAAGAAGGGCGCACCGGGCCTCACGGACCAGGTCGCCGGCTCGCCCTTCGTCACCAAGCTCAACTCGGTGCCCGACACGGTGCCCGGCGTGCACTACACCGTCATCGCCACCAAGTACGACGAGGTGGTGACCCCCTACAAGACGCAGTTCCTCAGCGGCCCGGACGTCAACAACGTGCTGCTCCAGGACAAGTGCGCCGCCGACCTCTCCGAGCACGTCACCATCGGTCTGACCGACAAGATCGCCTACCACGAGGTCGCCAACGCCCTCGACCCCGCGCACGCCACCCCCACCACCTGCGCCTCCGCCGTCGGTTAGGGCGCAGAACGGCGGGGCGCCCCCTCCCGTCCCCGGGCGGGAGGGAACACCGGGCCGGAACACGGTCAGCGGTTCGCCGGGCCCGCCTTGCGGCGGACGCCCGCGAACAGGGCGGCGGCGCCGATCGCCACGGCGGCCGCGCCGGCCATCGCGAGATACGGGGTACCGCTGTCGCCGCCGGTCTCGGCGAGGTGCTCGCCGCCTGCCGTGACCGGGGCCGCCCGGCCGCCCTGCGCCTGCGGCGTGTCCGTACCTCCTGTGGTGCCCGGGGCGGCACCCGCGGCAGCACTCGCAGTGGCCTCGCCGGCCGGTTTCATGGCCCCGGTGCCGTGGTGCACCGGCATGCTGGACCTGTCCGCCCCGTCAGCGATCTCCTGCTCGGTCGGGGCGGAGGCGGTGGGCGCGGCGGCCGGGCCGCCCATGGAGCCTGCCGACTGGCCGAAGACCACGTCGGAGCAGGTGTAGAAGGCCTCCGCGCTGTCCGAACGCTGCCAGACCGAGTAGATCAGCTGACGGCCTGTCCGCTGGGGGACCGTGCCGTCGAAGACCTACTCACCGCCCTTCAGCTCCGGGTCCGTGGCCTGGGCGAAGGGCTCCGGCTCCAGATCGGACCACGTCAGCGGCCGGGTGGGGTCGTAGCCCGCCTTCGTGATGTACAGCGCGAAGGTGCCCTTGTGCGGTGCGGTGGCCCGGTAGTGGAAGGTGTGGCTGCCCGCCGCCATCTTCGTGGACGGCCAGTCGTCGCGCGGCAGATCGAGGCCCTTGTACTCGTCCTTGCCCGCGCTGCACAGCTTGCCGTCGGGGACGCGCTCCTTCGACTTCCCCCCGGCGCCGGCCATGTTGACCGCGTTCCAGTCGTACAGGGCCTGCGAGCCGCCCGCCGTGACGGCGGCCCTGCACGCGGGGGAGTCCGGGCTCTCGGGTCCTTCCGCGTAGCAGGCGGCGACCCGGCTGACCGGGTCCGTCATCGAACCGTGGGCGGCGGCCGGAGTGGCGGCCAGCCCGGTCAGCGCGAGCGGCACGATGCCGGCAGCGGCGATACCGGCGGCCTTGCGGCGAACGGTCATCAGGACGTACTCCTTCGGCGAACGGGTGCGTGGGGGTGCCGGCGCACGGGGTGGACCCCGGCCCGGCGTTCAGCACGCTAGCCCGCCGGAACTGCGGAAACGCCGCCGGAGACGGCCTGTTGGCGATCTTTATGACGCGGTTAAGGAGCCGCTGAGTGACGGTTAAGAACGCGTTGTATACGAACGCGCCGGTGCGGGGGAAACAGGCGCCGCGCCCGCCGTACGGCTGCGAACTCCCCGAGCACCGCACGGAGATACACGTGTGTCTCGCCGGGCATGTGATCAGCCGGATTGGCGGTGGGAACTGAGAGCATCGGATCATGACGATCAACTGGGATGCCGCCGCCGCCACCTTCGACGAGGAGGCCGACCACGGCCTGCGCGACACCGGGGTGCGCGACGCATGGGCGGCGCGGCTGAAGAGATGGCTGCCGGGGGAGCGGGCCGAGATCCTCGACGTCGGCTGCGGCACGGGCAGCCTCGCCCTGCTCGCCGCCGGGCAGGGGCACCGGGTCACCGCGGTCGACCTCTCCCCCCGGATGGCCGAGCGGGCGCGGACCAAACTGGCCGGTGCGGACGCCGAGGTGCTGGTGGGCGACGCGGCACTGCCGCCTGTCGGGGAGCGGACCTTCGACGTGGTGCTGGCCCGCCATGTGGTCTGGCTGCTGCCCGACTTCGAGGCGGCGCTCAAGCACTGGTGCTCACTGCTCAACCCGGGCGGGCGGCTGGTGCTGGTGGAGGGCGTCCGGGGCGGCGTCGGGCTCTCCGCCGGCCAGTTGATGGCGGCTCTCGACCCGCTCACCGAGTCCGTGCACCACGAACTGCTCTCGGCCGACCCGGCTCTCTGGGGCAAAGAGGTCGACGACGAGCGTTATGTCCTGGTGGCGCTGGCCTGAGACGGCTGAGGAGGGGTGGTGGGGGCCGGGCGGACGAACCCCGGCCCCCGGCTTCGCCGTACGGTCAGGCGTGCGGCAACCGGCCGCGGGCGGCGAGCAGTTCGAGCTCGTCCAAGGCCTGTACAGCCTGCCGTGCCGCCTCCGGGTCCCGCCCGGCGAGACCGCTCGCCTCGAACTCGTCCTCGTCCAGCCGGAGAATCCCGGCCCCGTCCACCGACACCCACAGGTCGAGGTCCAGATCCTCCACGACCAGTTCACCTCCGCGCACCTCGGCCGGCCGGGTCACGTCGCAGTACCAGCCCTTGAGCTCCCCGGCTCCGGTCCGGACCTCCTTGACCGCGTACCACCGGTCGCGCCAGTAGTGCTCGGTGAACACGTCACCGGGTTCGAACCGTACGAACCCGAAGTCCCGTACGCCCGCGCCGGCCCACTCCGCCCGGACGGTCACCCTGGTGCCGTCGTCGGAGACCACCGTCGCCGGATAGCGGATCTTGGTGCTGCCCGCTTTCAGCAGGACGACCGTGAGCTCGGCCGGACTCCCTGACATGCCGTACCTCCGTCGCGCGGATCCCGTAGGTCCTGTCCGGACCCTTGTCCGACCGAGGTCGCAGATTACGGGCGGACACCGGCGGGCCGCCTCCCCTTTTCGGCCGGGTGCCGCCCTGAGGGCCGTCCTCCGTGGGGGAGAATCGCGGGGTGACTCTGAAGATCGCCATTGATACGGATGCCGCCACCGCCCCGTACGAGCAGCTGAGGGCCCAGATCGCCGGACAGGCCCGCTCGGGGAAGCTTCCCGCGGGGTACCGGCTGCCGACGGTGCGGGGCCTGGCCGAGGAGCTCGGCCTCGCCGCGAACACGGTCGCCAAGTCGTACCGGGCGCTGGAGGCGGACGGGGTGATCGAGACGCGCGGGCGCAACGGCACCTTCGTGGCGGCCGCCGGTGACGCGGCGGAACGCGAGGCGGCGGAGGCGGCACGGACCTTCGCCGAGCGCGCCCTCCGGCTGGGCCTCGCTCCGGATGCGGCCCGGACCGCGGTCGACGACGCGCTGCGGGCGGTCTACGGAAAGTAGCCCGGGCGGCGGAGGACGCGCGCGCCGATCCCGTACGGGTCACGCGGGCCCCGTACAGGTCACGCGTATCCCTTACAGGTACAGCCCCGCGTCCACGCCCCGTTCCTGCGCGGGGACGGACGCCGGGCCCGCGCCCCGCCGCAGCGCGTACAGCTCGGCGAGCGTGGTGCCGTCCCGGCCCACGCCCTCCTCGGTGCCCAGCCACGCCGTCGACTCCGAGCGGGTCAGCGGGCCGACCTCGATCCGGGCCAGGCAGCGGCCCGGGCGCACCACGGCGGGATGCAGCCGCTCCAGGTCCTCGTTGGTGGTGACGCCCACCAGGACGTTGCGGCCCTGGCCCAGCAGCCCGTCCGTGAGGTTCAGCAGCCGCGACAGCGCCTGCCCCGCGGTGTGCTTGGCCTCGCCGCGGATCAGCTCGTCGCAGTCCTCTAGGAGCAGCAGCCGCCAGCGGCCCTTCGCCGAGCCGTCGTCCTCGCCGATGGCGATGTCCATCAGGTAGCCGACGTCGTTGAACAGCCGCTCCGGGTCGAGCACGCAGTCCACCTGGCACCAGTCGCGCCAGGACCGGGCCAGAGTGCGCAGCGCCGATGTCTTCCCGGTGCCGGGCGGACCGTGCAGCAGGAGCAGCCGGCCCGAGATGTCGTCGGGGGTGACCTTCATCAGGCCGTCCAGCGCATCGGCCACCGGTGCGGTGTAGTTGGCCCGCACCTCCTCCCAGGTGCCGGCCGCGATCTGCCGGGTGGTGCGGTGCGGACCGCGGCGCGGGGAGACGTACCAGAACCCCATGGCGACGTTCTCGGGCTGCGGTTCGGGCTCGTCCTGCGCGTCGTCCGTCGACTGCTTCAGTACCTTCGCCGCCAGCTCCTCGCTGACCGCGGTGACCGTGACATCGGCGCCGCGGTTCCAGCGCGAGACGAGCAGCGTCCACCCCTCACCCTCGGCGAGCGTCGCGCTGCGGTCGTCGTCCCGGGCCGCGCGCAACACGGTCGCGCCGGGCGGCAGCAGGGTGAGTCCCTTCTTGACGCGGTCGATCGACGAACTGTGCGAGTAAGGCTGCTCGCCCGTGGCGAAGCGGCCGAGGAACAGCGCGTCCACGACATCGGACGGCGAATCGCTGTCGTCGACGTTGAGCCGGATCGGCAGGGATGCCTCAGGGTTTGCGGACATGCGCCCATGATCCGGCACCGGGGCGGCCCGTGCACGTCCTTTGTGCCACGCGTTCTCCACGCGTTCTCCCCGCCTTCTGCCGGGGCGGGACCGCCGTCCGTCCTTCCGGCCCACTGACGTCGTGTCACCGAACGTGTGAATCACGGCCGTTTGCCCCCCGGGCCGCCGAGTGCCGGGCTTCACTGGCGACCAGGCGACCGGAAGCCGTCGATGCGCCGAATACTTGGCATGGACACTTCCAGAAGGTGGCCGTGGGCTGGTACGACAGACGTGGCGGAAATCCTGCTCAGGGAGGTTCCATGAAATTGTCCAGATTTGTGACTCTCTCATCCTCTGTTCTGCTCGCCGTCGGACTCGCCCTCACCGGGGCGGGCGCGGCTCAGGCTGCCCAACCGGCCGCATCCACCAGCTATGTGGCCCTCGGAGACTCGTACTCGGCGGGTGTCGGATCCGGCAGCTACGACAGCGCCAGCGGGGACTGCAAGCGCAGCAGCCTCGCGTACCCGAAGCTGTGGGCGGCTGCCCACTCGCCCTCCTCGTTCGCCTTCGTCGCCTGCTCGGGTGCTCGTACGAGTGACGTTCTCTCCAGTCAGCTCTCCGCGCTGAACGCCTCGACCGGCCTGGTCTCCCTCACCATCGGCGGCAACGACGCGGGCTTCGCCGACACCATGACCACCTGTGTGCTGAAGTCCGAGGCGACCTGTCTCGCGGCCCTCGCGACAGCCAACACCTACATCGACTCGACGCTGCCCGGCCTGCTGGACAAGGTCTACGCGGCGATCCACGCCAAGTCCCCCTCCGCACACGTGGTCGTGCTCGGCTATCCGCGCTTCTACCAGCTGAACGGCAGCTGCGTCGCCGGGCTGAGCGAGAAGGAGCGCGGCGCGATCAACTCGGCGTCCGACCACCTCAACGCGGTGACCGCCAAGCGGGCCGCCGACCACGGCTTCGCGTTCGGTGATGTCACCTCCGCCTTCTCCGGACACGAGATCTGCTCGTCCGACAGCTGGCTGCACAGCGTGAACATCCTCAATCTGACCGAGTCCTACCACCCCACGGCAGCCGGCCAGTCCGGCGGCTACCTGCCCGTGCTCACCGCGCAGGACTGACGCGCGACGTCAAGGGGGAGGAGGCCCTGAATCCGGGGCCTCCGTCCGGCTCCGTCCGCCTGTACGGCGGGGCGGGACGGGGCCGGTCAACTCACCCTGGAATCAGATATATTCGGAGGGTTACCGTCAACCTCCGTATGACAGAGGTGAATCCGGCGCCCGGGATACACGGGTGCCTCCGAGGGGCGATAGGGTTACTGTGCCCCGGGCCGGGTGCCCTCGTACGGGTGGGGAGTGACATGGAACAGATAACAGTGCGCAGCAGGCCACGAGTGCCTGCGATCACATGCGGAAGCGGTGCGACCAGTTCGCGCCTCGACCGCCATCTCTCGGTGCTCGGCGGCCCTGTGGTCCCGCAGCGCGAGTCGGCAGAGGCGACGTCCCTGATGCGTGAGCTCACCTCGCGTGACGTCGCACACTCCAGGACGGGCAGAGGCGCACGGGTGAAGCTCTTCGCCCCGCTGCGACGGCTGCGCCGCTCGCTCTTCGGCAGCCGCGGCTGAAGCCTCCGAACCGAAAGGAACGACCGGCCCCCGCCCCCGTCCGACGGGCCCTTCCCGTCGGCGACCCTGTCTCGGCGAGCCCGGTCCGTCGGCAAGCCCGGTCCGTCCGCGGGTCCTCCCCAGCCCGCTGGCCGACCGGCCCGGGGCGGCCCGGCCCCGCCTGCCTCGTCACGCGCCGCCCCGGCCCTGGTCCTCGCCGTGCGCGTACCGGTGGACCGCGAGCGGAACGAACACCGCGGAGCCGCCGGAGAGCAGCGGAAGGATGAAGGTGGCGCTGCCCGGCTGGCCCGCGACTCTCCCCGAGGCCGCCGACGGGCAGGTCCTGTCCGGCCGGACAGGAACCAGCCGGAGCAGGGGCCGGACCCGACGGCTCACACCAGGGCGAACTGTCCTTCCGGGCCCTCCTCGTGGTGGTCGAGCACCGACGCCGGGCGGCGGGCCGCAGCCGGGGCCGGGAGGACGCCCGCCGCTTCGAGTTCGCTCCGCCCGATACGCGGGGCCGCTGTGAGCCTCCGCCGCAACTCGCTCCGGCCGGAACGGAGTCCGGCCAGCAGGGCCAGCACCGTGATCAGCTCCAGCAGTTCGGAGCTCCACTCCGGGGGCCAGCCCGACGGGCGCAGCGCCGCCAAGGTGCCGGGCTCCACCGGAGCGGTCCTGCGCCCGAACCAGAGGTCGAGCACCCGGACACCGGCCACCGTGAAGTCCCATGCCTCGGCGGGCACCGGTGAAATGCGCCCGTCTCCGAGCAGCAGCGCCTCATCGCCCGGGTCGTACGTGAGGGTGTCCGGCCGGGGCGGGACGGCGGCCCGCACATAGGGTCTGTGGCCGCCCGGCAGCCTCGGCCGGTCACCGCCGCGCGCCCCGCGCAGCTGGATCCGCAGCAACTCCCGCCCCAGTTCCGTCCCGGACGACCAGAGCTCCGGGTCGGCCGGCAGCGGTACGGCGCAGCCGCCCGGCACCGGCGTGGCCGCGGCCACCACCCAGGCGAGTATCTGTCCGGCGGTGACGTCCTGGCCGTACCGCGCGGTGAGCAGCTCCGTCAGCCCGGGTGCGATGTTGGGCTCGGCGCCGCCCGGCCTGCGGTACAGCGGCCTGATCCGGCCGGGGCGGCCCGCCGGGGAACGGCCGTCCGGGAGCACGGCGGAGACCAGCAGGGCCGGCTCCGTGTCCCGTGCGGCGGCGTCTCCCGGGGCTCCGGCCTGTTCGACGGCGAACAGCTGGTGCTCGTCGGCGACCCGCCACAGCTCCGGGCGGGCGGCGTCGAGCAGCCGGTGGTCCGGAATCAGCCACTGCTCGTCGAACGGGCCGCAGCCGAGCCGCACCGGTGCGGGACACGGGCCCGACTCACGGCTGAAGCGGCCCGTACCGGTGGGTTGTCCCGGCAGCGCGGGGACGGAACTGTCCGGCGTCCTGGACCTGGTGGCGCGGAACAGCCGCTCCCGTTCCGGGCCGGTGGCCCGTACCAGGGTGTCCCAGCGGGCCCTGAGTGAACGGGCGTCGGGCGCCGCCACCCAGTCGCGCCCCAGCCGCGGTGACCCCACCGACCAGGGCATCAGATCGTCGAGCAGGGGAGCGTCATCCGTCACGGTCCGCATGCTAGGGCCTCTCGTTCGGATCAGGCCGGGCACGCAGAAAGGGGGCGTAGGGGGCCCTGCCCCGCTCCCCCCTTCACGCCTGCCGTCGGCCGGGGCCGGGCTCTACTTCCTGACCACCAGCAGGACGATCACCGCGATGACGACCAGGGCGGCCACCACCGCGGCGGCGATCTTGCCCTTGCTGTACGGGCGTTCGCCGATGACCTCGGCGGTCCGTGCGTTGACCATGACCTGCCAGCTCTTGCCCGCGTAGAGATAGGTCAGGAACCACACCGGCAGGAGCATCAGCTTGAAGGTGAGCCCGGAGTACCGGGTGTCCACCGAGTGCACCCGCTGCTCGTCCCCGCCGATGTCGGACCGGCAGTCGCCCGTGATGACCTCGGCCATCCGCTCCTTGGCCGTCACCAGCCCGTCCTCGGGCTCCACGTCGTACCGCACGGTCTGGAAACCGGCCAGGTACTCCGGCTGGAAGGGCCTGGCCTCCTCCAGCGGCCAGGGCGTCAGCTTGTCCAGCTGCTTGGTGGCCACGTGGTTGGTCCCCGCGACCAGCACATCGTCGAAGTCGCGGCTGACCGTCCCGGCGGCCGGGTACCAGCGGGTGTGGCGCACCTCGCGGGTCTTGGTGACTGTCTGGCCGTTCTCCTCCGCCGTGTACGTCTCCGTCACGTAGTAGTACTCACCACGCTGGCCCCAGTAGTCGGAGACCGTCTCCGCGTCGTACGTCCAGTGCGGCAGGTAGCTGCCCTTGAACGTCTCCGCCTCGCTGACCTTCTTCAGGCTGGAGGGGGCGAACCAGCGGGACGACGTCCACTTGCGCAGCGCCTCACGGGCGTTGTTGCGGTCCAGGCCGAACGGGACCACCGCCTCGGGTGTGACGCGCTCGGTGGCGTCCGGCTCCGCGACCAGCGCGGTCGCGCAGAACTGGCAGCGGGCGGACAGGTCGTCGGTCTCGGTGTGAGCGCCGCAGCCGGGGCAGACGTAGGCCCGCACCCCCGCGGGCACGGAGCCCCGCGGCTTGGCGGGCAGCGCCGCCAGCTCGTCCCAGCTGTGCTCGCGCACCTGGCGGGGCACGGAGGTGACGGCCTGCTCCTGGCCGCAGTAGGGGCAGCGCATCGCGCCGGAGCCCGGAGCGAACTCCACGGTGGCGCCGCACGCCTGGCACGGGTAGGAGAGGGAAGCCGCACCGGGCGTGGCGGGCCCGGTGCCCGGATCGGTGCCCCAGCCGGTGTTCGGAGCCGCGGCCGGTCCGTTGGAGGCACCCGTGTACTGATCGTCGGTGGTCATCGTCGCCCTGCCTCAGCCCTGCGGCGGGAGCGGCGGTGGAACGGACCCGAAGAGTCCGCCGATTCCGGGCACTTGGTCGGCGGGAAGCCAGCCCGACATCCCGTCCTTCCAGACCAGCGTCGTGCGCGTCAGGGTGCCGGCGCCCACCAGGCCGCTCAGCGCGGCGCTGTCGTACGGGCCCTGCTGGGCGCCGTTGACGCCGACGAACCACTGCTCCTGCGCCGGCAGCGGTGGCGGTCCCGCCGGTGCGGGCGCAGCCGCGGACTGCTGCGGGGCGAGCCCCGCAGCCATCCGCTGACCGGCGGCCATTCCCAGGCCGAGCCCCATGCCCTCGCCGACACCGCTGCCGGGGGTCCGCGCACCCGCGCCGAGCGCGTCGGCCGCCTGGAACTGGGTGTACTGGTCGAGATTGCCCGCGATGCCCATCCGGGAGCGGGTGTCGATCGCCTGCTCCACCTCGGGCGGCAGCGAGATGTTCTCGATGATGAACTTGGGGACCGCGATACCGACCGGCGTCAGCTCCTGGGTGAGCACACTCGCCAGCTTCACGCCGATGACGTCCTGCTGGGTCGCCAGATCGAGCATCGGCACGCCCGAGTTGGCCAGCGCGCTGCCCAGCTTGCCGACGATCAGCTGACGCAGATACTCCTGCACCTCCTCGGTGCGGAACTGCGGATCGGTGCCCGCCAGCTCGCGCAGCAGCGCGGCCGGATCGACCACCCGCGCGGCGAAGGCGCCGAAAGCCCTCAGCCGCACCATGCCGAACTCGGGGTCGCGGACGATGACGGGGTTCTGGGTGCCCCACTTCATGTCGGTGAACTGGCGGGTGGTGACGAAGTACACCTCGGCCTTGAACGGCGAGTCGAACCCGTACTTCCAGCCCTTCAGCGTGGAGAGCAGCGGCAGATTCTGCGTCTCCAGTGTGTAGGTGCCGGGCTGGAAGACATCCGCTATCCGGCCCTCGTTGACGAAGACCGCCGTCTGCGACTCGCGTACGACGAGCCTGGCGCCCATCTTGATCTCGTTGTCATGACGCGGGAACCGCCACACGATGGTGTCCCGGCTGTCGTCGGTCCACTCGACGATGTCAATGAATTCTCCGCGGATGCTGTCGAACAGCCCCATGGGACAACCTCCCCCGCTCTCGTTCGCGTGCCTCTCCTGACCCGCCCGGGAACGATAGCAACCGGTTCGGACGCCCCGGCCGGGCCGTCCACAGGCCCGTACCCGCACCGCCCGGGGCGCCGGATCAGGGCGCCTCCACCGTCACCGAGAAGGAGAACCGGTCGCCCCGGTACCGGATCCGGGCCACATCCACGACCTGCCCCGCCTCGTCGTAGGTCACCCCCGTGTAGTGCAGGATCGGCGAGAGCAGCGGAACCCGGAGCAGCTCGGCCGTCACCGGGTCCGCCAGCCGGGCCTCGATCGTGTCGGTGATCCGGCTGATCCGCACCCCGGCCTCGTCGCGCAGGACCTTGGTCATCGGCCAGCGCTCCAGATCGCTGATCCGGACGGCGGCCGCGATCTCCGGGCGGAGCGCGTTCTCCGCCCAGTTGGTCGGCTCGCCGCTCTCGCCGTCGCAGCGCAGCCGGGTGAAGTCGACTATCTCGTCCAGACCGGGGAAGTGCTCCGACAGCTCGCCCGGCACGGGGACCGGACCGTGACTGAGCACGGTCGTCCGCTCGCCCGACTGCTGGGCGACGATCGCGTCGATCGACCCCAGCAGGCGGCGCGGAGCGCTCGGCCGTGCGCCGGGGTCGATGAAGGTGCCGCGCCGCCGGTGCCGGGTGATCAGGCCCTCGGTCTCCAGCTCCTTGAGGGCCTGGCGCATGGTGAGCACGCTGACGCGGTAGTGCCCGGCCAACTGCTCCTCGGTGGGCAGCCGCAGCGGGTCCTGCGGACGGCGGCCCAGTATCGAGGCCCGCAGCGACTGCGACACCTGGTACCAGAGGGGCAGCCGGCGGTTCAGGACCAGCGAGTCGGGCGCGAAGGCGGTCACGTGGTTCTCCGTACGTACGGCCGGCCGGCCACTGGCACCGGACGGCGGCCGACCGTGGTGTCCGATTATCTCTCAACTCTCCCAGTGCCTGGCCAGCCCCTGCCACACGTCGTCGTACCGGGCCTGCAGATGACCGGCCCCGGCCGCCTGCGCGGTCGCGGTCACCGGCCAGCGCGTCTCGAACATGAAGGCCAGTCCGTCGTCGATCTTCTGCGGCTTGAGCTCGGCGGCGCCGGCCCGCTCGAAGGTCTCCCGGTCCGGACCGTGCGCGGACATCATGTTGTGCAGGGAGCCACCCCCCGGTACGAATCCGCCCTTGCCCGCCGTCTTCGCGTCGTACGCGCCCTCGATGAGCCCCATGTACTCGCTCATCACGTTGCGGTGGAAGTACGGCGGCCGGAACGTGTCCTCGCCGACCAGCCAGCGCGGCGCGAACACCACGAAGTCGACACCGGCGAGACCCTCGGTGTCGGACGGGGACGTCAGCACCGTGAAGATCGACGGGTCCGGGTGGTCGTAGCTGATCGACCCCAGCACATTGAACCGGTGCAGGTCGTAGACGTACGGGACATGGTTGCCGTGCCAGGCCACGACGTCCAGCGGCGAGTGGTCGTACTCCGCGGCCCAGAGATTGCCGCAGAACTTGTTGACCACCTGGACCGGGCGCCCGTCGCCGCCGTCGTCCTCGTAGGCGGCCACCGGGGCCAGGAAGTCCCGTGCGTTGGCCAGGCCGTTGGCGCCGATCGGGCCGAGGTCGGGGAGCTGGAAGGGGCGGCCGTAGTTCTCACAGACATAGCCGCGGACCACCCCGTCCAGCAGCTCGACGCGGAACCGCACCCCGCGCGGGATCAGCGCGATCTGGCCGGGCCGTGCGCTCAGCAGCCCCAGCTCCGTACGGATGAGGAGCCCGCCGCTCTCCGGGACGATCAGCAGCTCGCCGTCGGCGTCGCTGAACACCCGGTCGGTCATGGGGGAGTTGGCGTGGTAGAGGTGCACGGCCATCCCGGAGCGCCGGCTCGCGTCGCCGTTGCCGCCCAGGGTCCACAGGCCGGCCAGGAAGTCCGTGCCCGGCGCGGGCTCGGGCAGCGGGTCCCAGCGCAGCCGGTTGGGGTCGGGGACCGTCTCGGTGAACGGCGCGCCGCGCACCGCTCCGTTGTCGATGCGCACGAAGGGCGGGTGGGCCGCGGACGGCCTGATCCGGTAGAGCCAGGAGCGCCGGTTGTGGGCGCGGGGCTCGGTGAAGGCGGAGCCGCTGAGCTGTTCCGCGTACAGCCCGAGGGGGGCGCGCTGCGGCGAGTTCCGGCCATGGGGCAGGGCGCCGGGCACTGCCTCCGTGCTGTGCTCATTACCGAAACCCGGGGAGTACACCAGGGCGTCGGCCGTCTCCCTGGCCCGCTCGATCTCTCTGGCCTGCTCGGTGGTCGTCATCGCTCGCTCCCGGTGCCGAAAGAATCCTATGCACAACAGTAGGATTGCGCTTACCGCGCGTCAACGGGGCGAAACCGGGGGCGACCGCGCACAGGGGCATCATGGAGCGCATGTCCGATCCGCACGCGCTCCGGCGCGTCCCCGTACAGCAGCGCAGTGCCGAACGGCTGGCCCGGATACTCGACGCGTGCGCGGAAATCCTCGACGAGGACGGCTACGAGCGGCTGACCACCCGCGCCGTCGCCGCGCGGGCGGGCGTGCCCATCGGCTCCGTCTACCGGTTCTTCGGAAACAAGCGCGCGATGGTGGACGCCCTGGCGCAGCGCAATCTGGACGGCTACGCGGCCCGGATCACCGAACGGCTCACGGCGCTTCCGGCAGCGGACTGGCGCGGGGTGGTCGACGCCGTGCTGGACGAGTACCTCGCCATGCGGCGGACGGTGCCCGGCTTCGCGTTCGTGGACTTCGGCGGCCCGGCGGCACTGGACGAACCCAATCCGAAGGTCGCCGACCGTCTCACCGAGCTTCTCGCGTCCCATCTCGGCAGGGCCGCCGACGGCAGACTGCGCCGCAAGGTGCTCGTCGGTGTCGAGGCGACCGACGCGCTGCTCCAACTCGCCTTCCGCGCTGAGCCGTCGGGGGACGCCGGGCTGATCGGGGAGGTCAGGGAGCTGCTGCACGCGTATCTCGGTCCGGTACTGGACTGAGCCTGTCCGGGGGCGCTCCGCCCGGGGGCCCTGGCGCCGGAAAACTAACATCGCTAGTTTGGGCGGTGACGGTCACCGCCCGGAACCGCCCGGCACCGCGGCGGTGCGGCACAGCGACACCGGCAGGCTCTGGAGGAGTGCGATGAAGGCCCACGACGGCATGTACATCGGCGGCGAGTGGCGGCCCGCGGCGGGCCGGGACACGATCGCCGTGGTGAATCCGGCCGACGAGCAGGTCATCGGCCATGTCCCGGCCGGTACCCCGGAGGATGTCGACGCGGCGGTGCGGGCGGCCCGTGCGGCCTTCCCGGCCTGGGCGGCGACGGCGCCCGCCGAACGCGCGGCCAGGATCGGGGCCCTGCGCGATGTGCTGGTCGCGCGCCAGGACGAGATCGCGGAGACCATCACCGCCGAACTGGGCTCACCCCTGAAGTTCTCCCGGCTCGTGCACGCGGGCGTGCCCCCGCTGGTCGCCGGTTCGTACGCGGAACTGGCTGCCGCCCACCCCTTCGAGGAGACGGTCGGCAACTCCACCGTCCTCTCCGAACCGGTCGGCGTCGTCGGTGCGATCACCCCCTGGAACTACCCGCTCCACCAGATCGTCGCGAAGGTGGCCCCGGCACTCGCCGCGGGCTGCACCGTCGTCCTGAAGCCGGCCGAGGACACCCCGCTGACGGCGCAGCTGTTCGCCGAGGCGACCGCGGATGCGGGGCTGCCCGCCGGAGTGTTCAACCTGGTCACCGGGGTCGGGCCGGTCGCGGGACAGGCGCTGGCCGGACACGACGGCGTCGACCTGGTCTCTTTCACCGGCTCCACCGCGGTCGGCCGCCAGATCGGCGCGGTCGCGGGCGCGGCGGTCAAGCGCGTCGCCCTGGAGCTCGGCGGGAAGTCCGCCAACGTCATCCTGCCGAGCGCCGACCTGGCCAAGGCGGTGAGTGTCGGCGTCGCCAACGTCATGGGCAACTCCGGCCAGACGTGCAGCGCCTGGACCCGGATGCTGGTCCACCGCGACCAGTACGACGAGGCGGTCGGGCTCGCTGCCGCCGCTGCCGCCAAGTACACCCCGGGCGAGCGGATGGGTCCGCTGGTCAACGCCAAACAGCTGGACCGCGTCCGCGGATACATCGAGAAGGGCGTAGAGGAGGGGGCCAGGCTCGTCGCCGGCGGCCCCGAGGCGCCCTTCGAGCGCGGGTACTACGTCAGTCCGACCGTCTTCGCCGATGTCACCCCCGACATGACCATCGCGCAGGAGGAGATCTTCGGCCCGGTCGTCTCGGTCATCGCCTATGAGGACGAGGAGGACGCCCTGCGCATCGCCAACGGCACCGTCTACGGCCTCGGGGGCGCGGTCTGGGCCGGTGAGGAGAGCGAGGCGGCGGCCTTCGCACGGCGGATGGACACCGGCCAGGTCGACATCAACGGCGGCCGCTTCAACCCGCTCGCGCCCTTCGGCGGCTACAAGCAGTCCGGCGTCGGCCGCGAGCTCGGCTCGCACGGCCTCGCCGAGTACCTCCAGACCAAGTCCCTTCAGTTCTGAGCCCGGGAGCACCGCACATGGTCCGCGCCGCTGTCCTGTCCGCCATCGGTTCCCCTCTGGAGATCACCGGCATCGAACTGCCCGAACCCGGCCCCGGCCAGGTCCGGGTCCGGCTCGCCGCCGCCGGGGTCTGCCACTCCGATCTCTCCCTGGCCAACGGCACCATGCGGGTGCCGGTCCCCGCGGTCCTCGGCCACGAGGGCGCCGGCACCGTCCTCTCCGTGGGGGAGGGCGTCACCCATGTCGCCCCCGGTGACGGTGTCGTCCTCAACTGGGCGCCGTCCTGCGGGAAGTGCCACGCCTGCTCGCTCGGGGAGGTGTGGCTCTGCGCCGACGCGCTGTCGGGGGCGGGCCGCGTCCACGCCCGTACCCACGAGGGCACCGAACTCCACCCGGGCCTGAACGTCGCGGCGTTCGCCGAGGAGACGGTCGTCGCCGCGAACTGCGTGCTGCCGGTGCCCGACGGCATCCCGCTCACCGATGCGGCGCTGCTGGGCTGTGCGGTCCTCACCGGGTACGGCGCGGTCCACCACTCGGCGCGGGTCCGCGCGGGGGAGACGGTCGCGGTCTTCGGGGCGGGCGGGGTCGGCCTCGCGACGCTGCAGTCCGCGCGGATCGCGGGTGCGTCGGCGATCATCGCCGTGGACGTCTCCCCGGCGAAGGAGGAACTGGCGCGGGCCGCGGGCGCCACCGAGTTCGTGGTGGCGTCCGAAACGACGGCCAAGGACATCCGCCGGCTGACGGGTGGCCAGGGCGTGGACGCCGCGGTCGAGTGTGTGGGCCGCGCCGTGACGATCCGTACGGCCTGGGAGTCGACACGGCGCGGCGGCCGCACGACCGTGGTCGGCATCGGCGGCAAGGACCAGCAGGTCACCTTCAACGCCCTGGAGCTCTTCCACTGGGGCCGCACGCTCTCCGGCTGTGTCTACGGGAACTCCGATCCGGCGCAGGACCTGCCGGTGCTCGCCGGGCACATCAGGGCGGGCCGGCTCGACGTCGGAGCGATGGTGACGGAGCGGATCGGCCTGGAGGGGATCCCCGGCGCGTTCGAGAACATGCTGGCGGGCAGGGGCGGTCGGGCGCTGGTGGTCTTCGAGTAGCGCCCGGCCGCAGCTGTCAGCCGCCGTCCCGGACCGGCCGCACGGCCTCGAACTGCAGCGCCAGACCGTCCACCAGCGCCCTGAGCCCGGTCTCGAAGGCGCCGTTGTCGACCTTCTGCCGGTGCTCGGCGAGCAGATGCGCCTGGCCGAGGTGCGGATAGTCGGCCGGGTCGTAGGCCGTCTCGTCGTCGACGAAGCCGCGCGCGAAGGAGCCCAGCGCCGAGCCGGTGATGAAGTACCGCATCAGCGCCCCGATGTACGTCGCCTGGGCGGGCGGCCACCCCGCCCGGACCATCGCGCCGAAGACCGCGTCGGCCACCCGCAGCCCCGCCGGGCGCCGTCCGGGGCCGCGGGCCAGCACCGGGACGATGTGGGGGTGGTCGCTGAGGGCTGCCCGGTAGGAGACGGCCCAGTCGTGCAGTGCGGTGCGCCAGTCGCGGCCGTCGGTCTCGTCGAACATCGACAGGTCGACCTTGGCCGAGACGGCGTCGGCGACCGCTTCGAGGATCTCGTCCTTGGTGCGGAAGTGGTTGTAGAGCGAGGGCCCGCTGACCCCCAGCTCGGCGGCGAGCCGGCGGGTGGAGACGGCGGCGAGCCCCTCGGAGTCCACGAGCGCGCTCGCGGTCGTGACGATGCGCTCCCTGCTGAGGAGGGGCTTGCGTGGGCGGGCCATGGCGCACATAGTAGGGCCTGCCACTCAGAAACTAGCAGTGCTAATTTAAATGAGGTGCCCCATGAACCTGGAGCTCAGTGAGGAGCAGTCCGCGGTACGGCGGCTCGCCGAGGACTTCGTCGCCCGGGAGATCACCCCGCACGTCGTCGAGTGGGACCGGGCGGAGAGCGTCGACCGCTCCGTGGTGCGCAAGCTCGGCGCGCTGGGCTTCCTCGGACTGACCGTGCCCGAGGAGTACGGCGGCTCCGGCGGCGACCACCTCTCGTACTGCCTGGTCACCGAGGAGCTCGGCCGTGGCGACTCGTCGGTGCGCGGCATCGTCTCCGTCTCGCTGGGCCTGGTGGCCAAGACCGTCGCGCACTGGGGCGACGAGGAGCAGAAGCGGCGCTGGCTGCCCGGTCTCACCTCCGGCGACCTCATCGGCTGTTTCGGCCTCACCGAGCCCGGCACCGGCTCCGACGCGGGCAACCTCACGACGAAGGCCGTCCGGGACGGCGGCTCCGGCGACTACCTCATCAACGGCTCCAAGATGTTCATCACCAACGGCACCTGGGCCGATGTGGTGCTGCTCTTCGCCCGGTCCACCGATGCCCCGGGCCACCGGGGCATCTCGGCGTTCCTGGTCCCCACCGACACCCCCGGACTCACCCGCCGCACCGTCCACGGCAAGCTCGGGCTGCGCGGCCAGGCCACGGCCGAGCTGGTCCTGGAGGACGTACGGGTCCCGGCCTCGGCGATGCTGGCACCCGAGGGCAAGGGATTCACGGTCGCCATGTCGGCGCTGGCCAAGGGGCGGATGTCGGTCGCAGCCGGCTGTGTGGGCATCGCGCAGGCGGCACTCGACTGCGCGGTGAAGTACGCCACCGAGCGCGAGCAGTTCGGCCGGACGATCGCCCACCACCAGCTCATCCAGGAACTGATCACCGACATCGCGGTCGACGTGGACGCGGCACGGCTGCTCACCTGGCGGGTCGCCGACCTGATCGACCGCGGCGAGCCGTTCGCCACCGAGTCCTCCAAGGCGAAGCTCTTCGCATCGGAGGCCGCCGTACGGGCCGCGAACAACGCCCTCCAGGTCTTCGGCGGCTACGGGTACATCGACGAGTACCCGGCGGGGAAACTGCTGCGCGACGCCCGGGTGATGACGCTGTACGAGGGCACCAGCCAGATCCAGAAACTGGTCATCGGCCGCGCCCTCACCGGGGTTTCCGCCTTCTGACCCGCTCGCCTTCCGGCCGGCTTCCGGCCGTTCGGGACGCGTACCCGTGCCCGCACGGACTCCCGGAGCCGGCCCCTGCTGACTGGCCCCTGCTCACCCGTCCCTGCTCAGAACAGCAGGGACTTCAGGGTGTCCACGGCATGGCCCGGGTCGTCGCCGATCCAGGCGGTGTGGCCGTCCGGCCTGATCAACGCGGCCGGGACCGTGGACCAGGACCTGGCCAGGTCCTGGTCCATCGGCGGGTTCGCGTCGGGTTCGGCGGTGACGGAAGCCGTACCCGCCAGCTCGTGAAGGCCGGCGGCCGCGATCGCCCGGTCGGCACGGAGGCGGCCACCGGTGAGGTCGAGGAGAGCGAACCGGCCCGGTCGTGCGGTTTCGAACAGCCGTCGGGGGCCGGCGCCGTCGGGCGTGGGGGCGAAGGCCAGGTCGGGGGCGCGGGTGCCGACGAGCCGGTCGTCGTCGTGTGAGCCGTCGAGTGCTCCGTACCGGACGCCGAGTTGGGACAGCCGGGCGGTGAGGTCGTGGTTGAGCGCCGGGTATTCGGACAGCAGGGTGTCGAAGCGCCGGCGCAGGGTGAAGCCGTCCAGACCGGTGGCGGTGACCAGGGCGACCTGGGCGCGGACGTCGGCCAGGACGGCCGCGCCGACCGGACGGCGCTCGGCCGTGTAGTCGTCGAGCACCCTGTCGGCGGCCCCCGCGCGCAGGACGGCGGCCAGCCGCCAGGCCAGGTTGTGCGCGTCCTGGACGCCGAGATTCAGGCCCTGGCCGCCCATCGGGTAGTGCATGTGGGCGGCGTCCCCGGCGAGCAGCACCCGTCCGGCGCGGTAGGCGTCCGCGACCTTTCCCGCATCCCCCACCGTGGCGATCCGCCGGGGATCGCGCATGCCGAGGTCGGTGCCTGCCACCCGTTCGACGGCGGCGCGCAGGTAGGCGAAGGGCACCGGGGAGGGCGGTGTCCCGTGCATGGTCGCGTGGTCGAGCACGCCGACGAGGTGACGGCCTTCCGGCAGCGGGATGGTGAGCAGGACGCCCGCCTCGCAGGACAGGATCGGCGCCCCGTCCGGCGGCGGATCCTCCAGAACGACGTCTCCGCTGAGGGTGGTGGTGATGTTCTCGGTGCCGGTGAAGGGGATCCCGGCGGCGGTGCGGACGGTGCTGTGCGCGCCGTCGCAGCCGACCACGTAGCGTGCGGTCAGCCGCCCCGGGCCTGCCGGGGTCTCGATCTCCGTCTCGACCCGGTCGGGGTACTGCCGCAATCCGGTGACCCGGCACTGGCGGGTCACCCCGCCGCCGAGTTCGCGCAGCCGGCGTTCCATCAACTCCTCGGTCCCGACCTGCGGGTTGAGCAATACGAAGGGGTACCGCGTAGGGAGGCCCGTGAAGTCGAGCCGGGTCTGCCCCAGGGCGAAGTGCCAGGAGTCGCTGATCCGTCCTGCCGCGAGCAGGGGTTCGGACAGGCCGCGGGTGTCGAGGAGTTCGAGGGTACGCGGCTGAACGGTGTGGCCCCGGGACCAGGTCGAGCGCTCAGTACGGGCTTCCAGCAGCCGGACGCCGACCCCGGTGGCGGCGAGCTCGGCGGCCAGCCAGGTCCCGACCGGGCCGGCTCCGACGATGAGGACGTCGGTGTCAAAATCCATCAAGGCGCTCCTGGCTCGCGTGTGTTCGGGGATTCGTGGCGCCCCGGCGTCCGCCGACTCCGGATTGTCAGCCGCGGCACGGGTGGGGGAAGGGCCGCTCAGCAGCCCGTCTTTCACGCGGACCACTCCGGCGGACCACTCCGGGGGATGCACGGTTCCTGATGACGCAGTACGACGTTATCGGGCCCCTCGCACGCTCGGGGAAGGGGATGCGCCGGTGATCGGCGATCGTTCCACCCCATCGACGTAAAAGGTGACAAGCCGCCTGCGCCCGCCTCATCGGACGTCTACCGTATGGACAGCCGCGACGCCCGCCGGCAGCCGTCCGAGGAGGAATCCTGTGTCATCACCCTGCGATCCCGAACACGCTCCCGTCGGCGATGTGGGCGCAGCGCTCATGATGATCGACTCCCGGCTCAAGGAAATCCACGCCGGCCGGACCGAGGCCGACCCCGAACAACAGGAACTGGTCGACCGGTTGACCGCGTCACTGGGGCCCAGAGGGGCCAACGACGTGCTGGACGGCGCGTGCACGCTCATCTTCATGTTCATGACGTGGCTGCGGCAGGCGCACGAGGAACACGACAAGGACGTCATCGAGTACGTGGTGCCCAGCCTCGTGACCACGATGCGCATGATGCCCAGGAGCATCCGCCCCGAGGCCATCCCCACCATGGCGGGCCTGGTCGTCGCCGCGGGCACCGGACTGAGCCCCAGCCTGTGGCGCAAACAGTACGGAGACTGGACCGCGGAGGAGATGAACCCACTGGAAGCCACCGCCTTCCTGCTCGCGGAGCACATCAACCGGATCACCGACGACCCCGACTTCGCCACCCGCATGGTCACCGAAGCCCTGTCCGGTGCGGACGAGGACTGACCTGCCGCACCCTCGCGAGAGCCCTCCCGGGCGGCCGCCCTGTCTCGCTGACGGTCCCGGGCCGGGCGGGCACCAGAACCCGAAGCTGAGTAGCTGTACGGATATGACCGGCGCCGCATCCGCACGATGCTGTCCCCATGAGTGACACACCGGTCCGACAGCAGAACACCGCCGCATACTTCGGCCAGGCCGTGGCGTCCTTCGCGGTAGCACTGGCGGCCATGGCCCTGGGCATCCTCAATCTGGACGTCAACGTCTGGGTGCGGGCCTTCCTCGGTCTCGGGCTCCTCTACCTCACGACATCCGCCTTCACCCTCGCCAAGGTCATCAGGGACCGGCAGGAGGCCGGCCAGATCGTGACCAGGGTGGACCAGGCCCGGCTTGAGAAGCTGCTCGCCGAGCACGATCCGTTCCAGAAGCTCTGACGGCCGTTGCCGCCGCCCCGGCCAGTGTCCTAAGCGCTTGCTCACCTTCGGGGTATGGTGTGCGTCCTGCAGCAGCGCTGCGTCACGGGCGGAAGGGGCGAGCAATGAGCACGGCGGAGGAGACGGCGGGCGGCGAGGAGCCCTGGGCGGAGGTCGGCCCCGAGGCCGCCAGGCGGCTGCTCGTCGCCGCGGTCGAGGCCTTCGCCGAACGCGGTTACCACGCGACGACGACCCGCGACATCGCGGGCCGCGCCGGAATGAGCCCGGCCGCGCTCTACATCCACTACAAGACCAAGGAAGAGCTGCTCCACCGGATCAGCCGGATCGGCCACGAGAAGGCCCTGGAGATCCTGGAGACAGCGGCCGACGGCCCGGGTGCGCCCGCCGAACGGCTTGCGGCGGCCGTCCGCTCCTTCGTCCGCTGGCACGCCGGGCACCATACGACGGCCCGTGTCGTGCAGTACGAACTCGACGCGCTCGGCGACGACCACCGCACCGAGATCGTCGAACTCCGCAGGCGGAGCGACGACGCCGTGCGCCGCATCATCAACGACGGCGTGCAGGCGGGGGAGTTCGACGTCCCGTACGTCCCCGGGACCGCGCTGGCCGTGCTGTCGCTCTGCATCGACGTGGCGCGCTGGTTCAACGTGGAGGGGCGCAGAACGCCCGACGAGGTCGGCGTGTTCTACGCCGACCTCGTCCTGCGGATGGTCTCCGCCCGGAAGTAGCACGGGCCCGGCGGCTCGGCGGCCCGGCACCTCGGGGGTGCGGCGGTCCGGAATCGGAAGCCGTCTGGATCGGAACCCGTCCGGATCGGAACCCGTCCGGATCAGAAGTATCGGAACCCGTCCGGATCAGAAGTAGTAGCGGGAGACCGACTCCGCCACGCACACCGGCTTGTCGCCGCCCTCGCGCTCCACCGTGACCGCGGCCGTCACCTGCACGCCGCCGCCCGCCTCGGACACATCCGTGAGGACCGCCGTGGCCCGCAGCCGGGAGCCGACCGGCACCGTGGCGGGGAAGCGCACCTTGTCGGTGCCGTAGTTGATGCCCATCTTCATTCCCTCGACCCGCATGATCTGCGGGACCAGCGTGGGCAGCAGCGACAGGGTCAGATAGCCATGGGCGATGGTCGTGCCGAACGGGCCCGCCGCGGCCTTCACCGGGTCGACATGGATCCACTGGTGGTCGCCCGTGGCGTCCGCGAAGAGGTCGATCCGCTTCTGGTCGATCTCCAGCCAGTCGCTCGGCCCCAGCTGCTCACCGATTCCGGCGCGCAGCTCATCGGCGGATGTGAAGATCCTCGGCTCTGCCATGCGTGATCCTGCCTTTCCCAACAGTCCCGGCGACCGGCGGCGCTCCGGCGGCCGCAGTGAGGTGTCCAAGCGCTTGCTCAGCATTGTCGCGTGCGCCCGCCCCTGTCAACGACCGGCCTCGACGTCGGAGCTTCAACGACGCGGGCCTCGACGACCGGGAGCCTCGGCGACCGACCGTGCGGCCGTTCATACGACTGTTCGTACGGCCGGTCGTCGGCAGCGACGGGCAGTAGGCTCTGCGGAGTGCCGCACATTCCAGAGAAGGTCCAAGAGCTCACGGTCGGCCAGCTCTCCGCACGGAGTGGAGCCGCCGTTTCCGCCCTGCACTTCTACGAGAGCAAGGGGCTGATCACCAGCCGCAGGACGAGCGGCAACCAGCGCCGCTACACCCGGGACGCGCTGCGCCGGGTCGCCTTCGTCCGCGCGGCGCAGCGCGTCGGCATCCCGCTCGCCACGATCAGGGGCGCGCTCGCCGAGCTGCCCGACGAGCGCACGCCCAACCGCGAGGACTGGGCGCGACTCTCCGCCGCCTGGCGCGCCGAACTCGACGGCCGCCTCGCCCAGCTCGCCCGCCTCCGCGACCATCTCACCGACTGCATCGGCTGCGGCTGTCTGTCGCTGGAGAACTGTGTCCTGTCCAACCCGGACGACACCGTCGGTGACCGCATGACCGGTTCGAGGCTGCTGCCCGGACCCCCCGACCCGTCCGCGGAGGGTCCGGCCGGCTGACGGCCGCGCCCGTCCTCAGGCCGCCGAGGCCAGGGCCGTGTGCCGGGCGCTCCTCGCGCGGGCCAGCGCGGTGGAGGTGAGGACCGGCTGCGGGACGAGGATCCCGCACCGGCTGCAGACCGGCCCCGACCACGGCTCCCGTCCGCCCCGCGAGGTCCAGGTGATCGTTTTCTCGGTGCACACCGGGCAGGCGCCGGCCGGGTCGGCCCTGAGGGCGGAAATCAGCCGCCGCAGAACCTCCGCCAGGGGCCGGGACGGATGCACGGCGGGGTCGCCGCACCAGGCCACACCGCAGCCGCCCCAGGTGCGCCGGTGCCAGTCGTCGAAGGCGCCGGGACGCCGTATCCCGTCGTGCTTCTCCCGCTTGCGCCGCTCCGCGAACTCCGCCTCGTAGGCGAGCCAGACGGTCCGCGCCTCTTCCAGTTCGTCGAGCGCGGCCACCAGCCGCGCCGGATCCGGGGCCCGGTCCTCGGGCCCGATGTGATGCCTGGCACACAGATGGTCCCAGGTCGCCCTGTGTCCGTACGGGGCAAACCTCTCCAGACACTTGCGCAGCGAATACCGCCGCAGGGCAAGGTCGTGGTGGGGATCGCGCACCTGTCTCGCGAGACTCCGGAAACCGGCCATCGCACTGCCACCTCCGTCGCTGAAAACTCCTGCGTCAGTCAATGGACGTACGGCTACCCGATTCGGCTCCATCGAATTCCCGATGGCTGCCATCATCGATTCGACCGGTCCCGCACCTGTGTGTCGATTCGGAAAAGGTGACGCATGTTCACCTTACTGACGGGTCACCCCGCCAGTAACGTCCGTCTCATCGGCTTCCCCCTCAGGAGCATTCATGCGACGACGCACCGGAAAGCTCAGAACTGCCATCGCCGTAGCGGTGTTCGCGCTCGGCGCCGGCCTGATGGCTCCGCTGCCGCAGGCGACCGCCGCGGCCGCGGATCCCGTCACCGACTACTGCAAGAGCCAGTGCAACGACATCCTGCCGCCGGGTGAGAACGGCAACGCCACCCTCGCCCAGATCCTCGCGCACCGTGCGCTGGGGACCCGTCCCGAGCACAGCGCGGACCAGCTCGGACCGTACGACGCGCTGCCCGCCGGGGCCCCGTCGCTCACCGACTCCACCCTGAACAACTTCTTCAACGACGGCTCGTTCGGCGTCCCCGACGACCAGGTGGCCTCGGTCACCAAGCCGCGCGACGACGTCAGCATCACGCGGGACAAGAAGACCGGCGTACCCCACATCAAGGGGACCACGCGCTACGGGACCGAGTTCGGCGCCGGGTACGCGGCGGGCCAGGACCGCCTCTGGCTGATGGACCTCTTCCGGCACATCGGCCGCGGCGAGCTCACCTCCTTCGCCGGCGGGGCACTCGCCAACCAGGGCCTGGAGCAGGAGTTCTGGCCGATGGCCCCGTACACCGAGCAGGACCTCCAGGACCAGGCCGACCGGATAGCGGCCCAGGGCGCACGCGGCAAGCAGGCCATGGACGACGCACAGGCGTACGTCGACGGCATCAACTCCTACCGGCAGAAGTCGAAGGACGGCCGCTACTTCCCCGGCGAGTACGTCCTCACCGGGAAGATCAACGCGATCACCAACGCGGGCGAGATCGAACCGTTCAAGATCACGGACATGATCGCGCTCGCCTCGGTCGTCGGCGGCCTCTTCGGCGGCGGCGGTGGCGGCGAGGTCCAGGCCGCGCTCTCGCTGCTCTCGGCCCAGCAGAAGTACGGCGTCACCGAGGGCAGCAAGGTCTGGGAGTCCTTCCGGGAGCGCAATGACCCGGAGGCGACCCTCACCGTCCACGACGGCACCAGCTTCCCCTACGCGGACAAACCAGCGGACCCCAAGGGCACCGCGATGCCCGACCCGGGCTCGGTGAAGGCCGAGCCGCTGGTGTACGACCGGTCCGGCGGTGCCAAGACCGAGGCGAGGACCCCGGTCAAGGCGCCGAAGAAGCTCAAGCCCGTGCAGGGCATGTACGACAACGGGGTGCTGCCGACCGACCTGTTCAGCAGCAAGAAGGGCATGTCCAACGCCCTCGTCGTCTCGGGGCAGCACACCGCGAGCGGAAACCCGGTCGCCGTGTTCGGACCGCAGACCGGGTACTTCCTGCCGCAGCTGCTGATGCTCCAGGAACTCCAGGGCCCCGGAATCAGCGCCCGCGGTGTCTCCTTCGCCGGTGTCGGCATGTACATCCAGCTGGGCCGCGGCCAGGACTACGCGTGGAGCGCCACATCGGCCGGCCAGGACATCACCGACACCTACGCGGTGGAGCTCTGCCAGGACGACACCCACTACCTCTTCCGGGGCGTCTGCACTCCGATGGAGAAGATGGAGCGGACCAACTCCTGGACGCCGACGGTCGCCGACTCCACGGCGGCCGGGTCCTACCGGATGCAGGTCTACCGCACCAAGTACGGCATCGTGACCCACCGCGCGACCGTCGGCGGCAAACC
This sequence comes from Streptomyces sp. NBC_01471, assembly GCF_041438865.1. Lineage (NCBI taxonomy): Bacteria > Bacillati > Actinomycetota > Actinomycetes > Kitasatosporales > Streptomycetaceae > Streptomyces > Streptomyces sp. NBC_01471. The sequence goes on from NZ_CP109450.1 coordinate 6,553,666, forward strand.
CGTCGCCTACACCTCGCTGCGCAGTACGTACGGGCATGAGGCCGACTCGATAGTGGGCTTCCAGATGATGAACGACCCGGGGTACGTGAAGGACGCGAAGACCTTCCAGGAGGCCGCCTCCCACATCGGCTACACCTTCAACTGGTTCTACGCCGACTCCCGGCAGGCCGCCTACTTCAACAGCGGTATGAACCCGGTGCGCGCGGCCGGGGTGGACGCCTCCCTGCCGGTCAGGGCCGAGCCGGCCTACGAGTGGAAGGGCTTCGACCCCGACCACTACACCACCGACGTGACCCCGGCCACCCAGCATCCGCAGTCCGTGGGCCAGGACTACTACGTCTCGTGGAACAACAAGCAGGCCAAGGACTACTCGTCGGCCGGGTTCGGCAACGGCTCGGTGCACCGGGTCGACCTGCTCGGCGACCGGGTGGCGAAACTCGTCGCCAAGGGCGGCGTCACCCGTGCCGGGCTGACCCGCGCCATGGCCGAGGCGGCCGTCACCGACCTGCGCGGTGAGGACGTCCTGCCCGAACTGCTCGACGTCGTACGGAGCCGGCCGGTCACCGACCCGGCGGAGGCCAAGGCCGTCGAACAGCTGGAGGCCTGGGTGGCCGACGGCACCCAGCGCAAGGAGAACGCCCAGAGCTCGCACGTCTACACCCATCCGGACGCCGTGCGGATCATGGACGCCTGGTGGCCGCTGCTGGTGGAGGCCGAGTTCAAGCCGGGGCTCGGTGACGACCTCTACTCGGCGCTCACCACCAACCTCTCCGTCGACGAGTCGCCGTCGGCGGGCCACGGACCCACCGGGGCCCACGCCGGATCGGCCTTCCAGTACGGCTGGTGGAGCTATGTCGACAAGGACATCCGTACGGTCCTGGGCCGCCCGGTACAGGGCAAGCTGGGCAAGACGTACTGCGGCGGGGGCGACCTGAGCGCCTGCCGCGACGCGCTGCTCTCGACCCTGGGCCAGGCCGCGGCCAAGACCCCGGCGCAGGTCTACCCCGGCGACGACAGCTGCGCCGCCGGTGACCAGTGGTGCTCGGACGCGATCATCCACCGTCCGCTGGGCGGGCTGCAGTTCTGGCCCATCCAGTGGCAGAACCGGCCCACGTACCAGCAGGTCGTGGAGTTCCCCTCGCACCGGTAGACGGACCGGGGCACGGGGCCGCGGGCCGGAACGGGCAACTCCGTTCCGGCCCGCGGCAGTTGCTCAGCGGTACGTCAGATACCGCTCGCGGACGGACCGGAAGGCGGCGAGTTCGCCCTGCCAGGCCGCCACCACCTCGTCGGTGTCCGCACCCTTGTCGATCGCCGTGCGGACCTGCGCGGACCCGGTCAGCTTGTCGATCCAGTCGTCAGAACGCCAGGCGAATCCGGACCAGACCTTCTTCGCCGTGACCAGCAGCCCGATGGCGGTCCGCACCGGGTCGAACGCCGCACGGTCCTGGACATGGAGCTGCACACCACCGGCGGTCCTCCCCTCGAACTTGGAGAACGTCGGTGCGAAGTACGCCTCACGGAAGGCGACTCCGGGCAGTTCCAGCGCATTGGCGGCCTCCGCCCACCGCCTGTCGATCCCCTCGGCCCCCAGCAGCTCGAACGGCCGGGTGGTGCCCCGCCCCTCGGAGAGGTTCGTCCCCTCGAACAGACAGGTCCCCGAGTAGACGAGAGCGGTGTCGGGGGTCGGCATGTTCGGGCTCGGCGGCACCCACGGGAGCCCCGTCGCGTCGAAGAAGTCGCCGCGCCGCCAGCCGGACATCCGCACGGTCTCCAGCTCGACCGGTTCCGGCAGGAACTCACCGTTGAAGAGCCGCGCCAGCTCCGTCACCGTCATCCCGTGCGCCTGCGAGATCGGCTGCCGCCCGACGAACGTGGCGAACTCCTTGTGCAGCACCGGGCCGAGCGCGGCCCGCCCGGTGACCGGGTTCGGCCGGTCCAGCACCACGAAGCGCAGCCCCGCCAGCGCCGCCGCCTCCATGCAGTCGTACAGCGTCCAGATGTACGTGTAGAAGCGGGCGCCCGCGTCCTGGATGTCGAAGACCACCGTGTCCACACCGGACGCGGTGAAGATGTCGGCGAGGGGCTGCCCGCTTTTGGTGTACGTGTCGTACACCGGCAGGCCGGTCGCCGGGTCGTCGTACCGCCCCTCCGAACCGCCCGCCTGCGCCGTGCCGCGGAATCCGTGCTCCGGGCCGAAGACGGCGGTGAGGTTCACGTTCTTGTCGGCGTGCATGACATCGACGATGTGCCGGACGTCCTGGGTGACCCCGGTCGGGTTCGTGACGATCCCGACGCGCTTCCCGTCGAGCAGCCCGTAGCCATCGGCGGCCAGCCGGTCGAATCCGGTACGGACCCGGGCGCGCTTCCCCTGCGCGGTGGCCGGTTGTGCCGCGGCACCCACGGCTCCCAGCGCGCCCACGGCTCCGCTCGCGGCCAGCAGTCCCCGCCTGGACAGGTTCATCGGGCTACCTCCATGATCTCGCCGAGTGTCATGGCCACGCAGGCTAACTCTCGACCCTTCCCCTGCCGCATACCGACTGGTTAGTCTGCTGGTGCATTCAACGGAGAGGCAGGTCGTGATGGGTACGGTCGACGGCGCGCGTGTAGTGGTCACAGGGGCGGGCGGCGGTATCGGCGCGGCGCTGGCCCGGAGGTTCGCCGCAGAGGGAGCCCGTGTCGTGGTCAATGACCTGGACGCCGCCAAGGCCCGTGCGGTGGCCGACGGGATCGGCGCGGTCGCGGTGCCCGGCGACGCCTCGACGATCGTGGACGCCGCCCGTGAAGCACTCGGCGGACGGATCGACGTCTACTGTGCCAACGCCGGTCTCGGCTCGGCCGGTGACCCCTTCGCCGACGAGGAGGTCTGGGCCGCCGCCTGGGACGTAAACGTCATGGCCCATGTCCGCGCCGCCCGGGCCCTGCTGCCCGACTGGCTGGAGCGCGGCGAGGGCCGGTTCGTCTCCACCGTGTCGGCCGCCGGGCTGCTCACCATGATCGGTGCGGCGCCGTACAGCGTCACCAAGCACGGTGCGATCGCCTTCGCCGAATGGCTCTCGCTCACCTACCGCCACCGCGGGCTGAAGGTCCACGCGATCTGCCCGCAGGGCGTACGGACCGACATGCTCACCGCGGCGGGGTCCGCGGGCGAACTGGTGCTCGCCCCGACGGCGATCGAACCCGACGACGTGGCCGACGCGCTCTTCGCCGCCATCGCCGATGACCGGTTCCTGGTGCTGCCGCACCCCGAGGTCGCCGAGTACTACCAGGCGCGGGCCGCCGAGCCCGACCGGTGGATCGGCGGGATGAACCACCTCCAGCAGAAGTGGGAGGCCGGACAGTGAGCACCTCGATCTACGCGGCGAAGCCCTGGCTCGGCCGGCTCAGCGAGGCCCAGCGCCGCCCCGTGCACCCGCAGGCGAGCGTGGTGCACGCGTTCCGCGACGCCGTGGCCCGCGCACCGGAACACCCCGCGCTGGCCTACTTCGACGGGCGGCTCACCTACCGCGAGACCGACGCACTCTCCGACTCGGTGGCCGGACACCTCGCCGCCAGGGGCGTGGGCCACGGCGACCGGGTCGCGGTGATGCTGCAGAACTCGCCGCACTTCGTGCTGGCGCTCCTCGGCGCCTGGAAGGCGGGCGCCACGGTCGTCCCGCTCAACCCGATGTACAAATCGGCGGAGGTCGGTCATGCCCTGCGGGACGCCGGTGTCACCGCGCTGGTCTGTTCCGACCGCGCCTGGGAGGCGTATCTGCGCGAGACCGCGGCCGGTTCCCCCCTGAGGTTCGCGCTCACCGCCTGCGAACGCGATCTGCAGACCCGCGACGACGCACGGGTCCTCGGCTTCGAGCGGCTGCCGTGTCCCGCCGACACCGACGATCTGCTGGCGGTGGCCCGGCAGGGGCTCCCGGCCCCCGCGGACCGCGATCCGCGCGCCACCGACGTGGCGCTGATCAGCTATACCTCGGGCACCAGCGGGACTCCCAAGGGCGCGATGAACGCGCACGCCAACATCATGGTGAACGCCGAGCGCCAGCGCACCGGCCACCCCGTCGCGGAGGGCTCGGCGTACTTCGCGCTCGCGCCGCTCTTCCACATCACCGGGATGGTCTGCGAACTCGCCGCGTGTGTCGCCAACGCCGGGACCCTCGTCCTCGCCTACCGGTTCCACCCCGGAGTGGTGCTCGACGCGTTCACCGAGCACCGTCCCGCGTACACCGTCGGCCCCTCCACGGCCTTCATGGCGCTCGCGGCCGATCCGTCGGTCACCCCGGACCACTTCGCCTCCTTCGAGGTGATCTCGTCGGGCGGCGCACCGCTGCCGCCCGCGCTGGTGGAGGGATTCCGTGAGCGGTTCGGCCCGTACATCCGCAACGGCTACGGACTCACCGAGTGCACCGCTCCGTGCGCCTCCGTCCCGCCCGAGCTGGAGGCCCCGGTCGACCCGGTCTCGGGCACACTCTCGGTCGGTGTGCCGGGCCCCGACACCGTGGTGCGGATCCTGGACGTCAACGGGGACGAGGTGCCCTTCGGCGAGCAGGGCGAGATCGTGGTGAGCGGACCGCAGGTCGTCTCCGGCTACTGGGACCGTCCGGACGCCACCGCCGACGCGTTCCCGGGCGGCGAGCTGCGCACCGGTGACATCGGGTTCATGGACCGGTACGGCTGGCTCTATGTCGTGGACCGGATGAAGGACATGATCAACGCCTCCGGTTTCAAGGTGTGGCCGCGCGAGGTCGAGGACGTGCTGTACACCCATCCCGCGGTACGCGAGGCCGCCGTGGTCGGGATCCCCGACCCCTACCGCGGCGAGTCGGTCAAGGCGTACGTGAGCCTGCGGCCCACGGGGCCCGGGGCCGGCCAGTCCGGGTCCGGCGAGTCCGGGCCCGCGGTGACCCCGGCCGAGCTGGCCGCCTACTGCAAGGAGCGGCTCGCGGCGTACAAGTACCCGCGCGAGGTCGAGATCCTGCCCGAGCTGCCGAAGACCACCAGTGGGAAGATCCTGAGGCGGGAACTGCGTTCCCCGCAGTGAACGGCGCGGGCAGAGACCCACCGCACGAGCACACGCACAGCGAGCACACGCAGAACGAGCACACGCAGAACGAGTACACGCACAGCGAGCACACGCAGGACGAGCACATGAACGGACGGAAGGTGGCGGCGATGGCAGCCAGAACGACCGACGGGAACGGCGTCCCCGTCCCGCAGAGGCTGCTGGCCGCCGCCACCCGGCTCTTCGCCGAGCGCGGCTACGACCGGACCTCCGTCCAGGAGATCGTCGAAGCGGCGGGGGTCACCAAGGGCGCCCTCTACCACTACTTCGGCTCCAAGGAGGATCTGCTCCAGGAGGTCTACTCCCGGGTGCTGAGGCTCCAGCAGGAGCGGCTCGACGCCTTCGCGGACGCTGACGCGCCCGTCGAGGAACGGCTGCGCGAGGCGGCGGCGGACGTCGTGGTCACGACCATCGCCAATCTGGACGACGCGGCGATCTTCTTCCGCTCGATGCACCACCTCAGCCCGGAGAAGAACAAGCAGGTACGGCTGGAACGGCGCCGCTACCACGAACGCTTCCGGGCGCTGGTCGAGGAGGGCCAGCGCACCGGGGTGTTCTCGAAGGCCACCTCCGCCGATCTGGTGGTCGACTACCACTTCGGGTCCGTGCACCATCTGTCGACGTGGTACCGCCCGGACGGCCCGCTGACCCCGCGAGAACTGGCCGACCACCTGGCGGATCTGCTGCTGAGGGCGCTGCGCCCGTAGCCCCGGTGGCCCTGTCCGCACGGGTGGGCCGGCCCGCACCGATGGGCCTGTCCGCACCGATGGACCTGGCCTCAGCGGCGGGGTGGCCGCACCGCCGGGGGGGGGTGTGGGGGAACGCCCGCCCCCGCCGGTGCAACCACCTTTCCGCTACAGGTACTTCTTCAGCTCGCGCCTCGCCAGGGACCTCTGATGCACCTCGTCCGGCCCGTCGGCGAGCCTCAGCGTCCTTGCCCCGGCCCAGAGTTCCGCCAGCGGGAAGTCCTGGCTCACCCCGCCCGCGCCGTACAGCTGCACCGCGTTGTCGATGATGTCGATGACCGCACGCGGCGTCGCGATCTTGATGGCCTGGATCTCCGTGTGTGCACCGCGATTCCCCACCGTGTCCATCAGCCAGGCCGTCTTGAGGACCAGCAGCCGCAGTTGCTCCACGGTGACCCGGGCATCCGCGATCCAGTTCTGTACGACACCCTGCTGGGCCAGCGGCTTGCCGAACGCGGTACGGGACACCGCCCGCCGGCACATCAGCTCGATGGCGCGCTCCGCCATACCGATCAGCCGCATGCAGTGGTGGATCCGGCCGGGGCCGAGACGGGCCTGGGCGATGGCGAAACCGCCACCCTCCTCACCGATCAGGTGGGACGCGGGGACCCGGACGTTGTCGAGGACCAGCTCGGCATGGCCGCCGTGGTAGTGGTCCTCGTAGCCGTACACCTGCATGGCGCGCCGGACTTCGAGGCCCGGGGTGTCGCGCGGGACCAGGATCATCGACTGCTGGCGGCGGACGTCGGCGCCGTCCGGGTCCGTCTTCCCCATCACGATGAAGATCTTGCAGTCCGGGTTCATGGCCCCGGAGATGTACCACTTGCGGCCGTTGATGACGTAGTCGTCACCCTCGCGCGTGATACGGGTCTCGATGTTCGTCGCGTCGGACGAGGCGACCTCCGGCTCCGTCATGGCGAAGGCCGACCGGATCTCACCGGCGAGGAGCGGCTCCAGCCACTGCTTCTTCTGCTGCCCGGTGGCGAACTGGAACAGCACCTCCATGTTGCCCGTGTCGGGGGCAGCGCAGTTCAGAGCGGTGGGCGCCAACTGCGGTGAGCGCCCGGTGATCTCGGCGAGCGGCGCGTACTGAAGGTTGGTCAGCCCCGCGCCGTACTCGGCGTCCGGCAGGAAGAGGTTCCACAGGCCCTGGCGGCGCGCCTCGGCCTTCAGTTCGGCCACCACCGCCGGGGTGTCCCAGGGAGAGGCGAGCCGCGCGCGCTGCTCGTGGGCGACGGCCTCGGCGGGCAGGACGTGCTCGTCCATGAAGGCGAGGAGCTTGCCGCGCAGCTCTTCGGTGCGCGCGTCGAATGCGAAGTCCATGGGGTGTTCAGCCTTCCTGGAGGGTGGTGAGGCCGTGCTCGATGAAGACGGGGACCAGAGAGCCGATCTGGTCGAAGCCGGCGCCGACGGTCTGGCCGAGGGTGTAGCGGTAGTGGATTCCTTCGAGGATCACGGCGAGCTTGAACCAGGCGAACGCCGTGTACCAGGCGATGGCGGAGGTGTCCCGGCCCGAGCGGGCCGCGTAGCGCTCGACCAGTTCGGTGGGCGAGGGGTGGCCCGCCGCACCGCTCGTCGTGGAGACGGGCGACTCGGGGATGCCCAGGTCGGAGCTGTACATCACGAGCAGCCCCAGATCGGTGAGCGGATCACCGAGTGTCGACATCTCCCAGTCCAGGATCGCGTTGATCCTGTCGTCGTCACCGAGCAGGACGTTGTCCAGGCGGTAGTCGCCGTGCACGACCGTGGGGGCGGGGGACCCGGGCAGGTCGCGTCCGAGCGTGGCATGCAGCTCGTCGATGCCGGCCAGCTCGCGGTTGCGCGAGGCGTCCAGCTGCTTGCCCCAGCGGCGCAGCTGCCGGTCGAGGAACCCCTCGGGGCGCCCGAAGTCCGCGAGACCCACCGCCTCCGGATCCACGGCATGCAGATCCACCAGCGTGTCGACCAGCCCGAGCACCGCCGCACGGGTCCGCTCGGCGCCGAGGGGCGCCAGCTGGGCGGCCGTACGGTACGGGGTGCCCTCGACGAACTCCATGACGTAGAAAGGTGATCCGATCACCGACTCGTCCTCGCACAGCAGCACCGGCGCGGGCACCGGAACCCCCGTCGGGTGCAGCGCGCTGATCACCCGGTGCTCGCGCTTCATGTCGTGCGCGGTGGCCAGGACATGGCCGAGCGGGGGCCTGCGCACGACCCACCGGCCGGTCCCGTCGGTCACGGCGTACGTCAGATTGGACCGGCCGCCCTCGATCAGCCGCGCGCTGAGCGGTCCGCTCACCAGGCCGGGCCGCACCCGGTCGAGATGACCGCGCAGCGCCTCGGGGTCGATTCCCGGTGGATGGACTGCGCTCATGGGGCACCTCCGTGTGTAGGGGCGGACCGTCCGGGTGGACCGTCGCGCGGATGACTGCTGGAACGCTCGCCGTAACGCCTGCGCCCATCATGCCGACCAGTCGGTATGCCGTCCACCCCCGGCCCTTTTCCGGCAGCCGGTGCGCGGTCGTCACATCTCTGATACACCGCTCGGCCGCGTCCGGTTCCCTCCCGGCCGGCGTCGGCCGGGAGGGAACCGGACTCCCGTTTGCACGGGGTCCGGTTGCGCGAGGCGTGGCCTGACCAGAGGCTCGTAGGCATGAAGGCGATCAGCTACAGCCGTTACGGCGGCCCCGAGGTCCTGGAGTACGGCGAGCGCCCCGAGCCCAAGGTCGGGCCGGACTCCGTACTGGTGAAAGTCCGTGCGGCAGCGGTCAACCCGGTCGATGTGCACGCCCGCGAGGGACACCTCGACGCGGGGCTCCAAGCCGTCTTCCCGGTCGTGCCGGGCTGGGACGTCTCCGGTGTCGTGGTGCAGCCGGGGGCGGCCGTGACCGAGTTCGCCGTCGGGGACGAGGTGATGGGGTACGTACGGGAGGACTTCCTCTCGCGCGGGACCTTCGCCGAGTACGTGGCTGCCCCGGTGCGCACCCTCGCCCGCAAGCCGCTGCGGCTGAGTTTCGAGGAGGCCGCCGGGCTGCCGCTGACCGGGCTCACCGCCTACCAGGCCCTGCGCGCGCTCGAAATCCGTTCCGACGACACCGTCCTGGTGCACGCGGCGGCGGGCGGCGTCGGCTCGATGGCCGTACAGCTCGCCCTGCACTCGGGTGCACGGGTCATCGGCACGGCGAGCACCCACAACCACGACCATCTGCGCACGCTGGGCGCGGAACCGGTGGCCTACGGCGGCGGGCTCGCCGACCGGGTGCGGGCCCTGGCGCCCGACGGAGTGGACGCGGTCCTCGACACGGTCGGCGGCGACACCCTCAGGCTGTCGGCGAACCTGCTCGCCCCGGAGGGCCGGCTCGCCTCCATCGTCGACGGTGACGTGGCCGAATTCGGCGGGCGCTATGTCTTCGTACGGCCCGACGCCCTGGATCTGCACGTCCTGGGCGAACTGGCCGACCAGGGGGAGATCGCCGTCCACGTCGACCGGGTCCTCCCGCTGGAGCAGGCGGCCGAGGCGCAGCGGCTCATCGCGGAAGGCCACACCCGCGGCAAGATCGTCGTCACGGTCGACTGGGACGCGGCCTGACCCGTACGCGCACCGGGGCGCCTTCCCGGACTTCCCGGAACGGCGCCCCGAGGATCCTCCCGCGGGCACCGCGGATCCGCCGGCACGCCGGGTCCGCGGGCTCCCCGATGCCCGGACGGTCCTCGCGCCGGCATGCCGCACGCCGACCCGGCGGCCCGCCGCGGAGGCCGGCGGGCCGCCGTCACCGCGGGCGCGGAGCGGTCAGGCGGCGGTACGCGGCGAGGCCGTCGGGCACCCACTCCCAGCTGCCGATACGGAGCGCCAGCTCCTCGTCGGAGAGGAAGCCGTGCCAGGCGACCTCCTCCACCTGGGGATTCACCGGAAGTGTGCAGCGCACCTCGTAGACCCAGGACCACCAGCCCTGCCCGGGGCCCTCGTACAGGAACTTGAAGAGCGGTACGGGCGCGGGCAGCCCCGAGACGCCGAGCTCCTCCTCGGCCTCCCGCAGCGCCGCCGCGTCGTAGGACTCGCCCGCGCCGACCACCCCGCCGACGAACATGTCGTACAGCGAGGGGAAGACCAGCTTCACCGGGGTCCGCCGGTGGACGAAGATCCGGTCCTCGGCGTCCCGGGCGAGGACGAAGACGCAGCGGTGCAGCAGCCCCTTCGCGTACACCTCGCCCCGCGGGGCCTGCCCGGTCACCTGGTCGGACGCGTCGACCACATCGAGGATCTCGTCGGCGGGGGAAGCGGGGGGTACGGGGTGTGCAGCGGTCATGCGGCCATCTTCTCGCGCGGCGCCCGCGCCGAGCCGGAGGGCATCGCCGGATGCCGCCCCAGGAGGATGATCCCCACGACGATCGCCGCCAGCCCGGCCGACTCCCAGGCCAGGGCTCCGGTATCGGTGTGCAGCCGGTCGCCGAGGAAGCCCACGCCGCATACGATGCCCGCGAGCGGCTGTGCGGCGGTGAGCGCGGGCAGCGAACTGCGCAGCGGCGCGGCCTCGAAGGCGCTCTGGACCAGGACCAGGCCGGTGACGCCGAGCACGATCACGGCGTACACCTCCCAGCCGCTCACGAGCCCCGCCCAGCCGCCGTGCTCCAGATGCTGTCCGCTGACCCGGGTCAGGGCGTCCTGGAGCCCGTACAGCAGCCCCGCGCCGAGTGCGAGGAGCGCGGGCCCCACGGTCAGCCGGGTCCGTTTGGCGCAGAACGCCAGGAGCATCGCGGTACCGGCCACCGCGCCGATGATCAGCCAGTGCCGCAGCTCGTCCACCGACGCGGCACCGGCCTTCGGCTGGCCCGCCAGGATGAAGACCGCGACACCGCCCGCCAGCAGCGCGAGACCGCCCCAGCCCTGCCGTCCCAGCGGCTGCCCGGTCTGGTGCCGGGAGAGCGCCATGGCGAAGAGCAGGTTCGTCGCGAGCAGTGGTTCGACCAGGGAGATCTCGCCCTGGCCGAGTGCCAGGGCGCCCAGCACCATGCCGCAGACCATGAGGCCGATGCCGCCCAGCCAGAGCGGCACCCGCACCAGGTCGAGCAGCAGCCGGAAGGAGAGGAAGTCCTTCATCGGGGCGTGCCGCGCCGCTCTCTGCTGGAGCACGAAACCGAAGCCGAGACAGCAGGCCGCGCCCACGGAGAGCGCGACGACGAGTACCGACACGTGATCAACCTCAAGACCGGCCAGAGGGGGCGGGATGCTGGCGACGATAGCGCTTGGAGGGGCACCTGTACCCGTTGAGTGCACCGAACGGGACGGTTGACGCAGCTTCGGGACGAACTGAAGATGTGACCCACAAGTAACCTGGCAGGGATGGGGCTCATGGCGGACGACGCTGACGTGATCGTGATCGGGGCCGGTCTGGCCGGTCTGGTGGCCACCGCCGAGCTGGTGGACGCGGGGAAGAAGGTGATCCTCCTCGACCAGGAACCCGAGCAGTCGGCCGGCGGGCAGGCGCACTGGTCCTTCGGCGGTCTCTTCTTCGTCGACTCGCCCGAACAGCGGCGCTTCCGCATCAAGGACAGTCACGAGCTGGCGATGCAGGACTGGCTCGGCACCGCCGGTTTCGACCGGCCGGAGGACCACTGGCCGCGGCAGTGGGCCGAGGCGTACGTCGACTTCGCGTCGGGCGAGAAGCGGGCCTGGCTGCACGCCCAGGGGATGCGCTTCTTCCCGGTCGTCGGCTGGGCGGAGCGCGGCGGGTACGACGCGACGGGCCACGGCAACTCGGTGCCCCGCTTCCACATCACCTGGGGGACCGGGCCCGGTGTCGTCGCGCCCTTCGAACGCCGGGTGCGGGCCGGTGTGGCGCGCGGCCTGGTGCAGCTCAGGTTCCGCCACCGGGTGACCGGCCTCGCCCGCAGCGCCGGCGCGGTCGACACGGTGACCGGCGAGGTGCTGGAGGAGAGCGGGGCCGAGCGGGGCACCGCGAGCAGCCGTACGGTCACCGGCGAGTTCAGCTACCGGGCGCAGGCGGTCATCGTCACCTCCGGCGGGATCGGCGGCAACCACGACCTCGTACGGGCGCAGTGGCCGGAGCGGCTCGGCACCCCGCCCGCCCACATGCTGTCGGGGGTGCCCGCCCATGTGGACGGGCTGATGCTGGGCATCACGGAGGCCGCCGGCGGCAGCCAGATCAACCGGGACCGGATGTGGCACTACACCGAGGGCATCCAGAACTGGAACCCGATCTGGGCGAAGCACGGCATCCGCATCCTGCCGGGGCCCTCGTCGCTCTGGTTCGACGCACGCGGCAAACGCCTGCCGGTGCCGCTCTTCCCCGGCTTCGACACCCTGGGCACGCTCGACCACATCATGAAGTCGGGCCACGACCACACCTGGTTCGTCCTCGACCAGCGCATCATCGGCAAGGAGTTCGCGCTCTCGGGCTCCGAGCAGAACCCGGACCTGACCGGGAAGTCCGTCCGTGACGTCATCGGGCGGGCGCGGGCCGACGTACCCGCGCCGGTCAGGGCCTTCATGGACAACGGCGCGGACTTCGTCGTCGAGAAGGACCTCGCGTCGCTGGTGCGGGGGATGAACGCGCTCACCGACCAGCCGCTGATCGACGAGGCCGGGCTGCGCCGGGAGATCGTCGCCCGCGACCGGGAGATCAGTAACCCCTTCACCAAGGACCTCCAGGTGATGGCGGTCCGCGGCGCCCGGAACTACCTGGGCGACAAACTCATCCGTACGGCAGCGCCGCACCGGATCCTGGACCCCGCCGCGGGGCCGCTGATCGCGGTGAAACTGCACATCCTGACCCGCAAGTCGCTGGGCGGCCTGGAGACGGACCTGTCGTCGCGGGTCGTCGCCGAGCCGGGCGCCGGCCCGGACCGGGGCCGGCCCGTGCCCGGTCTGTACGCGGCGGGGGAGGCCGCCGGGTTCGGCGGGGGCGGGGTGCACGGCTACCGGTCGCTGGAGGGCACGTTCCTGGGCGGCTGCATCTACTCCGGGCGGATCGCCGGGCGGGCGGCGGCCCGGGCGGTGGGATGAGCGGGCTGAGCGGTGGCGGGGCCCGGAGGGCTGTCCGGGGCGCCCGCCCTACAGCCGTTCCACCACCCGGAACCTCTCGGCCACGATCATCGTGTCGTCGTCCACGGTGAACTCCGGGTCCCGCAGCGCCTCCCGCATCTCGTCCCCGTGCCAGAACCGCTCGTGCCCGGCGCGCCACTCGGCGACCGATGCGTATCCCTCGCCCTCGTCCAGCGCGTGCTGGAGCCCGACGTCCCCCAGCCGCAGGACCAGGACCCCGGTGAGCTCGACCACCGCGACCTCGCGGCCGTCCGAGTCGATCAGCGCGGAGCGCTCGCCGACGGGAGGCAGTTCCTCCTGCTCCGCCTCGTACTCGGCGAGCAACCCGCTGGTCGAGACCTTCTCCCCGCGCAGCACGGAGTCGACGAGCTGATCGCGGAGCGGGCCGGGGAAGGCGAAAAGCAGGGGCTTGAGAGGCTCGGGACCGGTCATGGCACCAGCGTACGCACACGGGTAAAACATGGCGGCGCAAGGGGAGTTGAGGAGGGGGTGGCGCCCGTACGGCCTTGACGTGGAGCCATCAATACCGGTTTGCTGTGCGTGATCATTGCCCCCGGCGCCCTGAGGAACCCCGCGGATGCCCCCTCTCCTCGGCCGCTCCCGAAGACGGGCCGGCCAGCTCGCCGACCCGGCACTCGACGATGTCGAACTCGCCGAAGCGAGAACCCAGTTGGCCCAGGGCCGCTGGGGCAGCGTCAGTTCGCTGCTCACCGCGACCGCCGACGACTGGGACCGCCGGGGCCACCGTCTGGTCGTACTCGCCGAGGGCGCGGGATCGGTGGCCTGGGCGGAGGACTGGCTGCTCGCCGAGCCGGAGAGCGCGGACGCCGCCGCCCTGCTGGCCTGCGCCACCGTCCTGCGGTCGCTCCGGGGCAAGGACGGCAGGTCCGGAAAGGCGGCCAGGACCGGCCGGGCCGGCGTCGAGGAGGAGGGCGCGGCCAGGGAGGCCTGCCGGGCCGCTGCCCGGATGGCGCCGTCGGACCCCACGCCCTGGCTCGGTCTGCTGATCCTGGCCCGCAGCCGGGGTACCGAGGAGGAGGTCAGCCGCCTCTTCGACGAGGTGCGCTCACGCCACCCCGAGCACCACCACGCCCACCACCTGATGGCGGCGCGGCTCGCCGAGCGCCATCCGGAAGCCGGCCAGGACCCCCTCCACGAGGTGTACGACTTCGCGGCCTGGGCGGCCGAACAGGCGCCCGCCGACTCGCCGCTCGCGGTGCTGCCGGTGGTGGCCCACGCGGAGCGCTACCGGGTGCTCGCCACCGCGGGCAGCGAACCGGGCGATCCCGCACGCTCCGCGCACTGGACGGGCCGGCGGGCCCGACAGGTGATGAAGGCCGCCTTCGACTGGTGGCTGGAGTGGGAGCGCGAGGACCATCCGCGCAATCGCATCGACCTCAACTTCCTGGCCCACGCGAAGTTCTGCGAGGGCCGGCCGGCGGAGGCCGCCGCGCTGTTCCACCGCATCGGAGAGCACATCACGCCAGCCCCCTGGGCGTACCCCGACCGGGACCCGTACCAGGCGTTCAGCGCCGCGCGCGGTGCCGCGCTCGGCTCCGTCTAACTCCTCACCGAAGGGACCGACCCGCCATGCCGCCGGGCAGTTCGAGCACGAGCGAGATCAACGAGATCAGCACGTTCAAGGGCCAGGACCAGGCGTTGCGCGCCGGCCGTCTGGGGACGGCGGGGCTGCTGCTCTCCGTGCTCGCGGCCAGTGCTCCCCTGATGGTCGTCGCGGGTGTCATGCCCACGATCTTCGGTCTGATGGGGATCGTCGGGCAGCCGATCCTCTACGTCATCCTGGCGGTCGTCCTGGCGCTGTTCAGCGTCGGTTACGCGGAGATGAGCCGGCACGTCCACAACGCCGGGGCCTTCTACGCGTACATCGCCCGCGGCCTCGGCGCCACCGCCGGTGCGAGTGCCTCCTTCGTCGCCCTGGTCGCCTACAGCGCCATGCAGGTCGGCATCTACGGCATCTTCGGCTTCGAGGTCTCCGGCCTCTTCGACACCTACCTGAGCACCGAACTGGCCTGGTGGATACCGGCGCTGGCGGCCGTCGTGGTCGTCGGGGTGCTGTCCTGGCTGAAGATCGACCTCAACGCGAAGGTCCTCGGGGTGCTGCTGCTCATCGAGTGCGCCCTCGTGGTGATCTTCGACATCGCCTCGGTCGCGAACCCCGCCGCGGAAGGGCTCTCGCTGCACGCCTTCAACCCCGGCACCCTCACCGGAGCGGGCTTCGGAACCGCCCTCTGCTTCTGCATCGCCGCCTTCGTCGGCTTCGAACAGGCCCCCGTGTACGCCGAGGAGACCAGCAGGCCGCAGGTGGTCGTCCGCCGGGTGATGTTCCTCGGCGTCGGCTTCGTCGCGCTGTTCTTCGCCCTCAGCTCCTGGGCGCTGACCGTGGCCGCCGGCCCGTCGGCGATCAGTGCCCGGGCGGGCAAGCTCGGCCCCGGACTGCTCTTCGGCCTCAGCGAGGGGGTGCTCGGCAAGTCCTTCACCGACGTACTGCACGTCCTCTTCGTCACCGGCATGTTCGCCGCCATGCTCAGCTTCCACAACGTGGTCGCCCGCTACGCCTTCGCGATGGGCCGCGAAGGACTGCTGCCCGCCGCCTTCGGCCGTACCAACAAGTCCAGCGGCGCACCCGGCATCGGGTCGCTGCTCCAGACCGTGATCTCCCTCGTCGTCGTCATCGCCTTCGCGGTGACCGACAGCAAGCCGCACGGCGACCCGACGGCGCCCGTCCTGCACCTCTTCACCTGGATGGGGAACATCGGCGCCCTCGGCATCATCCTGCTGATGGCCGCCGCGTCGGTCGCGGTCATCGCCTTCTTCGGCCGGCGCGGGGCGGTCCGCGCGCAGATCTGGCGGCTGACCGCGTCCGGGCTCGCCTGCCTCGCCCTGCTCAGCATCGCCTTCATGACGGTCAAGGACTTCGACGTGCTGGTCGGCGCGGGCCCCGGCTCCGTACTGAGCTGGCTGCTGCCCGGCATCATCGGCCTCGCGCTGCTCGGCGGGCTGGTCTACGGACTGGTGCTGCGCTCGGGCCGGCCGGAGGTGCACGCCCGGATCGGGCTCGGCAACGAGGCGTTCCAGCTCGACAAGGCCGCCGAGGCGCGGGCCGGAGTCGCCGCGGAGATATGACGGAATCCTGACGGCACCCGCGGCCGCTGGCTTCTGGCGGCCGCGAGTGCTCGAATCGTTGGGTGAAACCAGAACCATCCGATCAGGACGGCGCGCCGGTCGGCCGCCGTCTGGTCCTCGGCATGCTCGGCCTGGGCGCCGCGGGGCTCGTCACCGCGCCCTACATCCAGCGCGGGGTCGACTCGGCGCTGGGGACGGTCGCGGGCAAGGACCCCACCGGCCTGACCGGTCTGCTGCCCAACGGCGGCGGATTCCGCTACTACTCGGTCACCTCGTCGGTGCCCCGCAAGGACGCCGGCACCTACCGGCTCACCGTGGACGGCATGGTCGAGCGGCCCGCCACGTACACCCTCGGCTCACTGCGCAGGCTGCCGCAGACCAGGCTGGTGCGCGATGTGCAGTGCGTCACCGGCTGGCGGGTGCCCGGGACCCCCTTCGAGGGCGTCCGGCTCTCCCGGCTGCTCGACGCGGCGGGCGTGCGGCCCGGGGCCGGTGCCGTCCGCTTCACCTGCTTCGACGGCGCGTACAGCGAGAGCCTCACCCTGGACCAGGCGCGCCGTGCTGACGTCCTGGTGGCGCTGCGGATGCAGGACGCGCCGGTGAGCCACAACCACGGCGGCCCGGTCCGGCTCTACGTCGCGCCCATGTACTTCTACAAGTCCGCGAAATGGCTGTCCGGGATCACCGTCACCAGTGACGTGCGACGCGGTTACTGGGAGGAGCGGGGCTATGACATCGACGCCTGGGTCGGCAAGTCCAACGGACGCGACGACCACCCCACGGTCTGACCTGCGCCGCTTCACCCGGCCGGTGCGATGGGTGCACCGCACGACGTCGGCCCTGATGCTGGTGTGCATCGCGTCGGCCGGCTGCCTGTACATCCCGCAGCTCGCGGAACTCGTCGGCCGCCGCTATCTGGTGGTCACCGTCCACGAGTGGTCCGGGGTGCTGCTGCCGGTGCCGGTCCTGCTCGGCCTGGTCTCGCGCGCGCTGCGGGCGGACCTGGGCCGCCTCAACCGCTTCGCGCCGTACGACCGCGCCTGGCTCCGGTCGGCGCTGCGCAGGGACGGATCCCCGCGCACGGCGGGCAAGTTCAACGGCGGCCAGAAGATCTACGCGGGGTGGATCGCGGGCGCCGCGCTGGTGATGCTCGGGACCGGGCTGCTGATGTGGTTCACGCACCTGGCACCGCTGGTCTGGCGGACGAGCGCCACCTTCATCCACGACTGGCTGGCTCTCGCCGTCGGCATCGTGGTCGCCGGGCACATCGGGATGGCGCTCGGCGACCCGGAGGCCAGGCGGGGGATGCGGACCGGATGGGTCGGGCGCGGCTGGGCACGGCGGGAGCACCCGCGGTGGCTGGACGAGCAGTGAGGCGCGGCGCCCGGGGTCTCCGGCTGACCCGGACCGAATACCCTAGGCGCCGAAGTCCAGCAGGACCTTGCAGGACCGCGACCGGTCCGCGGCGAGGGCGAACGCCTCCACGGCCTGCTCCACCGGCACCACCGCACTGACCAGTGCGTCGAAGGAGTCCTCCCGGGCCAGCAGCTCGATCGCCCCGTCGAACTCCACGTCGAAGCGGAGCGCCCCGCGCAGTTCGATCTCGCGGCTCACCACCAGGTTTCCGGCGAACGGGCTCATGCCCGGAGGCAGCATTCCCAGCTGTACGACGGCCCCGCCCCGCCGCACCGACCGCAGACAGGTGTCCAGACCGGCTGCCGACCCGGAGGCCTCGATCGCCGTGTCCACCTCCTCCGGCAGACCGGGATCCGCCGGGTCGCCGGCCCGTACGAGCGTCGTCGCGCCCGCGGCGGCCGCGAACTCCAGGGCCCTCGGCAGCAGGTCGGTGACCGTGACGGCCGCGGCGCCCGCGGCCCGCAGCGCCGCCACCACCAGGGCGCCGATCGGCCCCGCACCCGTGACCAGGACGTGCCGGCCCTCGACGGGACCGGCCCGGCGCACCGCGTGCAGCGCGACCGACAGTGGCTCGGCCAGTGCGGCCCTGCGCAGTCCGAGGCCCGCCGGAAGGGCCCTCAGCTGGCCGGCCGGGACCGCGATCCGGGCCGCGAACCCGCCCTGCACGTGCGGCGTACGGGCCGCGCTGCCCAGATAGCGGGTGTCCCGGCAGACGTTGGCCCGCCCGTCCAGGCACTCCGGGCACGCGCCGCACGGTGTCGCGGGGTGCACCGCCACCTGCGTGCCCGGCGCGGGGCCGTCCGCCCCCTCGCCGTACGCGACCACGGTGCCGACGACCTCGTGCCCCAGCACCATCGGCTCGCTGAGAAGGAAGTCACCGACCCCGCCGTGCCGCCAGTAGTGCAGATCCGAGCCGCACACTCCGCCGTACCGCACCGCGACGACGGCCCGGCCGGGTCCGGCCACCGGCTCGGGCAGCTCCTCGACCCGCAGGTCACCCGCTCCGTGGATCACACATCCGCGCATCACAGCACACTCGTCATTCCGCCGTCGACGTACAGGATCTGGCCGCTCACGAAGTCCGCGGCCGGTGAGGCGAGGTAGAGCACACCGCCCACCAGGTCCTCGGTACGCCCCCAGCGACCGGCCGGGGTACGGCCGCGCACCCAGGAGCTGAACTCCTCGTCCTCCACCAGCGGCCGGGTCAGCTCGGTCTCGATGTAGCCGGGGCCCAGACCGTTGACCTGGATGCCGTGCTGCCCCCAGTCCGCGCACATGCCCTTGGTGAGCATCTTCAGGGCGCCCTTGGTGGCCGCGTACGGAGCGATGCCGGGGCGCACCACCTCGCTCTGCAGCGAACAGATGTTGATGATCTTCCCGTGGCCGCGGGGGACCATCCGCCGGGCGGCCTCGCGACCCACCAGAAAGGCACTGGTGAGGTTGGTGTCCACGATGCGGTGCCAGTCGGCGTCGGCGAAGTCGAGCAGTGGAGCACGCAGCTGCATCCCCGCGTTGTTGACCAGGATGTCCAGCGGGCCCGCCTGCTCCTCGGCCGCGGCGATCCCGGCGGCGACCGAGGGCCCGTCGGTGACGTCGAAGGCGGCGGTGAGCACCGTGCCCCCGGCGTCCGCGAGCGCGGCGGCGGCCGCCTTCAGCCGGTCCTCGTCCCGGCCGTTGATGACGACGGTGCAGCCCGCCTCCAGCAGACCGCGGGCGAGCGCGTGGCCGATGCCCCTGCCGGCCCCGGTGACCAGCGCCGTACGGCCGCCGATCTCGAACAGCGGATGTGGCATGAGGTGTGTCCTCTCCGATGCGGGCGGCGGCCGGCGGGCCTGCTGCTCCGTGGCCCCGTACTCCGTGTTCTTACTGGTGCCGGGGCACTAGACAACGAGTGAGAGCAGCAGGATGAAGATCATGGAGACCACCGAAATGATGGTCTCCATGACCGACCAGGTCTTGATCGTCTGGCCGACATCCATCCCGAAGTACTCCTTCACCAGCCAGAATCCCGCGTCGTTCACATGGCTGAAGAAGAGCGAGCCCGCGCCGATGGCGAGTACCAGCAGCGCCACGTGTGCCGTCGACATGTCCGCGGCGAGGGGTGCGACCAGACCGGCGGCGGACACGGTCGCCACCGTGGCGGAGCCGGTCGCCAGGCGCATCACCACGGCGATCAGCCAGGCCAGCAGCAGCGCCGGGATCGACCAGTCCTTGGAGATGTCCAGCACCATCTGACCCACACCCGAGTCGATCAGGGTCTGCTTGAACCCGCCGCCCGCGCCGACGATCAGCAGCACGCTCGCGATCGGGGCGAGGGACTTCTCGACGGTCTCCGACATCCGCCCCTTGCTGAATCCGGCGGCCCGGCCGAGCGTGAACATGGCGACGAGTACCGCGGCCAGCAGAGCGATCAGGGGCGAGCCGATGACGTCGAACGCACGCTGGACCGTGTCCGCGGGATCGTCGATCACGATGTCGACGAGCGCCTTGGCCAGCATCAGCACGACGGGCAGCAGCACGGTCGCCACGGTGGCACCGAAACCGGGCCGCTTCGCCAGGTCCTCCGAGGGGCGCTCCGGCACCATCCGGTCGGGCGCCTGGATGTCCACCCAGCGGGCCGCGTACCGGGAGAAGACCGGACCGGCGATGACCACGGTGGGGACGGCCACCAGGACACCGAGCGCGAGCGTCACACCGAGGTTGGCGTGCACGGCTGCGATGGCCACCAGCGGCCCGGGGTGCGGCGGTATCAGACCGTGCATCACGGACAGGCCGGCCAGCGCCGGGATACCGATCCGCATCAGCGAGAAGTTGCCGCGCTTGGCGACCAGGAGGACCACCGGGATCAGCAGCACGATGCCGATCTCGAAGAAGAGCGGCAGACCGACGATCGCCGCGATCAGCACCATCGCCCACGGCATGCTGCGCCGGCTCGCCTTCGCGAGGATGGTGTCGACGATCTGGTCGGCGCCGCCGGAGTCCGCGAGGAGCTTGCCGAGGATGGCACCGAGCGCGATCAGGACACCCACACTCGCGGTGGTGTCACCGAGCCCCGAGGTGAAGCTGGTGATGACCTTGTCGAGCGGAGCACCCGCGACCGCTCCCAGGACGAGCGATCCGATGGTCAGCGACAGGAACGCGTGGAGCTTGGTCTTCGTGATGAGCAGGACGATGACGGCGATGCCCGCGAGGACGGCGATCCCCAGCTGGGCATGGCCGGCCGACGATATCGGCGCTGCGTCCGCTGCCAGCATCTCGACACTGAGACTGGACACGGTGGATTCCTTCGGTTCGTGAGGCGGTGGTTCGTCATGCGGTGGTTCGTCAGGCAGGTGTCCGTCGTGCGGTGAGCGGTACGGCGTGACGGTGGTGCTACTGGCCGATGCCGTGCAGTGCGGCCACGGCCCGCCCGGTGATGTCCTCGGGGGTCCCGGAGATGTCGACGGCGGCGCCCGCCTCGTCCCGGCCCAGCGGCTGGAGCGTGGCGAACTGCGAGTCGAGGAGCGCGGTGGGCATGAAGTGCCCCTTGCGCTCCGCCATCCGCTGCTCGATCAGCTCCCGGTCGCCGGTCAGGTGCAGAAAGACGACGCCGGGCGCCTCGGCCCGCAGCCGGTCGCGGTAGGAGCGCTTGAGCGCGGAGCAGCTGACCACCCCGCCCCGGTCGGCGCGCTCGTGCGCCCAGCGGCCGATCGCGTCGAGCCACG
Source organism: Streptomyces sp. NBC_01471 (assembly GCF_041438865.1). NCBI lineage: Bacteria > Bacillati > Actinomycetota > Actinomycetes > Kitasatosporales > Streptomycetaceae > Streptomyces > Streptomyces sp. NBC_01471. The sequence goes on from NZ_CP109450.1 coordinate 6,574,774, forward strand.
GCCACCGGTCGGCGTCCTCGAGGGCCGTGCCGGCCGACATCTTGGCGATGTTCGCGGCGGGGTGGAAGTCATCCCCCTCTGCGTACGGAACGCCCAGTGCGGCGGAGAGCAGCGGACCGATCGTGGTCTTGCTGGTCCCTGCCACGCCCATCAGGACTACGACTCGGGGGGTGCTCATCGGTGGTGCCTCGCTGTCCTCTTCGACATGACTTCGACGGGGCGACATGGATCCGTCGCGCTACTGAAACCCATTAGGTACGACTTATTCAAGAGTCTGTGACTTAAAAGTCATACTTAATGGGTCTCAGGGATGCCCCGTAGGGTGATGCCATGACCACTCAGGGCCCGGGGCTGCACGCCCACGTGCTGGAAAACCTCGGCCCCTCGATCACCTCGGGGGAGTACCCGCCGGGCAGCGTGCTGCGCACCGACGAACTGGCCCGGCGCTTCGACGTCTCCCGCACGGTGATCCGCGAGGCCGTCCGCGTCCTGGAGTCGATGCACCTGGTCGAGTCCCGGCGCCGGGTCGGTGTGACCGTGCGCCCCACCGAGGAGTGGAACGTCTACGACCCGCAGGTCATCCGGTGGCGGCTGGCCGGCGCCGACCGGTCCCGCCAGCTCCGCTCGCTGACCGTCCTGCGGTACTCCGTGGAGCCGGTCGCCGCCGGGCTCGCGGCCCGGCACGCCACCGCCGCGCAGTGCGCCGCCCTCACCGAGCAGGCGCTCGGCATGGTCGCCACGTCCCGCGGCCACCGGCTGGCCGCGTATCTGGTGCACGACATCGCCTTCCACCGGCTTGTTCTGCGCGGATCGGGGAACGAGATGTTCGCCCGGCTCGGCGACGTGGTCGCCGAGGTGCTCGCCGGGCGTACGGAGCACCAGGTGATGTTCGACGATCCCGACCCGGCCGCCGTTACCTTGCACGTGCAAGTGGCGGAGGCCGTAAGGGAAGGCAATGCCGACCGGGCGGAGGAGTTGACCAGAGAGATCGCGGTCGGCGCACTGAAGGAGCTCGACGTCCTGGCGCCCTGACCGGAACTGTTCCAAACGTTTTTGTGACATAGATTTCATTCGGTTCTCGCGCCCGACACGCCCCGTTTACGCTAACGCCTTGATCGTGATCGGCCGCCACCTCCCCCACGTAAGGCGACGCAACCTATGACTGACCGCACCCTCACCGCGGCAGAACCCTCTCCGCACGTCGATGCCGGTGACGAGGGCTACAGCAAAGACCTGAAGTCCCGCCACATCAACATGATCGCCATCGGCGGGGCCATAGGCACCGGCCTCTTCCTCGGCGCCGGCGGCCGGATGGCAGGTGCCGGCCCCTCGCTCGCCATCGCCTACGCGGTCTGCGGAGCCTTCGCCTTCTTCGTCGTACGGGCCCTGGGCGAACTCGTCCTCTACCGCCCTTCGTCCGGCGCCTTCGTCAGCTACGCACGTGAGTTCATGGGGGAGAAGGGCGCCTACACCGCGGGCTGGCTCTACTTCCTCAACTGGTCGACCACCGCGGTCGCCGACATCACGGCCGCCGCCACCTACGCCCACTTCTGGTCGATGTTCAGCTCGGTCCCGCAGTGGGTCTGCGCGCTCGTGGCCCTGGCCCTCGTCCTCACCGCCAACCTCATCTCGGTGAAGTACTTCGGCGAGACGGAGTTCTGGTTCTCGATCATCAAGGTCGCCGCACTGGTCGCCTTCATGTGCATCGGCATCTATCTGCTGGTCACCCAGCACTCGGTCGACGGGCACACCCCCGGGATCACCACCATCGGTGACCACGGCGGTCTCTTCCCCAAGGGCGTGATGCCCATGCTGCTGGTGATCCAGGGCGTCGTCTTCGCCTACGCGTCCGTCGAGCTGTGCGGCGTCGCCGCGGGCGAGACCGAGAACCCCGGGAAGATCATCCCCAAGGCGATCAACTCGATCATGTGGCGGGTCGGCATCTTCTACGTCGGCTCCGTCGTGCTGCTGGCCCTGCTGCTTCCGTACACCGCTTACTCCGACGGCGAGAGCCCGTTCGTCACGGTGCTCTCGAAGATCGGCGTCCCCGGCGCGGCCGGCGTGATGAACCTGGTCGTCCTGACCGCGGCGCTCTCCAGCCTCAACTCGGGCCTGTACTCCACCGGCCGTATCCTGCGCTCGATGGCGCTCTCCGGCTCCGCCCCGCGCTTCACCGGCCGGATGAACAAGGGCCAGGTGCCCTACGGCGGCATCCTGCTCACTGCGGGCTTCGGGGTGCTGGGCGTCGTCCTCAACTACCTGGTCCCCGGCAAGGCCTTCGAGATCGTCCTCAACTTCGCCTCCATCGGCATCCTCGGCACCTGGGGCATGGTCATGCTCTGCTCGCTGCTCTTCTGGCAGCGCTCGAAGGAGGGCCGGGTCACCCGCCCCGCCTACCGGCTGCCGTGGGCGCCGTACACCCAGATCGTCACCCTCTGCTTCCTGGTCGCCGTCGCGTTCCTGATGTGGTGGGGCGGGGGAGTGGGCCGCACCACCGTCGAGTGCCTGCCGCTGATCGCCGCCGCACTCGTCGGCGGCTGGTTCGTGGTGCGCGGACGGGTCGCGTCCGTCGCCGCCGAGCGCCAGGGCCTGGAAGACTGAGGCCCCTTACCGCTCGGTTTCAGGAAGGCTGTTGACGGCATGACACAGCAGGTCCAAGGGGTCGTGGCCCCCGGCAGGAACCAACCCGTCCGCGTGGAGACGATCCTGGTCCCGGACCCGGGGCCCGGCGAGGCCGTGGTGAAGATCCAGGCCTGCGGGGTCTGTCACACGGATCTCCACTACAAGCAGGGCGGGATCAACGACGACTTCCCGTTCCTGCTCGGCCACGAGGCGGCCGGAGTCGTGGAGTCGGTCGGCGAGGGCGTCACCGACGTCGCCCCGGGTGACTTCGTGATCCTCAACTGGCGCGCCGTGTGCGGGCAGTGCCGGGCCTGTCTGCGCGGCAGGCCGCAGTACTGCTTCGACACGCACAACGCGAAGCAGAAGATGACCCTGGCCGATGGGACTGAGCTCTCCCCGGCGCTGGGCATCGGTGCCTTCGCCGAGAAGACCCTGGTCGCCTCCGGCCAGTGCACCAAGGTCGACCCGGCCGTCTCCCCGGCCGTCGCCGGTCTGCTCGGCTGCGGAGTGATGGCGGGGATCGGCGCCGCCATCAACACCGGACAGGTCGGCCGCGGCGACTCGGTGGCGGTCATCGGCTGCGGCGGCGTCGGCGACGCGGCCGTCGTCGGGGCCCGGCTCGCCGGGGCCGCGAAGATCATCGCCGTCGACATCGACGACAAGAAGCTCGCGACCGCGCGGCGGATGGGCGCCACCCACACCGTCAACTCGCGCACCGCGGACCCCGTAGAGGCCATCAGGGAGCTCACCGGCGGCTTCGGCGCCGACGTGGTGATCGAGGCGGTCGGCCGCCCCGAGACGTACCAGCAGGCGTTCTACGCCCGCGACCTGGCGGGGACCGTCGTCCTGGTCGGCGTCCCGACGCCGGAGATGAAGCTGGAACTCCCGCTCCTCGACGTCTTCGGCCGCGGCGGGTCGCTCAAGTCCTCCTGGTACGGGGACTGCCTGCCCTCCCGCGACTTCCCGATGCTCGTCGATCTGCACCAGCAGGGCCGGATCGACCTCGGAGCCTTCGTCACCGAGAAGATCGGGCTCGACGAGGTCGAGAAGGCATTCGGGCGGATGGCCGACGGCGATGTGCTGCGCTCGGTGGTGGAGTTCTGATGGCGGCCCGTATCGACCATCTCGTCACCTCCGGCACGTTCTCGCTCGACGGCGGCAGCTGGGACGTCGACAACAACGTCTGGATCGTCGGCGACGACAGCGAGGCGATCGTCATCGACGCCGCCCATGACGCCGCCGCGATCGAGGCCGCCCTGGACGGCCGTACGCTGCGCGCCATCGTCTGCACGCACGCGCACAACGACCACATCGACGCGGCGCCCGCACTGGCCGCGGCGACCGGGGCGCCCGTCCTGCTGCACCCGGACGATCTGCCGCTGTGGCGGATGACCCACCCCGACCGCCTGCCGGACGGCGAGCTCCAGGACGGGCAGATCCTGACGGTGGCGGGGACCGTGCTGACGGTGCTGCACACGCCGGGCCACGCGCCGGGCGCGGTCTGTCTGCACGCCCCCGGCCTGGCCACGGTCTTCACCGGCGACACGCTGTTCCAGGGCGGCCCCGGTGCGACCGGGCGGTCGTTCTCGGACCACCCGACGATCGTCGCGTCCATCCGGGACCGGCTGCTGACGCTGGACCCGCAGACCGTGGTCCGCACCGGCCACGGCGACTCCACCACGATCGGCGCAGAGGCTCCCGGCCTGCCGGAGTGGCTGGCGCAGGACAGCTGATACCGCCGCGGGTGCTCCGGAAGGCAGCCGGTCCGGCGTTCTTCCGGAGCACCCGGCGGGTTCAGGGCTTGCGGGCGACGCCCACCCAGCCGGGGATCGGGTCGTCGCCGGCGACCGGCACCCGCTCACCGAGTTCGGGTCGCCACTCGGCGGCCAGCGAGACCCCGGGTTCGAGGAGTTCGAAGCCCTCGAAGAACCGCGCGGTCTCCGCACGCGACCGGGGCCGCAGGGTCAGACCGCGGGCCCGGTACATCTCGACGGCCTTCGCCGACCTCTCCGGGTCGAACTCCCCGGTGATGTGCGAGAGAACGAGGTAGCTGCCCGGCGCCAGCGGCTCCATCATGCGGTTCACCAGCTCGTCCGCGTCCTCGTCCGCGACGAAGTGCAGCAGGGCCACCAGCGAGAGCGCGACCGGCCGGCCGAAGTCCAGGAGCTTGCCCGCCGCCTCCAGGATGGTGGAGGGCTCCCGGGCGTCCGCCTGGATGTAGTCGGTCGCGCCCTCGGGCGTGGAGCGCAGCAGCGCCGCGGCGTGTGCCAGCACGATCGGGTCGTTGTCGCAGTAGACGACGCGGGAGTCCGGCGCCGACCGCTGAGCGATCTGGTGCAGGTTGGGTTCGGTCGGTATACCCGTCCCGACGTCCAGGAACTGGCGGATGCCGCTCTCCGCCAGACAGCGGGTCGCGCGGTGCATGAACGCCCGGTTGACCCGTGCCATCTCCTTGCCCCGCGGGTCGAGGGCGAGGAGCTGCTCGGCCATCTCCTGGTCGACCGGATAGTTGTCCTTGCCGCCCAGGAACCAGTCGTACATCCGGGCGGGATGCGGCTTGCTGGTGTCGATCTGGACGTGCGCTGGCTCTGATCCGGTCACGGGACGCTCCAGTTGGCAGTCGGACAACGGCGGCAATGACAACGGGCAAACGACGACGGGCAAAGCTACTGGTCCGGTCCGGTGAGGCCAGGCCAGGTCTGGTCAGGTCAGGTCAGGAGGAAGTCGGCCTGACCGGACTTCGCCCCCTGGATGAACGCGGCGATCTCGCCGGTGGAGTAGATGAGTGCGGGGCCTTCAGGGTCGGCGGACTGGCGTACGGCGACCCTGCCGTCGGCCAGCTTCATGGCCTCGATGCAGTTGCCGCCGTTACCGCCGCTCCACGGCTTGTGCCAGCCCTCGGCGCCGAGGTCCGCGGCAGGCATGCCGTTGTATATGCGATCCATTACAGCTCCTTGCGGAAATCCTTGAGGATCTCCTTCGTGCGTTGTGCAGTTGCGGCCTGAGCCGCCATGCGGTCCATGACCTCGAGGTGGGCAGCCACCTCGGGACGCGCGTCCAGATAGACGGCGCCGGTCAGGTACTCGCTGTAGACCATGTCGGGAAGTTCGGGCATTGCGAAACGGAAGAGGACGAAGGGGCCATAGGTCCCCGGATGGTGACCGGTGGAGAACTCCGCGATCTGCAGCGTGACATGCGGCAGCTCGGCCGCTCGCAGCAGGCGGTCGATCTGGCCCCGCATGACGTCGCGGCCGCCCGCGTGCCGCCGCAGCACCGTCTCGTCCATCACGACCCAGAGCGTCGGTGCGTTGGGCCGTGTCAGCAGGGACTGCCGCTCCATCCGCAGCGCGACATGCCGCTCGATGTCCTCGGGGCTGGTCTCGCCGACGGCGCCGCTCAGCATGACCGCGCGCGCGTACTCCTCGGTCTGCAGCACACCGGGTACGAAGTGCGGCTCGTACTGCCTGATGAGCGAGGCAGCGCCCTCCAGGCTGACGTACATGCTGAACCAGTCGGGCAGGATCCCGTGGAACCGCTGCCACCAGCCGGGCTGGTTGGCCTCCTCGGCGAGCTCGACGAAGGCATCGTTCTCGGCCTCACTGATCCCGTACGCCTTCAGCAGTAACTGCACATAGGGGATCTTCAGCGCCACCTCGGCGGTCTCCATCCGGCGGATGGTGGCCTGGGCGACCCTGAGCACTTTGGCAGCCTGTTCGCGACTCAGACCGGCTCGCTCGCGCAGTTCCTGCAGGCGCTTACCGAGCACGACCTGGCCAACGGTCGGGGCGGACCGCGGCTCACTCAACTGAGACCTCCACTTGGGCAGTTGTCCAGCAGTGTGCCATGCCCGCCCGATCAGTGAAATGCCACTCTGAACTTTCCAAAGTGCCTCTTGCCAAGGTGTCCGTTACGGAGGAGAGTAGACGGGCGAACCAGCTCACGCGACTGGCGCATACCCATGGGGGATGGTGCGGCAGTCGCGGTACCCCACCGTAAGGATTTCGGCTGTGGCTCCAGGCACCGCGCTCATCCCCCAGCTCATCGACCAGTGCCCCGGCAGCGACGTACGGCGGTACGCCTTCGAATTACCGGCACGTACCGATTCCGTGGCCCGCGCCCGCCGCCTGACCCGGAACCGGCTCGCCTGCTGGGACTTCTCGGAGGACGCCAGCGACACCGCGCTGCTGATCGTCTCGGAGCTGGTCACCAACGCGGTCGTCCACACGGCAGGTGACCACATCGCCTGCGAACTGCGGGACGACAGAGGCCAGTTGCGCATCGCGATACAGGACCAGGGACACGCCGCCGCAGGCCCGCAGCTCTGCCGTTCGCCGCAGGGGGAGCACGGCCGCGGACTGCTGCTGGTCGACGCCGTCAGCAGCGCCTGGGGCGTCCGCGACGCCGCGCACGGGCCAGGACGGCTGGTGTGGGCGGAGCTGGAGTGCCGCGCGGGGCGGCCGTGCTGAGGAATGCGCTCGCGCGCGTCCCCACTCTCTCGACACCGCTCGGCTGCGACGCGGTCGGTGTGCCCGAACACCACGGCTTCCGGCTCCTGGCGAGGCTGCCCAAGCCCGGCTGCGTCTTCGCGGACGACGACTGGTGGTGGTGGATCGTCCCTGCCGGTTCCGACCACGAACTCGCCTGGCCGGACCGGGTGCGCTACGCCCCCGGCGCCTATGTGCCGGCGGCCCGTCCCCGGCTGCTCCACTGGCCCGGGGACTCCCTGCCCTACACCCCGCCGATCCCGCTCTACCTCATGGTGTGCCAGCTCATGGGTGAAGTGCCGGAGTGGGCCTGATCCCTGTCCGGACCGGCCGCGGGAGTGCCCCCGGTACGCAGGAGGGCGCCGCGGATTGCTCAGCGCCCTCCTGTGTACGTGCAAGAACCTGCCGGGCGCGGGCCTAGGGCCGGAGCGTGACCGCCCGGCCCGGCCGCAGACGCACCGTCCGGTGCCAGTCCCCGGCCCGTACCTCGGTCGTCGTGCTCACCGTGGAGCGCAGCACCGCGCTGGTGACCTTCCCGGCGTGCCACTCCAGATCGACGGTGACACCGCCGCGCGCACCGACCCCCGTGATCCGGCCCGCCGCGGCCCAGGCGCCGGGCAGGGCGGGCAGCAGCTCGATCACGCCGGGCCTGGAGTAGACCAGCATCTCGATCATCGCGGTCGGGGTGCCGAAGTTCGCATCGATCTGCAGGGTGGCGCGCGACCCCAGGTCGTACATGTCGAAGAGGTTCTGCGAAGTGCCGTTGCTGGTGCCGGTGGACGGCGCCATGACCGTACGGACCAGCTGGTACGCCTTATCGGCGTCCTTCAGCCGTGCCCAGCTCGCCGCGCGCCAGGCGCACCCCCAGCCGAAGCTCGACATCCCGCGCGCCGTCAGCAGATTGCGTGCGCCGGTGACCAGTCCGGCCGGGCTGCCCTCGGGGGTGATCCGGTCGCCGGGGAAGAGGCCGATCAGGGGTGACAGATGCCGGTGTGCGGTCTCGCCCAGGTTCTTGGGGGTCATCCACTCCTCCAGCCAGCCGGTCTCCGGGCTGACCTCCGGGAGGTACAGGCGGGACTGCAGCCCGGCGACGGTCTTCGCGTAACCGGCGTCCGTGGAGAGCAGCGCGGCCGCCGTACGGTACGAGGCGAAGAGGTCGTGGACGAGTTCCTGGGCGTAGGTGATGCCCTTGGCGTCGGTCGGCCCCTGCTCAGGTGACCAGTCGCTGTCGTCGATCAGGACCTGGCGGGACGCGCCGGTGGCCGGGTCGGTGACGGTCGTGGTGACCAGCCGCGCCTCCCAGAACTCGCAGGCGCCCTTGAGCAGCGGGTAGATCTTCTTCAGCTCGGTGCGGTCCTGGGTGTACTCGTAGTGCTGCCAGAGCGAGTTGCAGAGCCAGGCGTTCCCGGCGGGGTGCCACCACCAGCCCATCCCGCCGTGGACGTTGGTGGAGATGGCGGTCGTCCACCCCGCGACCTTCCCGCTGGAGTTGCGGAATCCGTTGCGCGGGTCGTTGAAGCTCTTGGCGGTGGTCCGGGTCCAGGAGGGCACCTGGGCCAGGCAGTAGTCCAGGAAGGCGCCGAAGCAGTCGGAGAGCCCGGCCCGGTCGGCCAGCCAGTAGTTCATCTGGACGTTGATGTCCGTGTGGTAATCACCCATCCAGTCGGGGTCCGTGCGGTCGATCCACAGGCCCTGGAGGTTGAGCGGCACACTGTCGCGCGAGCCGCTGATCATCAGGTAGCGGCCGAACTGGAGGTAGGCGGCTTCCAGTTCCGGGTCGGAAGGCGCTCCCTGCGCGCCGAGGGCGGTGAGCCGGGACCAGGTGTCGAGCGAGCGCTGCGCGTCGGTCGACGTCCCGAGCTCGACCGTCATCCGGTTGTACAGCGGCTGGTAGTCGGCGAGATGGGCGCTGAGCAGCGCCGAGCCGCCCGCCCTCGCCGCGGCGGACAGCCGGCCGGTCGCGATGGTGTGCGGGTCCGCGCCGGGGTTCCGGTAGCCGGTCGCGGGGTCCGGCGCATAGTCCGTACCGCCGGCTATGACCACCAGCACCTCGGAGCACCCGGCGAAGGTGATGTCGGCGCCCTCGAAGGCCACGGTGCCGGTGCCGCTGGAGACACCGGCCGCCGCCGCGTACCTCAGTCCGTTGGGGAACGCGCCCGAGAACGAGGCGGTACGGGTGGCGCCGTCCGCCACGGTCGTCTCGCCGTGCCGGCCGGCGAGGGAGAGCGAGCCGGTGCAGGTGCCCCCGCCGCTCTGGGTGAGACGGATGACGACGACCTCGTCGGGGTGGCTGGCGTAGACCTCCCGGCGGTAGGTGACCCCGCCCAGCCGGTAGGTGACGGTACTCAGGCCGTTGCTGAGGTCGAGGGTGCGGCGGTAACCGGTGACGGCGGACAGTTCGTGGCCCGGGAGGTCGAGCGCCGCTTTCGCGAGCAGCGTGAAGCTGCCGAAGTCGTCGGCTCCGTAAGGGAACTGGCCGTCGCTCTGGAGGCTGTCGTTGAGACCGCCGGTCCACAGGGTGGCGTCGGTGAGGTAGAGCACGTCGTGCGCGGGGTCCCCGGTCAGCAGGGCGCCCGTGCGGCCGTTTCCGATCGGCAGCCCCTGCTGGATGATCAGGCTCTCACTCGCGGGCGCCGGGTAACGCAGCTCGGTGGCAGCCGATTCGGGCACGAGCCGGGCGACGTGGTCCCGGCCCGGTACGGCGGCCGCGGCGGTGAAGGGACGCAGCCCACCGAGCGCGAGGCCCGCGGCGAGGGTTCCGCCCGCTGCCCCCAGAACGCTTCGACGCGACGGTGCGGGTTGTTCCGGGGCATGGGTCATCTACCGGTCCCTTCGACGTGGTGTGCCATGACGGCACCTCAGGAAGCGACGGAAACGTACGATGTCTGATGGGGCGTGTCAACGTTCTGGGCGGCTTTCGAGCGCCCGCAAGAGGTGCGGTGGTGCAACGACATCCGATGTATCGGCCACCGCCTCGGTCGTGTGGACCGCCCGCAGGTGCCCGTAAACGCGGAAGAACCCCAGCGGGAGCTGGGGTTCTTCCGATCTGATCTCGTGCGTCTGTGCTGGTGTCCGAGGGGGGACTTGAACCCCCACGCCCGATAAAGGGCACTAGCACCTCAAGCTAGCGCGTCTGCCATTCCGCCACCCGGACAAGGTGTCTGTCTCGCGGCCGCAGGCCGTTCCGACGTGGAAAACCATAGCAAACATTGGGAGGTGCTCGATCACGCGCCGGAGTCTGTGAACCGTGTATGACGACCGGTCCCCGCGCTTGGGTCCGGGGGGTGGTGCGGGCGAGTATGGGAAGGGGAACCACCAGCAGCGACAGTGGGAGGAATCAGCGTGAGCGAGCCCAGCAGGACAGGTACCGAACGGCACGTCTCCGGCGAGGACGAGGTCGTTGACCTCTGTCGTGACCTGATCCGGATCGACACCAGCAACTACGGCGACCACTCGGGGCCGGGTGAGCGGGCCGCCGCCGAGTACGTGGCGGAGAAGCTCGCCGAGGTCGGTCTCGAACCGCAGATCTTCGAGTCCCACCCGGGGCGCGCGTCCACGGTGGCCCGGATCGAGGGGGAGGACCGGTCCCGGCCCGCGCTCCTCATCCACGGGCACACCGACGTCGTTCCCGCGAACGCCGATGACTGGACGCACCACCCCTTCGCCGGGGAGATCGTGGACGACTGCGTGTGGGGCCGCGGGGCGGTCGACATGAAGGACATGGACGCGATGACCCTCGCGGTCGTGCGCGACAGGCTCCGCAGCGGCCGCAAGCCCCCGCGTGACATCGTGCTCGCCTTCCTCGCCGACGAGGAGGCCGGCGGCACGTATGGCGCGCGCCACCTCGTGGACAACCACCCGGACCTCTTCGAGGGCGTCACGGAGGCCATCGGTGAGGTCGGCGGCTTCTCGTTCACCGTCAACGAGAATCTGCGGCTGTATCTCGTGGAGACGGCGCAGAAGGGCATGCACTGGATGCGCCTCACCGTGGACGGCACCGCGGGCCACGGCTCCATGACCAACACCGACAACGCCATCACCGAGCTCTGCGAGGCGGTGGGCCGGCTCGGGCGGCACCAGTGGCCGGTGCGGGTCACCAAGACGGTGCGGTCCTTCCTCGACGAGCTGTCCGACGCGCTCGGCACCCCGCTGGACCCCGAGGACATGGAGGCGACCCTCGCCAAGCTCGGCGGCATCGCGAAGATGGTCGGCGCGACGCTGCGCAACTCGGCCGCGCCGACCATGCTCGGCGCCGGTTACAAGGTGAACGTCATCCCCGGACAGGCGACGGCCCACGTCGATGGCCGCTTCCTGCCCGGCTACGAGGAGGAGTTCCTGACCGACCTCGACAAGCTCCTGGGCCCCCGGGTGAGGCGTGAGGACGTGCACGGCGACAAGGCGCTGGAGACGGGCTTCGACGGGGACCTGGTCGACGCCATGCAGGTGGCGCTGAAGGCCGAGGACCCGATCGCCCGGGCGGTGCCGTACATGCTCTCGGGCGGTACGGACGCCAAATCCTTCGACGACCTGGGGATCCGCTGCTTCGGATTCGCGCCGCTGAAGCTGCCGCCCGAGCTGGACTTCGCCGGAATGTTCCACGGAGTCGACGAGCGGGTACCGGTGGACGGCCTGAAGTTCGGTGTACGGGTGCTCGACCGCTTCCTGGACAAGTGCTGACTGGACAAGGACCAACTGGGGAAATGCCGACCGGACTCTCCAGCTAAATCGGCCGTACGTGCGCATCCAACCGGAAAGAGTGAATAGGCCGACTGTTTCGTAGCCCCGCCGGGTTCTCCTCGTTACAGGTGGTGCGGTCCGCGGTCTGGACCGTTTTGCCGACTAGGAGGAACTAATGATCAAGAAGGTCGTCGCTGCTGCGGCAGTCACTGGTGGTCTGGTGCTCGCGGGTGCGGGCATGGCCGTCGCCGACGCAGGCGCGCAGGGTGCCGCCGTGCACTCTCCCGGTGTGGCCTCGGGCAACGTTATTCAGGTGCCCGTGCACATCCCGGTGAACCTGTGCGGCAACACGGTCTCCGTGATCGGGCTGCTCAACCCCGCCTTCGGCAACACCTGCGTCAACAAGTGACGTTGTACCTCCGACCCGTGAGGGTCTGAGCCCCGCCGGCCCCGGAGCACGCACCACGCGCTCCGGGGCCGGAGAGGCATTCGGCCCATGGGCAACGACGTCCGCGGGCTTTTCCGGAAGGTAGAAGGCAGGAAACGAACCTATGCGACAGGTCACGAAGAAAGGCCTGATCACCGTTGCGGCCGCGGGCGGAGTGCTCGCTCTCAGCGGTGGCTACGCGTACGCCGACTCATCAGCTGACGGGACCGCGGCCAATTCGCCCGGAGTGCTCTCCGGCAATTCGGTGCAGGCGCCGGTGCACGTGCCGGTGAATGTCTGCGGCAACACCGTCGATGTGGTCGGGCTGCTCAATCCCGCGTTCGGGAACAGGTGCGGCAACGTGTCGTCTGCCAAGCCCGGATCCGGTACGTCCCACACCGGGCACCAGGGCCAGGGCAGCGGCCACCACCGCGCCCCCGGCAACGGCAACACCGGCAGCCACAACAGCGGCTCCGGCAGCCACAGCGGCGGCGGAGCGGTGGCAGAGGGCGACACGACTGGCTCGCCCGGCGTTCTCTCCGGCAACAGCGTGAAGCTTCCGGTCGACGTACCCGTGAATGTCTGCGGCAACAGCGTCGACGTGGTCGGTCTGCTCAACCCGGTCTTCGGCAACGACTGCGCCAACGACGAGAGCGTCCCGCCGCCGGTCCACGTCCCGCACCACCCGGTCCACCCCGGTCAGCCGGGTCAGCCGGAGAAGCCCGGGACGCCGCGCGGCCACACGCCGAACACCCCGAAGCCCGCGGCACCGCACGCCCCGGTCACGCAGACCGTGTCGGTGCCCTCGGGCACCGAGCAGCTCGCGCACACCGGTTCCGCCCCGCTCGGGCTGATCATCCCGGCCAGCGCCGGCATGGTGCTCGGGGGGATCGTCCTGTACAGGCGGTCCCGGGCAGCGGCGTAACGGGCCGCTGAGCCCCACGCGTACGCACGGAAGGGAGCGGGTCCCGCAGTCGCGGGGCCCGCTCCCTGTTCACCATGTGGCGCGCACCTGGCGAATGATGCGCCGGCGCAGCCGCACTCTGCGGCTGCCGTCCCGGTGCAGACTCAGTCGGTCCAACTCCCAGTGTCCGTACTCGGCGTGGTCGGTGAGCAGGCGTGTCGCGTCCTTGCGGGAGACCCCGCGCGGTACGTACACGTCGACAAATTCGTATTCCGGCATCGCATCTATTGTGCGGGCAGAGGCCCGGTACGGATAGCGTCTGCCCTATGTCTGATGCTGCGCAGCCCACGGCTGCCGAGGTACGCGCCGCCGCCGAGGCGGTCAAAGCCGCGCTGGACCGTCACCTCGACGCGGTCGAAGCCCGTACGGGAGAGGACGACCCGGCCGTCTACAGCGCGTTCAACGCGCTCGCGGCGGCCGCCGAGGCGTACGACGAGAGGCTCTACGACCGGTACGACGAGGTCACCCCCTTCGAGATTCCCGCTGCGGACGACGCACTTCCGCCGTACGCGGGCCCCGACGACCCGCACGCGCTCACGGTGCTCATCCGCCGTGACTACGCGGTGGCCCAGCCGCAGCGGCTGCTCGGGCAGGCACAGCGCATCGTCGACCTCGACCCGGAGGCGGACGGCGGGCCCGGCGCGGGGGCTGTCGTGGGCAACAGCGTGCACGCCGCGCTGGGGGTGCTGTTCGGCGAGTACGAACCGGACGAGGTCGCCTCGCGGCACAAGGAGTTCGGCCTGGAGGAGGGCGACTCCACGCTCTGGGTCTCGGCGGCCGACGACCTGCCGGAACCGGGGGAGTGGCTGAGTGCGCCCTTCGACCAGGCGGACCCGCAGCAGATCGTGTGCCGGTTCGACGTCAGTTCGGTCTTCGACGACGACGAACTGCTCGATGACGATGAAGATGACGATGACGGGGCCGCGGACCATGACGACGAGGATGACGAGGACGATGCCGCAGGCGCATCCGCCGCGCACGGGGACCCGGAGGACGAGAGGGTCTGATCCGGGCGTGTGACGTCCGGTGTCCGGTGCGGCGGCGGGCCGGGGCTCCTGCCCCGGCCGCCGCCCGTACGAGCGCCCAGGGTCGCCCTAGACCGCCGCGGGCCGCAGAAGTGTGCGCAGCCTGGTGGTGCGGGGCTGTGCGGGGACTTCGGCCACCGCGTGCGGCAGCGCCTGGTCGACTCCGTGCACCACCGAGAGATGCCGTTCGCCGCGGCCGAAGGCGGTGTAGATCCACGGCCTGCTCAGCCCGCCCGCCGCGTCGCCGGGCAGCACCACGACCACCGCGGGCCACCGCAGCCCGGCAGCCTGGTGCGCGGTGAGCGCCCAGCCGTGCCGCACCGACGCCTCGACCCGGTCCTTCGGTACGACGACGGGGGTGCCGGCGCAGTCCAGATGAAGGCCGTCGGCGTCGGCCGAGACGACCGTGCCGGGCAGGGTCCTGCCGGGCGCCGGAGTGTAGGCGACCCTGTCGCCCGGATCGAAACCGCCGAAGCGGCCCGGGCCGGGGTTGAGGCGCTCCTTCAGCGCCACGTTGAGCGCACGGGTACCGGCGGGACCGCCGTGTCCGGGTGTGATGACCTGGGTGTCGGAGACCGGTACGCCGATGGCCCGGGGTACGGAGTCGGCGACGAGCTGCACGGTGCGGTGCACCGCCTCACCGGGCTCCCGGACGGGGACGATCACGACTTCCCTGCCGGGCGCCGCCACCTGGTTCAGCTCGCCGATGCCGATCCCCGAGACCAGCTCGCCGATGGGTCCCGGATCGGGTGTGCGGGAGGCCAGCTGCGGGCACGCACGCGCTGCGAGGACGTCGGCGAACACCTGCCCGGCACCGGCGGAACAGAGCACCCCGGGGTCCCCGCTGAGGACCAGGCGGCTGCCGTCGGCCAGCGACTCGACCAGTACGGCCGCGCTCTCGACATCCAGCTGCGGGGCGTCCACGACGGCCAGCAGATCGAGCGCCAGAGCGCCCTCGCCGTCCCGTCCCGGGCCCTCCGAACCGGCCAGCAGCCCGGAGACGGTGACGGCCGCCGCAGGATCGTCCAGGGCGGCGGCCAGCCGCCGCCTTCCGTCGGGCGTGTGGGCGGCCGCGTACGCCCGCAGGCCCATGGCCCGAGCCGCCGTGACCACCGCCGCCGGTTCGGCCCGGGCAGCCTCGCCGCCGGTGTGGGCGACCAGGCCGTCCCGCGCGACCGCCCGGATCAGTTCGGCGGCCGACGGGGACGGGGCGTCCGCCGCGGCCCGCTCCCAGCCGGCCTGTTCACCGCCGGGGGCGAGAGCACCCGCGTTCAGCAGCCGGGCGAGCCCGTCCGCCAGGCTCTCTTCCGCGAGCGCGTACCGGTCGAGACCGAGCAGGACCCGCACGGGCTGCGGCGCCGCTTCGTCCTCGCTCCCGGCGGCGTCGGCGTCCTGACCGCCCTCCCGCTCGGCAGCCGCGCCGGGAGCGGTGTCCAGCGCGTCCTGGAAGACGAGCACGGCGCCGTCCGCGACAGCGCTCTGCAGCGCCCCGTCGGGGTCCGGTACGGACCGCTCCGCGAGCGCCGCGCGGACCGCGTCGGACTCCAGTGCGGTGTGCCCCTGGAGCGCTGCCCGCTCGAGGAGCCAGCCGACAAGTGCGGCGGCCCGCCGCTCGTCGCCGGGGCCGCACTCCGCGCCGAGCAGCGCGCGGGCGAAGCCGTCCGCCTGCTCCGGCCGCACCCCGGGAACCGACAGCAACTGCCAGGGATCCTCCCGCAGGGCGTCGGCGGCCTGCTCGCCGAGCGTCCCGGCCGCCCGTACGGCCAGTGCTTCGGGGGCGCCGCCCGCGGCCAGAACGGCCCGCACGGACGACACGGTCTCCGGCGCCGCACCGGTGGGCGCGGCGGCCGGACGCACCGGGTGCGGCTCCGCCGGAGCGGCAGGCGCGGCGCGGCGCGGCTCGGGTGCCGGCGGCGGGAAGTGCACGGACGGTTTCTCGCCGCCCTCCACCGCCCTGACCGCGGCGAGCAGATCGGCGGCGCGGCCGCTCAGCTTCGTGCCGGCCTGGATGGGCCCGTCCTTCTCGGCCTTGCGCTGCTCGATTCTGGCCCGCAGCTCGCGCTGGGCGGCCAGCTCGGCCTCGGCCTCGGACAGGGCGGGCGCCCCGGCCGCCCCCGTGGCCTCCGCCGCCGTCTCTCCCGCGGCCTCCGTCGCTGTTTCCTCCGCCGACTCCGCTCCGTCCGCTTCTTCGGCGCCGACCTGCGACAGTTCGGTGTCGCCGGTGCTCCCGTCGGCGGCCTCGGCGTCGCTCCCGCCGCTCCCGTCGGCGGTCCCGGACACCGTCTCCGAAGCGGATTCGGTCTCCGGAGCGGCTTCGGTCTCCGGGTCGGCTTCGGTCTCCGTCTCCGGTGCGGCTTCGGCGCCGGGAGCGGCCTCGGTGCTGGCCTCGGTGTCGAGGCGATCCGTACTCACAGCTCGGTCCAGTCCTGGTCGGGATAACGGTGAACGGGCTCCGACACATCGTCGAGCGCCCGGCAGATCTCGTCAGGAAGACTAAGCGTCTCCACTGACAATGCCGCCGTGAGCTGCTGCGCGTTGCGCGCGCCGATGATCGGGGCGACCACGCCCGGCCGGTCGCGGACCCAGGCCAGCGCGACCTCCAGCGGTGTGGTCGCGAGCCCGTCGGCCGCCGTGGCGACCGCGTCGACGATCCTGCCCGCGGCGTCGTCCAGGTAGGGCGCGACGAAGGGTGCCAGCTGCTCCGACGCCCCGCGCGAGTCAGCCGGAGTCGCACGGCGGTACTTGCCGGTGAGCACCCCGCGCCCGAGCGGCGACGACGGCAGCAGCCCGACCCCCAGGTCCACCGCCGCCGGCAGTACCTCGCGCTCGACCCCGCGCTGGAGCAGGGAGTACTCCATCTGGGTACTGGCGAGGCGGGTTCTGACCCCCGGCGCCGCGAGCTGCCAGGTGGCGGCCTTGGCCAGCTGCCAGCCGGAGAAGTTGGACAGCCCCGCATACCGTGCCCGCCCGCTGGAGACCGCGATGTCCAGTGCCTGGAGTGTCTCGTCCAGCGGGGTCTCCGGGTCGAACGCGTGCACCTGCCACAGATCCACGTAGTCGGTCCCCAGTCGCTCAAGCGAGGCGTCCAGGGCCGTCAGCAGATGCCCGCGCGAGCCGTCGAACCGGCGGTAGGGGTCCGGCACGCTGCCCGCCTTGGTGGCGATCACGAGATCGCGGCGGGGTATGAGCCGTTCGCAGAGCTGCCCGAGCAGGTACTCGGCGTCGCCGTCCCCGTACACATCGGCCGTGTCGACGAGTGTGCCGCCGGCCTCCCAGAACACCTTCAACAGGTCGGCGGCGTCGTGCTCATCGGTGCTCCGCCCCCAGGTGAGGGTGCCGAGCCCGATCCGGGATACGCGCAGGCCCGTGCGGCCGAGATGCCTCTGCTCCATGGGCGCTGAGAGTACTGGCCGCAGGGCGGCCCGGTGGAGGCCTGTGGACAACCACCCCCTGACGGATGGGGCCACCGCGCGTTAGAGTCCCCGGAACAGGGACGTTACTCAGCGGTAAGGGAGCGGTCATGCGGCTCGGAATCAACCTCGGCTACTGGGGTGCGGGGATGGACGGCGACAACCTCGCCGTGGCTCAGGAGGCCGACCGGCTCGGCTATGACGTCTGCTGGGCGGCCGAGGCGTACGGCTCGGACGGGCCGACCGTGCTCTCCTGGGTCGCCGCCCGTACGGAGCGGATCGACGTGGGCTCCGCCATCTTCCAGATCCCGGCCAGGGCGCCCGCGATGACGGCGATGACCGCGGCCACCCTCGACTCGCTCTCCGGCGGCCGCTTCCGGCTCGGCCTCGGCGTCTCGGGGCCGCAGGTCTCCGAGGGCTGGTACGGCGTCAAGTTCGACAAGCCGCTCTCGCGGACCCGTGAGTACGTGGAGATCGTCCGCAAGGCGATGTCGCGCGAGCGCCTGTCGTACGAGGGTGAGCACTGGACGCTGCCGCTGCCCGGCGGCCCCGGCAAGCCCATCAAGCTCACCGTCCACCCGCAGCGCGAGCACATTCCGCTCTACATCGCGGCGATCGGCCCCAAGAACCTGGAGCAGACCGGTGAGATCGCCGACGGCGCGCTGCTGATCTTCCCCTCGGCCGAGCACCTGGAGTCCACCGCGATCAGCCCGCTGCGCGCCGGCCGGGAGAAGACCGGGCTCACGATGGAGGGCTTCGACGTCTGCCCGACCCTGCCGCTGGCGGTGGGCGACGACGTGCCCGCGCTGGCCGACACCTTCCGCCCGTACACCGCCCTCTACGTGGGAGGGATGGGCAGCCGCAAGCAGAACTTCTACAACAAGCTCGCGCAGCGCATGGGGTACGAGAAGGAGGCCGCCGAGATCCAGGACAAGTACCTGGCGGGCGACCGGGACGGCGCGGCCGCCGCCGTACCGCACGAGCTGATCGACCGGACGACGCTGCTCGGGTCCGTCGAGCGGATCGCCGACCGGATGCAGGCCTACGCCGCGGCCGGGGTCACCACGCTGACGCTGGCCCCCGCCGGATTCACGCTCGACGAGCGGGTGGCCGGGCTGCGGGCCGGTACGGAGGCGCTGGAGCGGGCCGGGCTGGCGTAGCCGAGACCCCCGGAGCCCCTCTGGAGCCCGGGAGAGGTCTGCGGCCGTGGTGGGGGCTCGGGGGGTCTTCCCCGCCACGGCCGTCGTGCTGAACAACGCCGTGGGGCCCGCTCGGTTACGCCCCCGGGCACCGGGCAGGCGTACCACCTTTCGGCCGAACCGGGCAGGGGCACACATTGCCGGTCACCCGATATCGCATTTGACTCATAGCGTCAGATATCGGCATGGAGGTGGCAGTGATGCTTTCGGCGCGGAGCATTTTCCAGGAGATCGTCGAGAGCGACGACGCCTTCCGGCTCTTCTGCTCCATCGCGGCCGGCGGGGAGGCCCAGGGCGGCTGGGAGAACGGCCGGATCTCCGCGCTCGCCCCGGAGAGTATGAGCGCGCTCGCCCCGAAGATCGCCCGGCACGGCGCCGACGAGGACAAGCACGGCCGGATCTTCCGGGCCCTGCTCAAGAAGCGCGGGCTCGACCCCGTGGAGGTGCCCGCGGCGACCGACTACACGATGCTGCTCGAACGGCGGGGCGTCGGTCTGAGCCACCGCAGGCTGCGCGGCAGCGAGCGGCTGACCGAGCGGGAGATCGTGGTCTACCTCGCGCACAGCAGGGTCACCGAACAGCGTGCGTCCGAGCAGATGAACACCCTGGTGCGGTTCCTCGGTGACCAGCCGGACATCGGCAGGGCCGTACGCATGATCTGCCACGACGAGGACAACCACCTCGCCTACTGCCACGAGGAACTGCTGCGGCTGGCCGCGCGGGGCCACGCCCGCACCATCCACTCCGTACTGCGGGAGAGCGCGCTGGAGGAGATCCGCGTCTACCGGGAGGTGGGTCTCGCGGTGATGGAGCGGATGGGCGCCCTGCTCGGCTGGCCGGGGGCCAAGTCGGCGGTGCTGGCCGCGGGCATCCAGGGGCTGTACGGGTTCGAGCGGGCGGGCGGCTGGCGCCGGTCGGTGCGTCTGGCCATGCCCGAACGCCGCAACGCGCTCGGTGGCCCGGCCGCACCCCACGCGGCCGAGTTCGCCTGAGCCCGCCCCGGTGCCGCGTGGCGGCCGCCGGGGGCCGCCGGACGCCGGCGTCCCGCCTCAGAGCCAGCCGCGCCGTTTGAACTGCCGGTGGAGGCCGACGACGACCGCGACCATCAGCGCGATCACCGCCGGATAGGCCCAGACCCACTTGAGTTCCGGCATGTGCTCGAAGTTCATGCCGTAGATGCCGGCGACCATGGTCGGCACCGCGGCCATCGCCGCCCAGGCGGAGATCTTCCGCATGTCGTCGTTCTGCCGGACACCCATCTGCGCCAGATGCGCGGAGAGGATGTCGGACAGCAGCCGGTCCAGCCCTTCCACCTGCTCGTTGGCGCGGGTCAGATGGTCGCCCACGTCCCGGAAGAACGGCTGCGAGTGTTCGTGCACGAACGGCACCCCCGCCCCCGCGAGCCGGGCCATGGGGGCCGCCAGCGGCCCGGTGGCACGGCGGAACTCGAGCACCTGCCGCTTGAAGGTGTAGATCCGCGACGCGACGTTCTTCGAATCACCGCCGTTGGGCGCGAAGACCTCGGCCTCCAGCTCCTCCAGGTCGGTCTGGAGCTCGGCGGCCACGTCGATGTAGTGGTCGACGACCGTGTCGCTCACCGCGTAGAGGATGGCCGTGGGGCCGTGCTTGAGCACATCGTGCTCCTGCTCCAGCCGCTTGCGTACGGCGGCGAGCGGGGCGCCCTCGCCGTGCCGCACCGTCACCACGAAGGAGTCGCCGAGGAAGACCATGAGCTCGTCGGTGGTCACGGTGTCGCTGTCCGCGTCGTACATCACCGGTTTCAGCACCATGAAGAGCGTCTCGTCGTAGACCTCCAGCTTGGGTCGCTGGTGGGCCCGCAGGGCATCCTCAACGGCCAGCTGGTGCAGCGTGAACTCGCTTCTGACCAGGTCGAATTCCTGCTGCGTCGGCTCGTGCAGCCCGACCCAGAGGAAGGCGTTCCCATCGGCGCGTGCCTCGGCGAGAGCATCGGAGAGGTCCGACGGGCCCTCGATGCGGCGTCCGTCCCGGTAGATGGCGCAATCGACAATCACGGCGCGCATTCTTCCCTGACGGGACCACCCGTGCACGCGCGGGGGGCTGTCTCCCGGTCGTCGTCCCGATCCCACCGGACCCCACAAGCCGTCCGACTGCCTTTAGGCTGGCCGCCATGGCCACGCTGATTCTTGTACGGCACGGACGCTCCACCGCCAACACCTCGGGCGTGCTCGCGGGCCGGATGCCGGGGGTCTCCCTCGATGAACGGGGTGTTTCCCAGGCGGCCGCGCTGCCGGAGCGGCTGGCCGGGCTGCCGCTCGCCGCCGTCGTCACCAGCCCGCTGCAGCGGTGCCGGGAGACCGTCGCGCCGCTGCTCGCCGCCAGGCCGGAGCTGATCCCGCACACCGAGGACCGCATCAGCGAGTGCGACTACGGCGACTGGTCGGGGCGCAAACTCGCCGAGCTCGGCGACGAGCCGCTGATGAGGACCGTGCAGCAGCACCCGTCGTCCGCCGGGTTCCCCGGCGGTGAGTCGATGCGCGCGATGCAGGCGCGTGCCGTGGACGCCGTACGGGACTGGAACGCCCGGATCGACGCCGAACACGGCGAGGACGCGGTGTACGCGATGTGTTCGCACGGCGACATCATCAAGTCGGTGATCGCCGACGCCCTCGGGATGCACCTCGACCTCTTCCAGCGGATCCACGTCGACCCGTGTTCCCTCACGGCCATCCGCTACACCGCGGTGCGGCCCTTCCTCCTGCGGCTCGGCGACACCGGCGAGTTCGGCTCACTGGCGCCCCGCGAGAGCGGTTCGGGATCGGACGCGGCTGTCGGTGGTGGCGCGGGCGCGCCGTGATCGCTCCGCACAGTAGGGTGGGCGGGCCGTAAACCGGACCACCTCGCAGCCGAACCCCATGGAGATCAGGACGTGTCCCGTCAGGTGTACTTCTACGACCCGCCGGACCGCTTCGTTGCCGGTACGGTCGGGCTGCCTGGGCGCCGTACGTTCTTCCTTCAGGCGTCGTCCGGCCCCCGCACCACCAGCGTCGCGCTGGAGAAGACCCAGGTGGCCGCGCTCGCCGAGCGCATCGACGAACTGCTCGACGAGGTGGTGCGCAGGACCGGGGGCAACTCCCCGGTGCCCGCGGTCGCCCCGACCGAGGTCGGTGACACCGCCCCGCTGGACGCTCCGGTCGAGGAGGAGTTCCGCGTCGGCACGATGGCGCTCGCCTGGGACGGCGACGAACAGCGCATGATCATCGAGGCACAGGCGCTCGTCGAGCTGGACGCGGACACCGACGAAGACCTCGCGGAGGCCGAGGAACGGCTCCTCCAGGACGACGAGAACGGCCCGCCGATGCTCCGCGTACGGCTGACCGGCGCGCAGGCCAGGGCCTTCGCCAAGCGCGCGCTCGACGTCGTCAACGCGGGACGGCCGCCGTGCCCCCTGTGCAGCCTGCCGCTCGACCCGGAGGGACACGTATGCCCGCGCCAGAACGGATACCGCAGGGGGGCGTGACGGCCACCCGGCTCCTCCTGGAGGGGGAGCTGACGGTACGCGGACGGGTGCGCGAGGCATCCAACGCGGTGCTGTACTGCTCGGTCTCGTACGAGGGCCGGGAAGCGGCCTGTGTGTACAAGCCGGTCGCCGGTGAACGGCCGCTGTGGGACTTCCCCGACGGCACGCTCGCCCAGCGCGAGGTGGCGGCGTACGAGGTCTCCGAGGCGACCGGGTGGGGATTCGTCCCGCCGACGGTGCTGCGCGACGGACCGTACGGCGAGGGCATGTGCCAGTTGTGGATCGAGTCCGCCGCCGAACCGTCGCTGCTGGGCCTCGTCGAGGACGACGAGCCCGCCGACGGCTGGAAGGCCATCGGCTTCGCCGACGTGGGCGAGGGCAGATCGGCGCTCCTTGTGCACGCCGACGACGAGCGGCTGCGGCGGCTCTCGGTGCTCGACGCGGTGATCAACAACGGCGACCGCAAGGGCGGCCATCTGCTCCCGACGGACGAGGGGCGGCTCTACGGCATCGACCACGGGGTCACCTTCAACGCCGACGGCAAACTGCGGACGCTGCTGTGGGGATGGGCGGGCGAACCGCTGACCTCCGAGACGGCCGGGGTGCTGGACCGGCTCGCGGAGGCGCTGGCGCCCGGCACGGGGCTCACGGAGCGGCTGGCGGGGCTCATCACCGGGACGGAGCTGGAAGCGCTGCGGGGGCGCGTGGAGGGCCTGCGGAAGGCCGGACGGCACCCCGTACCGAGCGGTGAGTGGCCGGCGATCCCCTGGCCGCCTGTGTAGGGGCAAGGGGATCCAGGAGCGGGCGCCTTTTGCGCCACCCCAGTCCCGTCGGTCCCGTATCGGGCAGGCCCCGTATCACGGGGGCACCTCACCCGCGCAAGAGTGCCGATTCGGCCAACGTCACTACTCCGGTTCGTTCTCTGAACTGACGTCCGGTTACGCTCGTGTACATGTATGCCTGGCCCGCTTCTGAGGTTCCCGCCCTGCCCGGCAAGGGCGCCGACCTCCAGATCCACTCCACCGCGACCGGCGGACGAGTCACCCTCGACCCCGGCCCCGTCGCCCGCATCTACGTCTGCGGCATCACGCCGTACGACGCGACGCACATCGGTCATGCGGCGACCTACAACGCGTTCGACCTCGTTCAGCGCGTGTGGCTCGACACCAAGCGGCAGGTCCACTACGTGCAGAACGTGACCGACGTGGACGATCCGCTGCTGGAGCGGGCCGTGCGCGACGGTGAGGACTGGACCGAGCTCGCGGAGCGCGAGACGGCACTCTTCCGCGAGGACATGACCGCACTGCGGATGCTCCCGCCGAAGCACTACATCGGAGCGGTCGAGGCCATACCGGGCATCGTGCCGCTCGTCGAGCGGCTGCGGGACTGCGGGGCGGCCTACGAACTCGACGGCGACGTCTACTTCTCCGTGGAGAGCGACACGCACTTCGGCGAGGTGTCGAACCTCGACGCCGAGGCGATGCGGCTGCTCTCCGCCGAGCGCGGTGGCGACCCCGACCGCCCCGGCAAGAAGAACCCGCTCGACCCGATGCTCTGGCTGGGTGCCCGTGAGGGCGAGCCGAGCTGGGACGGCGGCTCCCTGGGCCGCGGCAGGCCCGGCTGGCACATCGAGTGCGTGGCCATCGCCCTCGACCACCTCGGGATGGGCTTCGACGTCCAGGGCGGTGGCTCCGACCTGGCCTTCCCGCACCACGAGATGGGTGCTTCGCACGCCCAGGTGCTGACCGGCGAGCACCCGTTCGCCCAGGCCTATGTACACGCCGGCATGGTCGCCCTGGACGGCGAGAAGATGTCCAAGTCCAAGGGCAATCTGGTCTTCGTGTCGAAGCTGCGCCACGACGGCGTGGACCCGGCCGCGATCCGGCTCGCCCTGCTGGCCCACCACTACCGCTCGGACTGGGAGTGGACGGACCAGGTCCTGGAGGACGCGGTGGAGCGGCTCGGCCGCTGGCGCGCTGCTGTCTCCCGGCCCGACGGACCGTCCGCCGACGCCCTGGTGGAGGAGATCAGGCAGGCGCTCGCCGACGACCTCGACGCACCCGCCGCGCTGCGCGCCGTCGACCGCTGGGCGGCTCTTCAGCAGTCCGGCGGCGGTACGGACGAGGGCGCGCCCGGCCTGGTGTCGCGCGCCGCCGACGCCCTGCTCGGCGTGGCCCTCTAGCCCTCGGCGAGAACGCCGCTTCCACGCCGTCGCCCCCGGACCCCAGCAGTGGGGTCCGGGGGCGACGTCCGTTCGGCCGGGGTGTGCCCGGGCCTCCCGGGGCGGTGTCACTCCTCCGAGGGGTCCTCCGGGCCGTTCTCCTCGTCCGTCGGCCGGTCCTCGGTGGGCTTGCCGCTTCCCGGGTCGGGGCGCTGCGGCTTCGGGGGCCGGGAGCGGCTGCCGGGGCCGGAGCTGTCCCGCAGATAGCTGCTGCCCTCGCCGCCGTCCGTGGCGTGCCCGCCGCCGGCCTGGCCCGGGCCGGGGCCGCCGTCACGGCGGCGCAGATACCGCTCGAACTCCCGCGCGATGGCCTCGCCGGACGCCTCGGGGAGCTCCGCGGTGTCGCGTGCCTCCTCCAGCGTCTGGACGTACTCCGCCACCTCGCTGTCCTCCGCGGCCAGTTGGTCGACCCCGACCTGCCAGGCCCGTGCGTCCTCGGGCAGTTCGCCCAGCGGGATCCGCAGGTCGATCAGGTCTTCCAGCCGGTTCAGCAGGGCGAGCGTCGCCTTCGGATTGGGCGGCTGCGACACGTAGTGCGGGACGGCGGCCCACAGGCTCACCGCCGGCACACCGGCGTGGGTGCACGCCTCCTGGAGGATGCCGACGATGCCGGTCGGCCCCTCGTACCGGGTCTCCTCCAGGTCCATCGTCCTGGCCAGGTCCGCGTCGGACGTGACTCCGCTGACCGGCACCGGCCTGGTGTGCGGGGTGTCACCGAGCAGCGCGCCCAGGATCACCACCATCTCGACGCCCAGCTCATGGGCGAAGCCCAGGATCTCGTTGCAGAACGAGCGCCAGCGCATGGAGGGCTCGATCCCGCGGACCAGTACCAGGTCGCGGGGCTTGTCGCCGGTCACCCGGATCACGGAGAGCCGGGTCGTCGGCCAAGTGACCTTGCGCACCCCGCCGTCCAGCCACACCGTGGGCCGGTTGACCTGGAAGTCGTAGTAGTCCTCGGCGTCCAGCGCCGCGAACACCTCGCCCTTCCACTCCCGGTCCAGGTGCGCGACCGCGGTGGAGGCTGCGTCGCCGGCGTCGTTCCAGCCCTCGAACGCGGCCACCATGACCGGGTCGATCAGCTCGGGAACCCCCTCGAGCTCGATCACCCAGTGCCTCCCTCCGAAGTTCTTCTCTTACGCACCAACCTTACGGCGTTCCGCATGCCCCGACGCAGCCCTTGCACACGGCTCCGTTCACCCCGGCGTGCGTTCCCCCGCACACCCCGGCACCGCGACAGGCCGTTCCGACAGTCTGCCCATATCGCGTCGATTCATCCGAGCTGTACCGGCAAATTTCGTCCCACCCCTGGACGGTATGGCATGTGCGGGGCTATACATCGGATGACAAATTAAAGGTCCGATGTTCTTACCCGTTCTTACCAAGGGAGTGTGGATGAGTCCGACCGTCACGGGGTTCGAGGTCCACGACATCCGATTCCCCACCTCGGAACAGCTCGACGGCTCGGACGCCATGAACCCGGACCCCGACTACTCGGCGGCCTACGTGGTGCTCAGCACCGATGCGCCGGGCGGTGTCGCGGGACATGGCTTCTGTTTCACCATCGGGCGCGGAAACGACGTCATCGCCGCCGCCATCGAAGCGCTGCGGCCCTACGTGGAGGGGCGTCCCGCGCCGCTCACCGCCGCCGGGCTCGCGGAGCTGCACCACGATCTCACCCACGACTCGCAGCTGCGCTGGCTCGGCCCCGAGAAGGGTGTGATGCACATGGCAGCGGGCGCCGTCATCAACGCCGCCTGGGACCTGGCGGCCACCGCGGCGGGCAAGCCGGTCTGGGAGTTCCTGGCCGGTATGAGTCCGGAGGAGCTCGTCTCCCTGGTGGACTTCCGCTATCTGACCGACGCCCTCACCCCCGACGAGGCACTCGCCATCCTGCGGGCCGCCGAACCCGGCCGCGCCGAACGGGCCGCCCTGCTGCGCGCCGACGGCTACCCCGCGTACACCACGTCGCCCGGCTGGCTCGGCTACTCCGACGAGAAGCTGGTGCGGCTCGCCCAGGAGGCGGTCGACGCCGGCTTCGGGCAGATCAAACTGAAGGTCGGCGCCGACCTGGACGACGACGTCCGCAGAATGAAGCTGGCCCGTGCGACCGTCGGCCCCGGCATCCGCGTCGCCGTGGACGCCAACCAGCGCTGGGACGTCCCGGACGCGCTGCGCTGGATGGAGGCGCTCGCCCCCTACGACCCGCACTGGATCGAGGAGCCCACCAGCCCCGACGACATCCTCGGCCACGCGGCGGTCAGGTCCGGGCAGCCCGTGAAGGTCGCCACCGGCGAGCACGTCGCCAACCGGGTCGTCTTCAAGCAGCTGCTCCAGGCGGGCGCCGTGGACTTCGTACAGATCGACGCGGCCCGGGTCGCCGGGGTCAACGAGAACCTCGCGATCCTGCTGCTCGCGGCCAAGTTCGGCGTCCCGGTCTGCCCCCACGCCGGGGGCGTCGGGCTGTGCGAGCTGGTCCAGCACCTGGCGATGTTCGACTACGTCGCCGTGTCGGGCAGCCAGGACGACCGCGTCATCGAGTACGTGGACCACCTGCACGAACACTTCACCGACCCCGCGGTGATCGAGGGCGGACGCTACCGGGCGCCCCGCGCGCCGGGCTTCTCCGCCCGTATGCACCCCGCTTCCCTCACCGCGCACCGCTACCCCGACGGGCCCGTCTGGCAGGCCCGCCGCACCACCCAGGAGGTCAACTCGTGACCATTGCACGCGACTTCGAAGGGCTCGGCGCCCTGGTCACCGGCGGGGCCTCCGGCATCGGGGCCGCCATCGCCACCGAGCTGCTCGCCCGCGGCGCCCGGGTCGCCGTACTCGATCGCGAGACCGACGGGGCACCGGACGGCACTCTCGCGCTCAAGGCGGACGTCACCGACGACGCCGCGGTACGGGAGGCGGTCGACGCCGCCGCGGCCGAATTCGGCGCGCTGCACACGGTGGTCTCCAACGCGGGCATCGGGGCCGTCGGCACGGTCGCCGACAACCCCGACGACGAGTGGCAGCGGGTCCTCGACATCAACGTCCTCGGCATGGTCCGCACGGCCCGCCACGCGCTGCCGCACCTGCGCCGTTCGGCCGCCGGCCGGCCGGGCTGCGTCTCCGTCACCCACACCTGCTCGATCGCCGCGACCGCCGGACTGCCGCAGCGCGCCCTCTACAGCGCCAGCAAGGGCGCGGTCCTCTCGCTGACGCTGGCCATGGCGGCCGACCACGTCCGGGAGGGCATCCGGGTCAACTGCGTCAACCCCGGCACCGCGGACACCCCGTGGGTCGGGCGGCTCCTCGGCCAGGCCGACGACCCGGCGGCCGAACGCGCGGCGCTCAACGCCCGCCAGCCCACCGGGCGGCTGGTCACCGCCGAAGAGGTGGCGGCGGCCGTCCTCTACCTGGCGAGCCCCGCGGCGGCGGCCGTGACCGGGACGGCACTCGCGGTCGACGGCGGCATGCAGGGACTGCGCCTGCGCCCCGCCGCCGGGTGAGCAGCCGCGGACGTACTGAACAGAGGCACCGCGCACCCCAGGCCGCACGGCCGACAGAGCATCAAGCGCCACTATCAAGGACGGGACACCAATGAGAGTGCGTACAACGAGTGCGGCGGCCTGCGCCGTACTGCTGGCCGTGACTGCCCTCGCGGGCTGCAACCGCGACTCCGGCAGCGGCTCGGAGGACAAGAAGGTCGGCATCGACCTGCCGCGCAGCGACAGCGACTTCTGGAACTCCTACCAGCAGTACGTCAAGAAGGGCGTCGCGGCCGGTGAGGTCAAGGCGCTCCCGCTGACCAACTCGCAGAACGACATCGGCAAGCTCGTCGCCAACGTCCAGACCTTCAGCGACCAGGGTGCCAAGGCCGTCGTCATGGCCCCGCAGGACACCGGGGCCATCGCCTCGACACTGCAGAACCTCAACAAGAAGAAGATCCCCGTCATCAGCGTCGACACCCGCCCCGACAAGGGCGACGTCTACATGGTGGTGCGCGCCGACAACCGCGCCTATGGCGAGAACGCCTGCAAGTACCTCGGCGAGCAGCTGAAGGGCAAGGGCAAGGTCGTCGAGTTCCAGGGCGACCTGTCGTCGATCAACGGCCGTGACCGCTCCGTGGCCTTCAAGTCGTGCATGACGAAGAACTTCCCCAAGATCAAGGTCTTCGAGCTGGCCACCGACTGGAAGGGCGATGTCGCCTCCGCCAAGCTCCAGTCCACCCTGGCCGCCAACCCCGACATCAACGGGATCTACATGCAGGCGGGCGGCGTCTTCCTGCAGCCCACGCTCGCGCTCCTGGAGCAGAAGAAGCTGTTGAAGCCGGCCGGCACCAAGGGCCACATCACGATCATCTCCAACGACGGCATCCCGGAGGAGTTCGACGCGATCAAGGCGGGGAAGATCGACGCGACCATCTCCCAGCCCGCCGACCTGTACGCGAAGTACGCGCTGTACTACG
The DNA here is from genome assembly GCF_041438865.1 of Streptomyces sp. NBC_01471. Lineage (NCBI taxonomy): Bacteria > Bacillati > Actinomycetota > Actinomycetes > Kitasatosporales > Streptomycetaceae > Streptomyces > Streptomyces sp. NBC_01471. The sequence continues at coordinate 6,603,755 of NZ_CP109450.1, forward strand.
CGAAGGCGGCCGTCGACGGCAAGACCTTCAAGGTGGGCCCGACCGACCACAACTCCAACATCATCAAGATCCCGAACGGTTTCGAGGACCAGCTTCCCGCGCCGCTCGTGACCAAGGCCAATGTGAACGACCCGAAGCTGTGGGCCAATCAGCTGGGGAAGAAGAACTGACCATGCCCGATGCACCCGCGGTTCATGCGCAGGGCATCGTCAAGCGCTTCGGTCCCACCGTCGCACTCGACGATGTCCGCCTGACAGTCCAGCCCGGTGAGTCGCACGCCCTGGTCGGGCGCAACGGCGCCGGAAAGTCCACCCTCGTCAGCGTCATCACCGGACTCCACAAGCCGGACGCGGGGACGGTCACCTTCAGCGGTGAGCCCGCGCCCGCCTTCGGCGACACCATGGCCTGGCAGTCGAAGGTCGCCTGCGTCTACCAGAAGTCCATGGCCGTACCCGATCTCACCGTGGCCGAGAACCTCTTCCTGAACAACTTCGGCCTCGGCCCGGGTGAGGCGGGCGGCCGCTGGATCAGCTGGTCCGGGCTGCGCAAGCGGGCCGCGGCGCTGCTCGCCGAGTACGGGGTGAACGTCGACCCCAGCACCCGCGCGAAGGATCTCTCCGTAGAGCAGGTGCAGTTCGTGGAGATCGCCCGCGCGCTGTCCTTCGGCGCCCGGCTGATCATCCTCGACGAACCCACCGCGCAGCTCGACGCGCGGGGGATCCAGAGCCTGTTCACCAAGCTCAGGGACCTCCAGAGCCAGGGGGTGGCGTTCCTCTTCATCTCGCACCACCTCCAGGAGGTGTACGAGCTGTGCACCGCGGTCACGGTCTACCGCGACGCCCGGCACGTCCTGACGGCGCCCGTCGCCGACCTGGGCAAGGCCGATCTGGTCGCCGCCATGACCGGCGAGTCGGCGACGGGCCCGGTGGCCTGGCACGCGGCGTCCGGTGAGAGGCCGGCCGCGAAGGCGGGGACGGCCGAGCCCGTCCTGCGGACCGAGGGGCTGGCCGTGGAAGGCGAGTTCGAGCCGCTCGACATCGCGGTGCACCCCGGCGAGGTCCTCGGGATCGCGGGCGCGGCGGCCAGCGGCAACACCGCGCTGGGCGAGACGCTCGTCGGCATGCGCAAGGCCACCTCCGGGCGGGTCTCGGTCCGGGGCCGCGAGGTCAGGCCGGGCAGCGTGCCGCACGCCCTGAAGGCGGGGATCGGCTACATCCCGGAGGACCGGCACCGCCAGGGCCTCGTCCTGGAACGCAGCGTGGCGGAGAACGCCACCCTCACGGTCGCCGACCAGCTGGGGCCGTGGGGGACCGTGCTCCCCTCCCGTACCCGGGAGTTCGCGAGGACCATGATCTCCTCGCTGGACATCAAGACCACCGGACCCGACCAGAAGGTCTCCGGGCTCTCCGGGGGCAACCAGCAGAAGGTGGTGGTCGCCCGCGCGCTGGCCCGCGGCCCCAGCACGCTGGTGGCGGTACGGCCGACGGCCGGCGTGGACATCAAGTCCAAGGACTCGCTCCTGGGCGTGGTGCGGCGGGTCGCCGACGAGGGCAACGCCGCCGTGATCATCTCCGACGAACTCGACGACCTGCGGGTGTGCGACCGGGTGGTCGCGCTCTTCCACGGGCGGGTGGTCGCCGAATACGACAGTGGGTGGACGGACGGGGAACTGGTCGCCGCCATGGAAGGTGTGGGGGAGCGGGCATGACCGACACGATCCGGCCGGTGGCGGCCGAGGAGACCAAGGGGCAGGTGAGCCCGGTACGCGCCAGGCTGGCGCTGATCCGCTGGAGCGACTTCTCGCTCGTGCCGGTGATCCTGGTGCTGATGGTGATCGGGTTCATCGTCTCGCCGGTGTTCCTGACGTCCCAGAACCTGATCAACGTCATCCAGCAGTCCTCCGAACTCAGCCTGCTGGTGCTGGCCCAGGCCTTCATCCTGATCTGCGGGCGGATGGACCTGTCACTGGAGTCGACGATCGGCATCGCGCCGGTCATCGCGCTGTGGCTGGTCCTGCCCTCGTCGGGGGACCGGTTCACCGGCCTCGGGCTGCTGCCCGCCTGGACGGCGATCCCGCTCTGCCTGCTCGCCGGGCTGGCGATCGGCGCGTTCAACGGTTTCCTGATGCTCAAGCTGCGGGTCAACGGCTTCATCGCGACGCTGGGCATGCTGATGATGCTCCGCGGGCTGCACATCGGGATCACCGAGGGCAAGTCGATCATCGAGGTCCCCGCCTCGTTCAGCTACCTGGGCCGGGCCTCCTGGCTCGGCGCCCCCGCCGCGGTCTGGATCTGCCTGGCGCTGTTCGCCGTCGGCGGGGCCGCGCTGGCCTGGACCCGGCACGGCCGGTCGCTGTACGCGATCGGCGGGAACCCGGAGGCGGCCCGCGCGGCCGGTATCCGGGTGGACCGGGTCACCTGGATCGTGCTGGCGATCGGCGGGCTGCTCGCGGCCTTCGCCGGAATCCTCTACACCGGCCACTACGGTTCGGTCGGCGCCGCGCAGGGCAAGGACATGATCTTCCAGGTCATGGCGGCCGCGGTCATCGGCGGCATCGGGCTGAAGGGCGGCCGGGGCACCATCTTCGGCGCGCTCACCGGTGTGCTCGCCCTCCAGCTGGTGGTCAATGTCATGACGCTCGCCGGGGTGCCCGGTCAGTGGGAGACGTTCCTCAACGGCGCGATCATCATCATCGCGCTGATCGCCTCCCGCTTCGCGAGCGGTGAGGAGCAGGACTGACGGACGCACCCCGGGACTGGGGCCGGGAGCGCTCCCGGCCCCGGCCGCGCCGTACTCACAGGGTCGAGCGCAGCCACTGCTCGACACTCGCGATGTGCACCGTCGCCCAGGACCTGGCCGCTTCGGCGTCCCGGTCCCTGAGCGCCGTCAGGATGGCGCGGTGCTCGTGGAGCGTACGGCTCACCGCGTCCTCCTGGGTCAGTCCCCGCCACACCCGGGCGCGGGTGGTGGGCCCGGAGAGGCTGTCGAGCAGGGAGCAGAGCACCGAGTTCCCCGAGCTCTGCACGATGCCCCGGTGGAACTCCAGGTCGCAGGCGACCAGTTCCTCCACGGACGGCTGCGGGCCGAGCGCGTCCAGCTGGGCGCTGAGCGTCTCCAGCTCCTCCTCGCCGATGCGGTGCGCGGCCATCGCCGTCGCGGCGGGCTCCAGGATCCGGCGTACGGCCAGGAACTCCAGCACGGTGTCGTCCCGGTGGAAGTCCACGACGAAGCTCATCGCTTCGAGCAGCAGCTGAGGGTCGAGACTCGTGACGTACGTGCCGTCGCCCTGCCGCACATCGAGGATGCGGATCAGCGACAGCGCACGCACCGCCTCGCGCAGCGAGTTGCGCGAAAGGCCGAGCTCCGCGGCGAGTTCGCTCTCCTTGGGCAGCCGGTCGCCTGGCCGCAGTGCGCCCGAGACGATCATTTCCTTGATCTTCTCGATGGCCTCGTCGGTCACAGCCATGGGAACCTCGCCTCAACAGACATCCGATGTATCTGCTGATTATGGCTCCTCCGGGCCCGCTCGTGCACGCGGGTCCGCGGAACCCGCCGGATCAGGCCGTCCGCCACCTGTGCGGACCTGTGTCAGCTGCCATATTTCAGGGCTAAGATTTCATCCTTGTATGACGTTGTGAGCGGTGACAGGGAGGCTGCGGCGCATGGCCGGGAAGAAGGCGGCGGGGGCACATCAGGATGCTGTCGCGTCCATTGTGGCGGACTGGGCGAGGGAGCGCCCCGAACTGGACACCGCGCCCCTGGAGGTCCTCGCCAGGCTGCACCGCACCTTCCTCCGGTACAGCACCCGGCTCACCACCGCGATCGACCGGCACGGACTCTCGGTGGCGGGCTTCGACGTACTGACCGCACTGCGCAGGTCCGGTACGCCCTACCGGCTGACGGCGGGCCAGCTCGCCGACTCGGGCCTGGTGTCGTCGGCCGGGGTGACGCTGCGGATCGACCGGCTGGAGAAGGACGGCCTGATCGTCCGGGAACGCGACGCCGAGGACCGCCGCGTCGTCTACTCGCGGCTCACGGACGCCGGGCTGGCCAAGGTGGACGAGGTGTTCGCCGAGCATCTCGACAACGAACGCCGGATGCTCGGCGGCCTCACCCCCGCGGAGTGCCGCCAGCTGGCACGGCTGCTCTCCCGTCTTGAGCGGTCCATCACCGGCTCGGACACGGACCCCGGCCCGGCCGGCGCGCAGGGCGCCCCCGGCGGTCAGTGAGCCGGTGCCGCGGCCTGCGCCTCGGCCTCCGCCCGGTACATCCTGCGCAGCCGGACCACGCCCAGGTCGTGCTGGTACAGGTTCTCCCGCTGGTCGGCGTCGGCGGGCATCGCCTCCAGCATCACCCGGTCCTGTTCCAGCACCGCCCAGTGGCGCTTCTCGATCAGGGTCCGGTAGAGGAAGCGCCAGCTGTCCCGCTGCCAGCCCTCGACCTTGCGGTAGCGCCAGAAGAAGACGCCCGTACGGTTCTCGTCCACCGGGCAGACCATCCCGACGATGCCGAACGGGCCCCCGGGGCCCGCCGACGGCGGATACGGGATCGACAGGTCGACCCAGTCCACACCGGTCCTGCACAGTTCCACCCAGTCGAAGTTGACGCCCCGCTGGTCGGTCTTCTCGAAGAAGTAGCCGCGGTCCGTCTCGCGGATGCGGAACTTGGCCGTGGTGTCGCCGTCGAACATGGTGTGCGACTCGTGGTGCAGGAACGCGCCGTGCATCGGGTCGAGCAGGTTCTCCACCGCGTACCGCCAGGGGCCGTTCCACTCCGCGTAGCAGAGGAACGAGTCGGTGTCCGGGTCGGTGAGCGGCTCCGGCAGCGTCAGCGGCGCCGGTTCGGGGTGCTCGTCGTCGCCGAAGTACGCGAGCACCGCCCCGCCCACCTCGCGTACCGGCAGGCTCCTGACGAGCTTCTTGCCCTCCAGATTGCAGCCGGGCAGCCCGGGCACCGAGGAAACCGTACCGTCGGTCTCGATTTCGAGCCCGTGGTACCAGCAGGCCACCCGGTCGCCCAGGTGCTTGCCCAGCGAGAGCGGTGCGCCGCGGTGCGGGCAGCGGTCGGCGAGCATGCTCAGCGTCGAGTCGGAGCGGCGGAACAGCAGCCACTGCTCCCCGAGCACGGTGACCTTGCGCATGGCGCCCGGCGCCACGAAGCGGGAGGGCACGACGGGGTGCCACTGGTTGCGCAGTCCGGTGGCGTAGATGTGGTCGGCGGTGAGGCGGTCGGCAGGCGAAGTGGTCATGTCACGCTCCCAGTCGGTTGATCTCGTCGCGGAAGGACCGCTCGGTCCACGGGGCGCCGTCGGGGGAGTGCACCTGGCGGGCGTTGAGTCCCCGTACGATGTCGGCCAGTTCATGGCCCTCGTGGGTGAAGACCTCTTCGAGCGCCGAGGCCAGCCGGTACTCGTAGGGGGTGGGCTCATGGGTGCGCGACTGATGTACGTCCAGGTAGGGCCAGTCGGTGGTCATCGCGGAGTCTCCAGAGGGGTTCGGGGTTTCACAGGTCGAGGACGAGAGGGCCGGAGGCGCAGCGCGACACGCAGATCATCATGGTCGCGTTCGACGCGTGCTCGGTGTCGCTGAGGACGAAGTCCCGGTGGTCCGGGGTGCCTTCGAGCACCCGGGTCTCGCAGGTCCCGCAGATGCCGTCCCGGCACGAGCTGCCGACCGGGATGCCCGCGGCTTCGACGGCCGCCAGGACGGAGGTGCCGCTGCCGACCGTGACGGTGACGCCGGACGCCCGGCACTCCACGTCGAAGGCCGTGTCGTCACCGGCCGGCTCGACGGCCGGTGCGGCGAACCGCTCCACCCGCAGCAGTCCGGCCGGACAGGCCGCCTCGACGGCGGCGAGCAGCGGCTCGGGCCCGCAGCAGTAGACCAGGGTGCCGGGCCCCACACCGTCCAGCGCCGCCGCCAGATCGATGTGGCCCAGCTCGTCCTGCGGGTGCAGGACCACATTCCCGCCGCCGAGCGCGGCCAGTTCGGAGCCGAACGCCATGGAGGCCCGCGTCCGGCCACCGTGCACCAGGGTGTACGGAACGGCCCGGCGACCGGCCTCGCGGGCCATCGGCAGGATCGGGGTGATGCCGATCCCGCCCGCGATGAAGACGTAACGCTCCGCCCCGTCCAGTGGGAAGTGGTTCCGCGGCCCGGTGGCGGTGACCCGCCGGCCGGGGCGCAGCCGGGTGTGCACGTACCGCGAACCGCCGCGCGACGACGGCTCGTCCAGGACGCCGATGCGGTAGCCGGACAGGTCGTGCGGGTCTCCGCAGAGCGAGTACTGCCGGGTGAGCCCGCCGACCTCCAGGTCGAGATGGGCACCGGGCTCCCAGGCCGGCAGCGGTTTGCCGTCCGGGTGGACGAGGCCGACCGAGAGGACCCCGTCGGCCTCCAGGGTCATGGTGCGGACAAGAAGTTCGAGCCGGGGTTCGCTGGGCGCGTCCATGGTGGCCTCCCTACGCCGTGGGGATCGTGACGGGCGGGGTGAACGGGTTCTTCATCGGGCCGAGCGCGGCCAGATCGACCTCGACGAGCACCGGCCCGGCGGACGCCACCGCCTGTTCGAGTACCGGGTGTGCGTGGCCGGGGGCCGCGATCCGGGCGTACGGGAGGCCGCAGGCGCGGGCCAGCTGTTCGAAGTCGGGTGTGGCCAGATCGACCCCGGACCGCCGCTCGCTGTAGCGGTCCTGCATGTTGCGGAGTACGCCGTAGCCGCCGTCGTTGAACACGACCAGCGTCAGGGCCGGGCGCTCCTGGGCGAGCGTGAGCAGTTCGCCGAGGTGGACGGCGAGGCCGCCGTCACCCGCCAGCACCACCGTGGGGGTGTCCGGCCGGGCGAGCGCCGCTCCTATGCCCATGCCGAGGCCCTGTCCGATGCCCCCGCCGCGCGGGAAGACATTGGACCGGGGGTCGTACATGTCGAGCAGCCGGTTGCCCCAGCTGCTGGAGGCGATGGTGACATCGCGGGCGACGACCGCCTCGCGGGGCAGTACGGCCCGCAGTGCGTCGCAGACCGCCGCCTGTGGGCCGATGGAGTCGTGCAGCAGGGCCCGTACCTCCTCGCGCACGGCCGTGACCCGGGCCGTCCAGTCCGGTTCTGCCGCACGCGCGTGCGGCAGCAGGGATTCCAGTACATCGGCCGCCCGCCCGTGCAGGGCGTGACGCGCCGGGTAGACACGGCCCGGTGCGGCCGGGTCGACATCGAGCTGGATGTGGGCCGGGGGCAGTTCGAGGGTGTAGTCGGCGGTCTCGTTGGACCGGAAGTGCGTGCCGACGGTGAGCAGCACGTCCGCCTCGGCGAGCAGGGCGCGCCCCGCCGGGGTGGTGGCGAAGTTGCCGATGACCGCCGGGTGGTCCTCCGGCACCGCTCCCCGCCCCGAGTTGGACGTCAGCAGGCCCGCGCCTGTCGCGGCGAGCAGCGCCGTCAGCTGCGGCCCGGCGCCGGTCGCGCCGCCACCCGCCCAGATCAGCGGGCGCCGGGCGGATGCCAGCAGCGCTGCCGCCGAGGCGAGTTCCGCCGCGTCGGGCACCGGGTGCGGGCGTTCGCCGGGCACCGCACCGGTGTCGGTCTGCGCCGTGTACTGGAGATCCACCGGCCACTCGACGCTGCCGGGTCCGCCGGGAGCGGTGAGCGCGGCCCGGGCCGCCTCGCGCAGCAGACGGCCCGCGTCATCGGCCGATGTGACGGTCGCGGCGTAGGCGGAGACCGCGCGCAACATCGCGAGCTGGTCCCGGGTCTCATGGATGAAGCCGCGCCCGCCGCCCAGATAGGCGCTGTCGATCTGCCCGGTGACGTGCAGGACCGCTGTGCCCGAGCTGAGCGACTCGATGAGCGAGCCGGCCGCGTTGCCCGCGCCGGTGCCCGTGGAGGTGAGCGCGCAGCCGATCGAGCCGCGCGCCCGGCCGTACGCGTCGGCGGCGCTGACGGCGGTGGCCTCGTGCCGCACGGGCACGAAGCGCAGCTCCCGGTCGACGGCCTCGACCAGCGGCAGGTTGTGCACGCTGACGATGCCGAAGACCGTGTCGATGCCGAGTTCGCGCAGGACGGCGACGAGGAGATCGCCTCCGGTGGTGTAACGCATGGTGGTCTCCTCAGAGGATGGAGCGGCCGACGCCGCCGCAGACGTCGACGGCGGTGCCGGTGATGTACGAGGCGCGGGGCGAGAGCAGGGCCACCACCGCGTAGGCGACCTCTTCGGCGCGGCCGAGCCGGCCGAGCGAGACCCCGCGGTCGGCGGCCAGTTCCGCCTGCCACCGCTCGTACGGCTGCGAGGTGCCGGACGCCGTGTGGCGGCGGGTCCACTGCCCGGTGTCGACCAGGCCCAGGCAGACCGAGTTGACCCGGATCCCGTCCGGGGCCAGCTCCTGCGACAGGGACTTGGAGAGGTTGAGGATCCCGGCGCGTGCGGCGCTGGTGGTGATGAGCCGGGGTTCGGGCTGCCTGGCGAGTACCGCGTTGATGTTGACGACGGAGGCGACCGGCGAGGCGCGCAGCAGGGCGAGCCCCGCGTGCAGCGGGTTCAGGACGCCGGCGAACTTCAGCTCCAGCTCGTCCCGCCAGTCCTCCGCCGTGCTCTCGGCGAGGCTCTTCATCCGCGACTGGCCGGCGTTGTTGACGAGCCCGTCCAGCGCGCCGAAGTGCTCCGCGGTGCGCTCGGTGAAGCGGCGGACCGCTCCGGCGTCCCGGACGTCGCAGACCCCGGTGAGCAGCCGGTCACCGCCCGCGCCGAGACCGGCGGCGGCCGCGGCGAGCCGGTCGGCGTCGCGGCCGCAGGTGGCGACGTTGGCGCCTTCGTCGAGCAGGGCGCGGACCGTGGCCAGGCCGACGCCCGAGCTGCCGCCGGTGACCAGTACGGTGCGGTCGGCGAGGCACAGATCCATATCAGTTGCTCCGAGGGTCAGTTCATGGTGAAGCCGCCGTTGACGGCGATCACCTGTCCGGTGAGATAGCGGGACTCCGCGCCCAGCAGGAACGAGACGAGCCCCAGCAGGTCGTCGGGGCGCTGCGGGCGTGAGATGGCCCGGTTGGCGCGGTACAGCTCATGGCGCTCGGCCGGTACCGAATCGGTGGCCTCGCCCTCGGTGATGCCGGGCGCCACCGCGTTCACGGTGATGCCCCGGTCGCCGAGTTCCCGGGCCATCGCCCGGGTGAGCGCGATCACCGCGCCCTTGGACGTGACGTAGTGGGCGAGCCGTACCGAGCCGTACAGGGCGGCGTCGGACGCGAGATGGACGATGCGCCCGCTCTCGCCGTGCGCCAGCAGCTGGGGCAGCAGCGCCCGGGAGACCAGCCAGGGGGAGCGGGCGTTCACGGCCATCAGCCGGTCCCACTCCGCGACGGTGATGTCCTGGAACTCCTTGCCGCCGACACCGTTGGCGAGCGCCGCGTTGTTGACGAGACCGTGCAGCGGGCCGAGACCGGCGACGGCCGACGCGAGGGCGTCGACCGAGGCGGGGTCCGCCACGTCGCACGGTACGAAGTGGGCGTCGAGCCCCTCGTCGCGCAGCGCGCGGACCGCCGGTTCGCCGCGTTCCGGGTCCAGTTCGGCGATCACGGTGCGGAAGCCGTCCCGGCCCGCCCGGCGGGCCATGGCCAGTCCCAGGCCACGGCCGGCGCCGGTGATGACGACGGTGCGCATCAGTCGCGGGTCACGCCGTGCATCGGCGAGTGCTCGGGGTAGGTCGGGACCTGCGGCTTCTGCGTACCGATGACGACGCAGAACAGCGCGTCGGTGTCGCCCTCGTTCTTCAGGGAACGTGCCACGCCCGCCGGAACCACGATCATGTCGCGGTAGCCGAGCGTGCGGTACTCGGACTCGTCGTCCCCGCGGTGGATTCCGACGCGGACCCTGCCCTCCAGGACGAAGAAGGCCTCCTCGACGTCGTGGTGGGTGTGCTCGGGGCCCTCGGCGCCCGGCGGCAGCAGCATGTTGGAGAAGGTGAAGCCGCCGGACGGCAGGATCCGGTTGTCGCCGTCGTGGTTGCCGGTCGCGCCGGAGCCGACGTAGCGGATCTGCGCGCGCCGGTACTGCTCACCGGCCTTGGCCTGGAAGGCCAGGGTGTTCCAGTCGGGCTCGCGGGAGTCCTTGGTGGCGATCAGCGAGTCGGTGTAGCCGGCGAGGTCGCCGCCGTTGTCGTACTCGGTGGTGGTGACGGGCATGATGTGCTCCTTCTTCGTGGGGTGATGCTCGGGCCGCTCGGTCATTCGGGGATCTGTGCGGTGATCCGGAGGTGGGAGAGGACCCAGGCGTCGAAGGCCCTGGGCTGCTCCTGATTGGCCAGGTGACCGGCGTCCTTGACGATCACGTAGGCGGACTTGTGGAGGGAGCCCGCGATGAGCTGGCTCGCCCCGACGCCGGTGATCCGGTCCTGGTCACCGCAGATGACCAGGGCGGGGGCGGTGATTCCGGCGAGTTCGGCCCGGAGGTCGGCCGCGGCCATCGCCTCCGTCGCGTAGCCGTAACCGGGCAGCCGGACGGCGCCTGCCATGGTGTCGACGACCCGCCGCACCAGATCCGGGGGCGCCGCGGCGGAGACGAGCCGGGGGCCGCGCTGTTCCGCGAAGGCCCGCGGCCCGGCTGCCGCCAGTTCGGCCGCCCGTCCGCGCATCGCCGCGGCCTTCGCCGGATCGGTGCCCGAGCCGGCGCTGGAGCCGGCGACGATCAGTGAGGCGACGAGCCCGGGGTGGCGGGAGGCCAGCCGCAGCGCGATGACCCCGCCCCAGGAGACGCCCAGCACATGGGCGCTGCCACCGCGCTCCTCGATCAGAGCGGCCGCCGCGTCCGCGTAACCGTCGAGCGTCAGGGGGCCCTGCGGGTCGGGTGACGCCGCGTAGCCCGGCGCGTCCCAGGCCACCACCCGGACGTACGCCGAGAGTTCGTCGAGCTGCGGGGCGAAGGCGGCCGAAGAGGAGCCGATGCCGTGCAGACAGAGCAGCAGCGGGCCCTGCGTCCCGGCCTCCGTCACGTGCGGGCCGGTCACCGGTGCGGCGGTCACAGGATCTGCCCCGTCCGCCCGGCGACGGCCGCGATGCTGCGCAGCACCGCGTACGGCACGATCCGGCTGGTGGCGGGGTTGCCCGGGTCGGGCAGGTGCGCGACCTCGAAGCGGTACGCCCCCTGCGGGCCCTCCGCCTCGATCAGATGACGGGTGCGGTCGGCGCCCGGGTCGGCGACCACCCGGACCCGTACCGCGTCCAGGTCCCCCACGGCGAGGGCCACCGAAGCGGCCACATTGGTCGACTTGGGGAATTTCACCGGGATGTCGCGTGCGGTGCCCGCCATGACCTCCACGGGACCGGTCGCCGACCGCAGTCGGCTCAGCAACTCCGCGTCCATCCAGGGCTGTTCCAGCGTCGACGGCAGTTTGGTGGTGGTCAGCCGTACGTCGTGCAGCGGTCCGAGGCCCCGGGCCGCCTGGAGCAGATCCAGGCCCCCGACGGCGCCCGCCGTGACGTACACCCGGCCCGGCCCGGCGTCCAGCAGCCGCTTCGTCAGCTCCTCGTCGGTGAGCGCCCCGGCCGACGCGATCAGCAGATCCGTCCCGGACCGCAGGATGCGTTCGGCCCACTCCCGTACGACGCCCTGGCCCGCCGCCTCCACGATCAGATCGCAGCGCTCCAGGGCCTCCTCGAACGTCAGCTGTGGGGCGGGCGCCTCGCCGATCGCGCGGTTGTCCACCACGCAGACCAGTTCGGCCCCTTCGACGGCACCCGCGGCGAGTGCGGTGCCCACGGTGCGGCCGATGGCGCCCCAGCCGACGAGTCCCACGCGGCGGGTCATACCGGGACCTCCTCGGTGTCGGTGGTGAACGGGCCTGTGCTCGTGGTGGTCGGGCTCGTGGTGGTCGGGCCTGCGGTGGACGGGCCGGTGGCGAGCGGGCCGGGGTCGGGGGTGCCCGCCATCCGGTCGCGGATCTCCGCCGACGGCGGTCCTGCCGTCCCCCAGAGGTCGGACAGCTCGGGGGTCCGCCGCCAGACCCGGGCGATCCACGCGTCCTCCACGATCTGCGCGACCTCCGACGTGTACTCGCAGACGAGCCCGGCCGGGTCGGTGAAGTACGAGAAGGTGTTGTCGCCGGGACCGTGCCGGCCGGGGCCCCACTGCGGGACGATGCCGTGGTGGCGCAGGCGGCCCAGTCCCCGCATGAAGTGGTCGACCGAACTCATCTCGTACGCCACGTGGTTCAGCGAGGCCCACTCGGCCTGGTTGAAGGCGATGCAGTGGTGGTCGGCGTTGCACCGCAGGAACGCCATCCGGTGCTCGGACCAGTCGGAGACCCGCAGGCCGAGCACGTCGCGGTAGAAGGCGACGGACGCGTCGATGTCGGTGGTGTTGAGCACGGTGTGGGTGACACCGACCGGCACCGAGCCGTCCCGGCCGCGCGGTGCGACCGCCTCGACCTCGGCGCTGATCTCGATCAGCCGGTGCTCGGGGTCGGTGAAGCGCAGGCCGTAGCCGCCGCCCACCTGGTCGAGCGGGCCGGGGCCCGCGACCGGGGTGATGCCCCGGGCGAGCAGCCGCCGGGCGGCCTCGTCCACGTCGGCCGGTGTCGCGACGGCGAAGGCGATCCGGCCGAGGCCGGTGCGGTCGGCGCGGGTGAGGTGCAGGACGTGGTGCTCGGTACCGGTGCCGCGCAGCCAGCGCGCACCGGGGCCGGACTCGACGCTCTCCAGGCCCCAGACCTCCTGGTAGAAGTCGGCGGTCTCGGTGAAGGCGGGCGTGAGCAGCTCGACGCTGCGCAGCGACCGCAGCCGGGCGATGGGGGGTTGTTGGGGCATGACTGTGTCTCCAGACGGGCTGTGGCGACCGGACAGGGCCTACGGGGCGGCCCAGGGGAGGGGGGCGTCCGACGTGCCCCAGTACAGGGACTTCTGGTGCTGGTAGGCGCGGATGCCGTCGCGGCTCTTCTCCCGCCCGAGCCCGCTGTCCTTGAGGCCGCCGAAGGGGGTGGCGATGCTGAACTGCTTGTAGGTGTTGATCCAGACGGTGCCCGCCTCGACCCGGCGGGCGATCCGCCAGGCGGCCCGGTGGTCACGGGTCCAGATGCCGCAGGCCAGCCCGTACACCGAGGCGTTGGCCTGTCGGACGAGGTCGTCCTCGTCGTCGAAGGGCAGCGCGGCGAGCACCGGCCCGAAGATCTCCTCCTGGCAGGTGCGCGAGGAGTTGTCCAGACCGTCCAGGACGGTCGGCAGGTAGTAGGCGCCGTCCCGGTACGCGTCGCCCGGCGGCACCGAGCCGCCGCAGAGCACCCGGGCCCCCTCGGCGCGCGCCAGGTCGACGCGGGCCGCCACAGAGTCCCGGTGCCGGTGGTGCACCAGCGGGCCGACCTGGGTGTCCGGCGCGGTTCCGGGTCCGACCCGCAGCTTCCTGGTCCGCTCGACGAGTTCCCCGACGAAGGTGTCGTGGATCTCCCGCGCCACGAAGAGCCGTGAACCGGCGACGCAGGACTGGCCGCTGGAGGAGAAGACCCCGAACATGACTCCGGCCAGGGCCTGCTCGATGTCGGCGTCGGCGAGCACGATCGTCGGTGACTTGCCGCCGAGCTCCAGCGAGACGGGCATGATCCTCTCGGCCGCGGCGTGCGCGATCGTCCGTCCGGTGTCCGTACCGCCGGTGAAACTGACCTTTCCGGTACGGGGATGGCGCACGATGGCGTCGCCCACGACGCTGCCGCGCCCGGGAAGCACCGACAGCAGCCCGGCGGGCAGGGAGAGTTCGCCGAGGGCGCGGGTGATCAGGCGGCCCAGCGCGAGCGAGACCAGCGGGGTCCACTCGGCGGGCTTCAGCAGGACCGCGTTCCCGCCGGCCAGGGCGGGCGCGAGCTTCTGCGCGTCACTGGCCACCGGTGAGTTCCAGGGGTTGATCGCACCGACGACACCGATCGGTTCCCAGGTGCTCATCGTGAGGTAGTCGCCGCGCGAGGGGGTGATCGCCTCCTCGGCGGTCTCCAGCGCGGCGGCCGTGTACCGGAAGGTCCCCGCCGCACTGGCCACCAGCGCGCGGGTCTCGGTCAGCGCCTTGCCCGTGTCGGCGGTCTGGAGCGCGGCGAGGTGTTCGGCTGCGCCCTCGGTCAGCTCGGCGATCCGGTGCAGCAGCCGGGCGCGCTGATGGGGCAGGAGCGCGCGCCAGGCCGGGTCGGCGGCGGCGCGGGCCGCGCCTTCGGCGGCCTCGTCGACCTCCGCCACGGTCACGGCGTGCACGGTGGCGAGCACCTGGCCGGTGGCCGGGTCGACGGTCTCGGCCGGGGCGCCGGCGCCGCGGCGCCACACGCCGGCCACGAGCGCTTCGTCGGGTACTTCGGCAGCAGGGGACCGGGGCATGCGGGAGCCTCCTGGCTGAACGGGGTTGGGTGGGGGCTTACTTGGGTCAGGGCTAGGAATCTAAGGGCTTAAATATCTCAGCGCAACCCCCCAATTCTCTGGTGATTTACCTGTGCAGACCCTTGACGGCTTCCGGTATGCGGGCGGTACAACTTAAGCGCTAAGAAACTTTGGCCTAACGCGCTTCGTAGCCCGGGTTGCGGACAACCCCCGTGGGACACCGCGTTCTTCTCGCCTCGCCCTCGCCCCTCAGCCGTGGAGTCGGAGGACCCCGCATATGACGATCGACGCTTCAGCGGACCGAGCCGTCCGGGCGGCCGTCGCCGCCCGTTTCGAACGGCTCCCGATGAGCCGCTGGCATGTCACCGTCCGGCTCATCGTGGGCGCCGTCACCTTCTTCGAGGCGTTCGACCAGCTCCTCATCGCGTACGCGATGCCGCAGCTGCGCCACGAGTGGCAGCTGACCGACTCCGCGTCCACCTGGCTGCTCACCGTCGGATCGGTCGGGATGCTGATCGGTGCGGTGCTGTCCGGGCGGCTCGCCGACCGGATCGGCCGGGTCAAGGTCATCGCCCTGTGCGTGGCCGTCTCCAGCGTCGCCAATCTCGCCCTGGCCGCGACCACGTCGTCGGGCTCCTTCATGGCGGTGCGCTTCGTCCAGGGCCTGGCCATCGGAGGCGAGGTCCCGGTGGCCGCCACCTTCATCGCCGAGATCACCCGCAGCCACCGGCGGGGGCGGTTCGTCCTGCTCTACGAGCTGGTCTTCCCGGCCGGACTCACCGTGGGCGCGCTGGTCGCCGCCTGGGTGGTGCCGCTGCTCGGCTGGCGCTGGATGTATGTGCTGGCCGCCGTACCGGGGGTGCTGTGCGTCCTGGTGCAGCGTGCCGTACCGGAGTCCCCGCGCTGGCTCGCCGAACACGGCAGGGCCGAGGAGGCGGCCGAGGTCATGACCAGGATCGAGGCCGAAGTCCAGCGCGCCACCGGGAAACCGCTGCCACCGGTCAGCGAACCGCCGCCGGACGGCGCGGGCACGGCGCCCGAACCGGTTCCGGAGGCGGGGGCGAGCGGTCTGCGCGGGCTGTTCACCGGCCGCTACCGCCGCCGCACCCTGGTGATCGGAGCCCTCTGGTTCACCGGCTACTTCGTCAACTACGGCATCACGTCGTGGCTGCCGACGATCTACCAGAACCGCTACGGCCTCTCGCTCTCCGCCGCGCTCCTCTACTCGACGATCACCGCCTGCGCGGGACTCGCGGGCTGTCTGGCGGCCGCGCTCACCGTGGACAGGGCCGGACGCAGGCGCGTCATCACCGTCTGCCTATCCGGAGCCGCCGTGGTGCTCTTCGTCCTCGCGTACCTCGGTGCCCGGACACCGCTCCAGGTGATGGTGTGGACCTCGCTCGCCGCGGTCTTCTTCTTCGGCTCCAACATCTGCCTCTACCTCTACACACCCGAACTGTTCCCGACCCGGATGCGGGCCCTGGGCAGCAGCGTGGGCGGCGCGATGAACCGGCTCGGGGTGATCCTCGGCCCGATCGCCGTCGGCACGGTGTACGCCGGGGGACAGGTCTCCCCGGTCTTCGTGGTGCTGGGCGCGGTGGCCCTGGCGGGCGCGGCCGTCGCGGTGCTCGGCGCGGAGGAGACGGCGGGGCGGCGCCTGGAGGAGGTCTCGCCCTGAACCGCCGCCGCCCTGAACCGATCCGGCCGCCCTGAAGGGCCCTCCACCGCCCGCCGCCCGGACCGGTGGGTTCCGGTCGGGCCTCACTCCCAGAGGGTCGACGGCGCCTCCTTCCGCACCACCGGGGCGATCTCCTCCGCGAACCGCTGAAGTGTCTCCAGCTGCTCCCCGCGCGCGAGCCCGAATCCGTCGACGCTGATGGACTGGAGGTCGTGCCGGTAGACCGCGTGGTAGCCGAGGATCTTGTCGATGATCTGCTGCGGGGACCCGATGAGCTGCGGGCCGCTCCCCATCGCGTCCTCGATGGTGCGGAAGGGGGTGTTGTATCCGGCTCTGCCCGCCAGATGGGGCTTGAAGGTCTGTGCCACCTTCGCCTCGTACAGCTCCTTGAAGCGTTCCACCGCCTGCTGCGAACTGTCGGCGATCAGCAGCCCGCCCGACCCGGCGGCGACATGGGCCCGCGCCGGGTCGTGCCCGTACTCCTCGAACTTCTCGCGGTAGTGGGCGATCAGCGCCGCATACGCCTCGCGCGGCTGGATGGCGTTGGCGGTGAAGAGCGGGTCACCGTGGCGCGCCGCCAGTTCGGGGGAGTTGAGGCTGGTGGCGGAGCCGTGCCAGATGCGCGGGACCCCGTCGTACGGACGCGGGAGGGTCGTCGCCCCGTGCAGGGCGGGCCTGAACTCACCTTCCCAGTCGATCTCCTCCTCGCTCCAGAGCCGGCGCAGCAGCTCGTACTTCTCCTTCTGGAGGTCCCACTGCCGCTCCTCGTCGAGCCCGAAGAGGTCGAAGTGCCCGGCCTCCGCCCCCTTGCCGACGACCAGCTCGACACGGCCCCGCGACAGCTGGTCCAGAGTCGCGTAGTCCTCGGCGACCCGGACCGGATCGAGGATCGCCACGACCGTGACCCCGGTCAGCAGTCGGATCCTGGAGGTCCGGGCGGCGAGGGCGCCCAGCACCACCGTCGGGCTCGACGAGAGAAAGGGCCCCGCGTGCCGCTCGCCGACCGCGTACCCGTCGAAGCCGAGCTGCTCGGCCGCCACGCCGACATCGACGACCTCGGCCAACCGGTCTGCGGCGGAGGGCAGTTCACCGGTCAGCGGGTGGGGGGCGTGGCTGATGAGGGAGAGCACTTGAAACTTCATGGTGCAACTCTGGTCGCCGCACATTGCGGCGCTGTGGCTGCCGTGTGGCACGAGTGAGGGGCGGCCCCGCAGGACCGCCCCTCACTGCTGTGTTCAGCGTGCTGCCGTTGTCAGCGCGCTGGTTGTCGGCGCACGGCCGTCACTTCTTGCCGAGCACGTCCTCGACCTTCGCGCGGACCTCGTCCGTGGCCAGGCCCCGGATGGTCAGCGTCGTACGGCGGCGCAGCACGTCGTCGGCCGTCTCGGCCCACTCGTGGTCGCGCGCGTAGACGACCTGCGCCCAGATCTCCGGGGCGTCCGGGTGGACCCGTTCGGCCAGCGCCGGGTCCTCGTTCGCCAGCCTCGCGATGTCGAAGGAGAGCGAGCCGTAGTGGGTGGCCAGATGGCGGGCGGTGTCCGCCGCCATGTGCGGCCCCGGCGTCCCGCCGTCCACCAGCAGCCGGTGCGCGACCGCCTGCGGGTTGGCGATGCCGGGCAGCGGCTGCTTCTTCGGCAGGTGCGAGATCGGCTCCATGTCGTCGCCGAGCGGGTGGCCGGGCAGCGCGGCCAGCTTGTTCATGACCGTACGGCCGATGTGCCGGAAGGTCGTCCACTTGCCGCCCGCCACCGACAGCATCCCGCCGCGCCCCTCGGTCACGACCGTCTCGCGCTTGGCCTTCGAGGTGTCACCGGGGCCGCCGGGCAGCACCCGGAGTCCGGCGAAGGAGTACGTGATCAGGTCACGCGACAGCTGCTGGTCCCGTACGGAGAAGGCGGCCTCGTCCAGGATCTGGGCTATGTCCTTCTCGTTGACCGCGACGTCGGCCGGGTCGCCCTCGTACTCCTCGTCGGTGGTACCGAGCAGCAGCTGGTCCTCCCAGGGGAGGGCGAAGGTGATCCGGTACTTGTCGATCGGCGTCGCCAGCGCGGCACGCCAGGGCGCGGTGCGCTTGAGCACCAGGTGCGCGCCCTTGGAGAGCCGGATCGAGGGCGCCGCGTTCGGGTCCTCCAGCTTGCGCAGGTGGTCGACCCAGGGGCCGGTGGCGTTCAGTACGAGCCGGGCGCTGACGCCGAACTCGCTGCCGTCGAGACGGTCCTTGAGCTCCGCGCCGGTCACCCGGCCCCGCGTGAAGCGCAGCCCGGTGACCTCCGCGTGGTTGAGCACGGTGGCGCCGGACTCGACGGCGGCGCGCACCGTCATCAGGGCCATCCGGGAGTCGTTCATCTGGTCGTCGCCGTAGACCGCGACGGCCTTGAGGTTGTCGGTCCGCAGCTCGGGCACGTCACGCTGCGCCTTCGCGGGGGAGATGACATGGCCGACACCGTCGCCGAAGGCGGAGAGCGCCGAGTAGGCGAAGACGCCCGCGCCGAGCTTCGCCGCACCGTGCGGGCCGCCCTTGTACACGGGCAGGTAGAACGTCAGCGGGTTGGCCAGGTGCGGGGCCACGTCACGGGAGACGGCGCGGCGCTCGAAGTGGTTCTCCGCGACCAGCTTCACGGCCCCCGTCTGGAGGTAGCGGAGGCCACCGTGCAGAAGTTTGGAGGAAGCGGACGAGGTGGCGCCGGCGAAGTCGCCGGCGTCCACCAGGGCCACCCGCAGCCCGGACTGCGCGGCGTGCCAGGCGGTGGAGATGCCCAGGATTCCGCCGCCGATCACCAGGAGGTCGTACGTCGCCTTGGAAAGCTGCTCCCGAGTCTCGGCGCGGCTCGGAAGGGAGCCGGAGGCCGGGTGCGTCCCGAGGGCCGGGACGCTCTGCAGGGTGGTCATATTGGTTACTCCTCGTCTTCGAGCCAGCCCATGGTCCGCTGCACGGCCTTGAGCCAGTTCTTGTACTCGCGGTCACGGACGGCCGCATCCATCCGGGGTGTCCACTCGGCGGCCCTGCGCCAGTTGGCGCGCAGGGTGTCGGTGTCCGGCCAGAAGCCGACGGCGAGACCGGCGGCGTAGGCAGCGCCGAGGCAGGTCGTCTCGGCCACCATCGGGCGCACCACCGGTGCGTCCAGGAAGTCGGAGAGGGTCTGCATCAGCAGGTTGTTGGAGGTCATACCGCCGTCGACCTTGAGCGAGGTCAGCTCGACGCCGGAGTCCTTGGTCATGGCGTCGCTGATCTCCCGCGTCTGCCAGGCGGTGGCCTCCAGTACGGCACGGGCGATGTGCGCCTTGGTGACGTAGCGGGTCAGACCGGCGATCACGCCGCGCGCGTCGGGGCGCCAGTACGGGGCGAACAGACCGGAGAAGGCCGGTACGAAGTACGCGCCGCCGTTGTCGTCGACCGAGGAGGCCAGCGTCTCGACCTCTGCGGCACTGTTGATCATGCCCATCTGGTCGCGCAGCCACTGGACGAGCGAGCCCGTGACGGCGATCGACCCCTCCAGGGCGTACACCGGCTTCTGGTCGCCGATCTGGTAGCCGACCGTCGTCAGCAGGCCGTTGTACGAGTTGACGGGCGTGCCACCGGTGTTCATCAGCATGAAGGTGCCGGTGCCGTACGTCGACTTGGCCTCGCCCTCGGCGAAACAGGTCTGGCCGAACAGGGCCGCCTGCTGGTCGCCGAGCGCGGAAGCCACGGGGACACCGGCCAGCACGCCCCCGGCGGCCGTGCCGTACACCTCGGCGGACGAGCGGATCTCCGGCAGCACGGCCGCCGGGATCTCGATGGAGGCGAGGATCTTCGGGTCCCACTTCATCGTGTGCAGGTTCATCAGCAGCGTGCGGGAGGCGTTGGTGACGTCCGTGACGTGGACGCCGCCGTTCACCCCGCCCGTCAGGTTCCAGATGACCCAGGAGTCCATGGTGCCGAAGAGGATGTCGCCTGCCTCCGCGCGCTCGCGCAGCCCTTCGACGTTGTCGAGCAGCCAGCGGATCTTCGGCCCGGCGAAGTACGAGGCCAGCGGCAGGCCGGTCTCCCGGCGGAACCGGTCCTGGCCCACGTTGCGGCCCAGCTCGCGACAGACCGCGTCGGTGCGGGTGTCCTGCCACACGATGGCGTTGTGGACGGGCTCACCGGTGTTCTTGTCCCACAGCAGCGTGGTCTCGCGCTGGTTGGTGATGCCGATGGCCTTGACGTCGTCCGCTGTGATGCCGGCCTTCTCGACCGCGCTCGCCACGACCTCCTGGACGTTGGTCCAGATCTCGGCGGCGTCGTGCTCGACCCAGCCCGGCTTCGGGAAGATCTGCTCGTGCTCCTTCTGGTCGACGGCGACGATCCGTCCGTCCCGGTCGAAGACGATGCAGCGGCTGGAGGTGGTGCCCTGGTCGATGGCCGCGATGAACGGCCCGGTGGTGTGAGCGTCAGTGGTCACGGTGTGCTCCGAAAGTCTGAGGGGTGGTCGTCGGTGCCGGGTGCTCACGCGAAGGCGAGGTTGTACAGACCGCCTGCGAGAGCGCCGCCTATGAGCGGGCCCGCCACGGGTATCCACGCGTAGCTCCAGTCCGAGCTGCCCTTGTGGGGGAGCCGCAGCAGGGAGTGGACGATACGCGGGCCGAGGTCACGGACCGGGTTGATGGCGTAACCGGTCGGACCGCCGAGCGACAGCCCGATGGAGACGACGACCAGCGCGGTGATCAGTGCGCCGAGGGTGCTCAGACCCTTGCCGTCCGCGCTCAGCCCCTGGGTCAGGATCGCCAGGACGAGGACCAGGGTGCCGATGATCTCGGTGGCCAGGTTCTGCGCCACGTTGCGGATCTCGGGCGAGGTGAAGAAGACGCCGCCCACCGGGCCGGGGCCCGGCTCGCTCTTCGCGGGGCTCTTGTCCAGCGCCACGATCTCCGGGTCCTTCAGGTGGGCCTGGAAGTGACCGTAGTACGCCACCCAGACGAGCGCCGCGCCGATCATGGCGCCGAGCAGCTGCGAGCCGAGGTACAGGGGCACGTCGCTCCACGCGGTGTCGCCCTTGACGGCCAGGCCTATGGTCACCGCCGGGTTCAGCTGCGCGCCGGAGATGCCCGTGGAGATGTAGGCGGCGGTCAGAACGGCGAAACCCCAGCCGAACGTGACGGCCAGCCAGCCCGCGTCCTTGGCCTTGGAGCGCTTCAGGGTTACGCCGGCGCACACGCCGGCGCCGAGCAGTACGAGTACGGCGGTACCGATGGTCTCGCCGATGAAGATGTCGGAGCTGGACACCCGCGACTCCTTTGTCCTTCGTCCAGGGGAAGCCGGACACCGGTTTCCTCCGGTCGTCCGCGCCCTCAGGTGAGGGCGTTGCCGGCCCTTTGGCACTGTCACACCTTAACGCCTATTTCCGGTAGGTGTTCGACAATGCCGACCGATGAACGGCAGTTTTGTCCTGCGGTCGGTAAAGGTCAAGAGGCTGTGACGTGAAACTCGATCAGGGTTTCCGCCGGGGCCTGATCGGGGGCGGCCACGGGCCGTGGAAAGGGCCCGGGAACCGTGCCCGCCGCGCGCCTCAGAAGCGGCCGGCGCCCAGATCGCGCGAGACGGAGCGGGCGCAGTCGCGCACCGCGGCCACCAGCTCGGGGCGCAGCTCCCCGTCCACGCAGACCCGCTCGACCGCACCGGTCACCGCGATGGCGCCCAGCGGCATCCTGCGCCGGTCGTGGATGGGGGCGGCCACCGAAGCCACGCCCTCCCAGGTCTCCTCGACGTCGGAGCCCCAGCCGCGCGCCCTGGTGAGGTCGAGCACCGATTCGAACGGCTCCAGGTCGCTGACCGTGCGCGGGGTGAAGCTCTCGCGCTCGGTCTCCAGGGCTTCGCTGTGCGCCACCGGGTCGTATGCCGAGAGCACCTTGCCGAGGGCGCTGGAGTGCAGTGGCTGCATGGCTCCGACCTCCAGCACCTGGCGGCTGTCGTCGGGTCGGAAGACATGGTGGACGATGAGGACGCCCCGCTGGTGCAGCACGCCCAGATAGACGCTCTCACCGCTGGAGCGGGCCAGGTCGTCGGTCCAGACGAGGGCGCGTGCCCGCAGCTCGTGCACGTCCAGATAGCTGTTGCCCAGACGCAGCAGCTCGGCTCCCAGCTGATAGCGCCCGGACGCCGGGTCCTGCTCCACGAAGCCTTCCTGCTGGAGGGTGCGCAGGATGCCGTGGGCGGTGCCCTTGGCCAGGTCGAGGGAGGAGGCGATGTCGGACAGCCCGAGCCGCCGCTCGCCGCCCGCCAGCAGCCTCAGCATCGCAGCCGCCCGCTCCAGGGACTGAATGTTCTTCGCCATTGCTGAGCCACCCTCCACGCTGTTCGGCAATGCTGAACACTATCGGTCCATGTCGACCCAGTGTCACGCGGAGTGCGGCCGGGCGGTACCCGACCCTTCCACAGTCCCCTGCGGTGGCAGGGGCGTCCGCCCCGTGGAACGCCGGCCCCGATCGGCGCCGTCCCCGTTACCCTGGCGAGGTGCGCCATCCTGCCGGAAGGCGCAAAGCCGACAGCCGTCGCATCCCAGGGAGTACATTCCATGGCCTCGTCGCCAGCCCCTTCCGCTGACAGCCGGACCCGAGCCGACGCCCTCCGAGAGGCACTGGCCACCCGCGTGGTGGTGGCCGACGGTGCGATGGGCACGATGCTGCAGGCGCAGGATCCCACTCTTGAGGACTTCCAGCAGCTGGAGGGCTGCAACGAGATTCTCAACGTGACCAGGCCGGACATCGTCCGCTCGGTGCACGAGGAGTACTTCGCTGTCGGCGTCGACTGTGTGGAGACGAACACCTTCGGGTCGAACCACTCGGCGGCGAACGAGTACGACATCGCCGACCGGATCGTGGAGCTGTCCGAGGCGGGCGCCCGTATCGCCCGGGAGGTCGCCGACGAGTTCGGCGCGAAGGACGGCCGCCAGCGCTGGGTTCTCGGCTCGATCGGTCCCGGCACCAAGCTGCCGTCGCTCGGCCACACCACGTACGACGTGCTGCGGGACGGCTACCAGCAGAACGCCGAGGGCCTGCTCGCCGGCGGCGCGGACGCCCTGATCGTGGAAACCACGCAGGACCTGCTGCAGACCAAGTCGAGCCTGATCGGCGCGCGTCGCGCGATGGACGCCCTGGGTATCGACGTGCCGCTGATCTGCTCGCTCGCCTTCGAGACGACCGGCGTCATGCTGCTCGGCTCCGAGATCGGGGCGGCGCTGACCGCCCTGGAGCCGCTGGGCATCGACCTGATCGGGCTGAACTGCTCGACGGGCCCGGCCGAGATGAGCGAACACCTGCGTTATCTGGCGCGCCACTCGCGTACGCCGCTGATGTGCATGCCGAATGCGGGCCTGCCCGTGCTGACCAAGGACGGTGCGCACTTCCCGCTCGACCCCGAGGGGCTGGCTGACGCGCAGGAAGTATTCGTGAGCGACTACGGCCTGTCCCTGATCGGCGGCTGCTGCGGGACGACGCCCGAGCATCTGCGCCAGGTCGTCGAGCGCGCCCGCGCCCTCACGCCCACCGTGCGCGACCCGCGCCCCGAGCCGGGCGCGGCCTCCCTCTACCAGAGCGTTCCGTTCCGGCAGGACACGGCGTACATGGCGATCGGTGAGCGGACGAACGCGAACGGGTCGAAGAAGTTCCGTGAGGCGATGCTGGAGGCCCGCTGGGACGACTGCGTGGAGATGGCGCGCGACCAGATCCGTGAGGGCGCCCACATGCTCGACCTGTGCGTCGACTACGTGGGCCGCGACGGGGTGGCCGACATGGCCGAGCTGGCCGGCCGCTTCGCCACCGCATCGACCCTGCCGATCGTGCTGGACTCCACCGAACTGCCGGTGCTGCAGGCCGGGTTGGAGAAGCTGGGGGGCCGGGCGGTCCTCAACTCCGTCAACTACGAGGACGGTGACGGGCCCGAGTCCCGCTTCGCCAGGGTGACCGGGCTGGCGAAGGAGCACGGCGCCGCGCTGATCGCGCTGACCATCGACGAGGAGGGCCAGGCGCGTACGGTCGAGCACAAGGTCGCCGTCGCCGAGCGGCTGATCGAGGACCTGACCGGCAACTGGGGTGTGCGCGAGTCGGACATCCTCATCGACACCCTGACCTTCACCATCTGCACCGGTCAGGAGGAGTCCCGCGGCGACGGGATCGCCACCATCGAGGCGATCCGTGAGCTGAAGCGCCGCCACCCGGACGTCCAGACCACGCTGGGCCTGTCCAACATCTCCTTCGGCCTCAACCCGGCCGCCCGGGTGGTGCTGAACTCCGTCTTCCTGGACGAGTGCGTCAAGGCTGGGCTGGATTCGGCGATCGTGCACGCCTCGAAGATCCTGCCGATCGCGCGTCTGGAGGAGGAACAGGTCAAGGTGGCCCTCGACCTGATCCACGACCGGCGCGCCGAGGGCTACGACCCCCTGCAGAAGCTCATGGAGCTCTTCGAGGGCGTCAACATGAAGTCCATGAAGCAGGGCAGGGCCGAGGAACTCATGGCGCTCCCGCTGGACGAGCGCCTGCAGCGGCGCATCATCGACGGCGAGAAGAACGGCCTGGAGGCCGACCTCGACGAAGCACTCCAGGACCGCCCGGCGCTGGACATCGTCAACGCCACCCTCCTGGAGGGCATGAAGGTCGTCGGTGAGCTCTTCGGTTCCGGCCAGATGCAGCTGCCGTTCGTGCTCCAGTCGGCCGAGGTGATGAAGAGCGCGGTGGCCCATCTGGAGCCGCACATGGAGAAGACCGACGACGACGGCAAGGGCACCATCGTCCTGGCCACGGTCCGCGGCGACGTCCACGACATCGGCAAGAACCTCGTCGACATCATCCTGACCAACAACGGCTACAACGTCGTCAACCTGGGCATCAAGCAGCCCGTCTCCGCGATCCTGGAAGCCGCCGAGGAGCACAAGGCCGACGTCATCGGCATGTCCGGCCTCCTCGTCAAGTCCACCGTGATCATGAAGGAGAACCTGCAGGAGCTGAACCAGCGCAAGCTGGCGGCCGACTTCCCCGTCATCCTGGGCGGTGCCGCGCTGACCAGGGCGTACGTGGAGCAGGACCTCCACGAGATCTACGAGGGCGAAGTCCGCTACGCCCGCGACGCGTTCGAGGGCCTGCGCCTGATGGACGCCCTCATCGGCGTCAAGCGCGGTGTCCCCGGCGCCGTACTGCCCGATCTCAAGCAGCGCCGGGTGCCCAAGCGGGACACCGCCGCCGTGCCGGAGGTCCAGGAGCCCGAGGGGTCCGTCCGCTCGGACGTCTCCGTCGACAACCCGGTCCCGGAGCCGCCGTTCTGGGGGACCCGGGTCGTCAAGGGCATCCAGCTCAAGGAGTACGCGTCCTGGCTGGACGAGGGCGCCCTGTTCAAGGGGCAGTGGGGACTCAAGGAGGCTCGCAAGGGCGAAGGCCCCACCTACGAGGAGCTGGTCGAGACCGAGGGACGCCCGCATCTGCGCGGCTGGCTGGACCAGTTGCACACCAAGAACATGCTGGAGGCGGCCGTGGTCTACGGTTACTTCCCCTGCGTGTCCAAGGGCGACGACCTGATCCTCCTCAACGACGACGGCAGTGAGCGCACCCGCTTCACCTTCCCCCGCCAGCGCCGCGGCCGCCGTCTGTGCCTGGCGGACTTCTTCCGCCCGGAGGAGTCCGGGCAGCGGGACGTGATCGGCCTCCAGGTCGTCACGGTCGGCTCGAAGATCGGTGAGGCCACCGCCGAGCTGTTCGAGGCGAACTCCTACCGGGACTACCTCGAACTGCACGGTCTGTCGGTGCAGTTGGCGGAAGCCCTCGCGGAGTACTGGCACGCGCGGGTCCGCTCCGAGCTCGGCTACGCGGGCGAGGACCCCTCCGAGGTCCAGGACATGTTCGCGCTCAAGTACCGCGGCGCGCGTTTCTCCCTCGGTTACGGCGCCTGCCCCGACCTGGAGGACCGCGCGAAGATCGCCGAGCTGCTCCAGCCGGAGCGGATCGGGGTCCACCTCTCGGAGGAGTTCCAGCTCCACCCCGAGCAGTCCACCGACGCGATCATCATCCACCACCCCGAGGCCAAGTACTTCAACGCCCGGTAGCCCGGTAGCCCGGTAGCCCGGTAGCCCGGTAGCCCAGCAGCCCGGTCGCTCGCCGGCGTCCGCAGATGCGCCGTATCGCAGCGCGCACCGGACCGTCCCGACGTACACTTATCGGTCCGGTGCAGGCCGGTTGCCTTCCCAGCAGGGCGGGTGACCGGCCTTCGTGTCCCACCAGGAGGTGTCCCCGTATGACCAGTACGGTTACCGCGCTCGATACCCGTATGGCCGAAGGCGCAGCTCTGCAGGCCGTCCTGCTCGACATGGACGGCACTCTGGTGGACACCGAGGGCATCTGGTGGGACGCCGAGGTGGAGGTGTTCGGCGCCCTCGGCCACCGGCTCGACGAAAGCTGGCGGGACACCGTGGTCGGCGGGCCCATGACCCGGAGCGCCGGATACCTCATCGAGGTCACCGGCGCGGACATCGCGCTCCCCGAGCTGACCACACTGCTCAACGACCGGTTCGAGGCGCGGATCTCGGGCGGGGTGCCGCTGATGCCCGGGGCGCTGCGGCTGCTCACCGAACTGGCCGCCCACGGTGTCCCCACGGCCCTGGTGTCCGCCTCGCACCGCCGGATCATCGACCGGGTCCTCACGTCGCTCGGCCCGGCCAACTTCGCCCTGACGGTCGCCGGCGACGAGGTGGCGCGGACGAAGCCGCACCCGGATCCCTACCTCACCGCCGCGGCCGGCCTGGACGCCGATCCGGCCCGCTGTGCGGTCATCGAGGACACCGCGACCGGAGTGGCGGCGGCGGAGGCCGCAGGCTGCCGGGTGGTGGCCGTACCCTCCGTGGCACCGATCGCCGCAGCGGACGGACGCGTAGTCGTCGGATCTCTGGAAGAAGTCGACCTGGGCTTTCTCAGGGCACTGGTCAACGGAATGCACCGAGCCGGACACTGAGCGTGCTGACTTTGTTTTGAAGAGAATCGGTGTCCGCCATCCACCTGCATTTACGTGAACATGAAGAGAGGGCTTCGTGCTTTACGAAAGCCGAGCCCGGAGTGACGTTCATCACCTGATGAAACATCGACACGGGGCCGTTTGCGTGCTGCGAGCGGCGAATCACCGCTCAGCACATGCCCATGTGTCCCGATTGGTGAAGCGGTGTACGAATCATTTCGGTGGTCGGATATTGACGCTCCGCTATTCGTGAAGGTGGTGTGGATCCCACCCAAGTCGCCCCCGGTCCGGGTTTCCTGACGTTCCCCACTAATCTCATGGCGAGAACTTCGCCGTACACTTCTGTGCCCCCGGTGCCCACCAAGCGGCCGGGATCACCGGACTGATCGCTCTGTACCCGGCCCGATCGCCCCGCCCCGATCGGGCGGCAGCGGCGGAGTGTCTGTACATCGCTGTATCCCAGTGCCGGATGAGGAGAACGTCCAGAATGAACCGCAAGACTCTGGTGCTGCCGGCGATAGTGTGCCTGCTCGCTCCGGTACTCGCCGCGTGCGGCGGCACAGGAAGCGGCGACGACGGTGGCAAGGCCATCGTCGTGGGCACGACGGACTTCATCGAGTCCGGCGCGAAGGCTCCGGCTCCTCTCGACCCCGCCTACACCTATGACACCGGCGTCTGGAACTTCCTGCGCCCGACCCTCCAGTCGCTGATGCAGATGCCGCGTGGTGGCGGCCTGCCGGTGCCGGACGCCGCCAGCGACTGCCGCTTCACGGACACCGAGAACGAGAGCTACCGCTGCAAGCTCCGCAGCGGGCTGGAGTTCGCCAACGGCGACCCCCTCACGGCAGCCGATGTGAAGTACTCGATGGAGCGCGTCACCCGCATCCACGACCCGAACGGGCCGGCCGGTCTGCTGGACAACATCGACACCATCGAGACCCTGAGCTCTCACGAGCTGGTCTTCCACCTCAAGACGTCCGACGCCACCTTCCCGTACAAGCTGGCGACCCCGGCCGCGGGCATCGTGGAGAAGAGCCAGTACGCGCCGAACAAGCTGCGCAAGGGCTTCGTGGTCGACGGCTCGGGCCCGTACACCTTCAAGGCGCAGGTCAGCAACGGACGTCTCCAGAAGGCGATCTTCACCAAGAACCCCCACTACAAGGGTTCGCTGAAGCTGCAGAACGACAAGGTCGAGATCGATTCCTTCGCCGACGCCGCGGGCATGGGCTCCGCGCTGAAGTCCGGGAAGATCGACATGATGGCCCGCACCCTCTCCCCGGAGCAGATCAAGAAGTTCTCGGACGGCTCGTCGCCGAACATCAACTTTATCGAGAGCCCCGGTCTGGAGATCCGCTACCTCGGCTTCAACACGAATGACACGTCGGTGAAGAACAAGGCGGTCCGCCAGGCGATGGCCGCCCTTGTCGACCGCGGTCAGATCGCCAGCCAGGTGTACGGCGCGACCGCCGAGCCGCTCTACTCGCTGATCCCCACCGGTATCGGCGGCCACACGAATTCGTTCTTCAACAAGTACGGCGATCCGAGCAAGAGCGAGGCCACCCAGATCCTGCACTCCGCGGGGATCAACGACAAGGTCAAGCTGACGCTGCATTACACGAGCGACCACTACGGGCCGGGTACGGCGAAGGAGTTCGCGCTGCTCAAGAAGCAGCTGAACGCCTCCGGACTCTTCGATGTGTCGGTCCAGGGCCACAAGTGGGCCCAGTTCCGCCCCGCCGAGCTGAAGGGTGACTACGCGGTCTACGGCATGGGCTGGTTCCCGGACTTCCCCGACGCGGACAACTTCATCGCGCCGTTCCTCAGCAAGGGGAACTTCCTCAACCTGCCCTATGCGAACAGCACCATCCGCGACAAGTACATCCCGGATTCCCGCCGTGCCGCGGACCGCACCACGGCGATGGCCCCGCTCCAGAAGATCCAGGACACCGTCGCGGACGACGTCCCCGTGCTGCCGCTCTGGCAGAACAAGCAGTACGTGGCGGCCCGGGACGACCTCACCGGTGCGGAGTGGGCGCTCAGCAACTCGTCCGCCCTGCAGATCTGGGAGCTCGGCCGCGGCGTCAGCTGACCGGCCGGCGGCAGTACACCGCGGGCGCCCGACCCGGGCGCCGGCGGTGTGCTGCCGCCCGGGTCCGCTCCGTCGTGCTGCCGGGTTGGCCCGGTGCGCCGCCGGCTGGTCCGGAAGAGCCCGGCGGCCCGGGAGCTACTGCTGGGCGCCCGGGCGGACCAGACCGCTCTCGTACGCGTAGACCGCGGCCTGGACCCGGTCGCGCAGCCCCAGCTTGGTCAGTACGTGGCCCACATGCGTCTTGACCGTGGTCTCGCTGACGAACAGGTCGGCGGCGATCTCGGCGTTCGACAGGCCGCGCGCGACCAGCTTGAGGACTTCCACCTCGCGCTCGGTCAGCGTGTGCAGCGTGTTCGGAACGGGATCCTCGCCGGACGGCAGGTGGTCCGCGTACTTGTCGAGCAGCCTGCGGGTGATGCTCGGCGCCAGCATCGCCTCGCCGCCCGCCACCACCCGGATCGCCTGGACCAGTTCATTGGCGGGCGCGTCCTTGAGCAGAAAGCCGCTCGCGCCGGCCCGCAGGGCCTCCACGACGTACTCGTCCAGGTCGAAGGTGGTCAGCACCAGGACCTTCGCCGGACCGTCCCGGCCGGGGCCGGTGATCTGGCGGGTGGCCTCGACCCCGTCCATCCGGGGCATCCGGATGTCCATCAGCACCACATCGGGCTGCAGCGCCCGGACCTGGTCGAGGGCCTGGAGGCCGTCCCCGGCCTCACCGACCACCGCGAGGTCCTGCTCGGCCTCCAGAATCATCCGGAAACCGGTGCGCAGCAGCGGCTGGTCGTCGACCAGTAGGACGCGGATCGCCACGGGAACTCCTTCACTAGACCGGCCCCATTCTGCCCTGACCGGCCCACCGGGACCCGGCGGGGCGTACCGGGGGAGTCCCGGACGGATCAGACACAGCGCCGGCCCGGCCGCCCGGAGCTACTGGGGCCCGGCCCCGCCGGACACCTCGGCCCCGCGCACCACTTCCAGCGGGTAGACGGGCGGGGTGCCGCCGAATTCCGGACAGACCGCCTGGTGGTCGCACCAGCCGCAGAGCTTCGACTGCCGCGGCTGCCAGTCGCCGCTCTCCGTGGCCTTCCTGATCGCGTCCCAGAGCGCCAGCAGCTTCCGCTCGACCCGCTCCAGATCGGCCTCGACCGGGTCGTACGTCACCACCTCGCCGCTTCCCAGATACACCAGCTGGAGCCGGCGCGGCACGACCCCCTTCAGCCGCCACACGACCAGCGCGTAGAACTTCATCTGGAAGAGCGCGCCCTCCGCGAACTGCGGACGCGGCGCCTTGCCCGTCTTGTAGTCGACGATCCGGACCTCGCCGGTCGGTGCCACATCGACCCGGTCGATGATCCCGCGCAGCCGCAGCCCGGACGCCAGCTCCGTCTCGATGAACAGCTCCCGCTCGGCGGGCTCCAGCCGCGTCGGATCCTCCAGCGTGAACCACCGCTCGACCAGCGACTCGGCCTCCGACAGCCACTTCGCGAGCTGCTCGCCCCCCGGGTCGTCCGCGAACAGCTCGCCCAGCTCGGGCTTGGCCGACAGAAGGCGGTCCCACTGACCGGGGACCATCGCCCGGGCACGCGGAACCGTCCGCTCCGCCGCCGGGTCGTCGAACATCCGCTCCAGCACCGCGTGCACCAGAGTTCCGCGCGTCGCCGCGGGGCTGGGCTTCTCCGGCAGCTTGTCGATCACCCGGAACCTGTACAGCAGCGGACACCGCATGAAGTCGCTCGCACGCGACGGCGAGAGTGAAGTGGGCTGCTGGGCGGTAGTCATGTCCCAGACCCTACGACCCGCCACTGACACCGAGCCGCATACCATCGACGGCAGACCTCCTCACACTGCATGATCAGACCATCGCGGAAACCGCGGAAAGCGGTGAAGGACCGGCGGTGGTGCGGAACGCATCCGAACGATACGAAGGGACACCGTGGACGAGAGCGGCGACAGCGGGCGCCCGCAGCCCGGTGCGGACGGGTCAGGCCCCGGCCCCGCACCCGATGGCGGCAAGCCGCAGCGCCGGGACGCGCCGGGCGGCGGCATCCTGATGGGCCGCCCCTTCGGCGTTCCGGTGTATGTCGCCCCCAGCTGGTTCCTGGTGGCAGCGCTCATCACCTGGGTCTTCGGCGGCCAGCTCGACCGGATCCTCCCCGAGCTCGGCAACCTCCGGTATCTGGTCTCCCTCTTCTTCGCGGTCGCCTTCTACGCGTCCGTACTGGTCCACGAACTGGCCCACACCGTCGCCGCGCTGCGGTTCAAGCTCCCGGTGCGCCGCATCCAGCTCCAGTTCTTCGGCGGTGTCTCGGAGATCGAGAAGGAGTCCGACACCCCGGGGCGCGAGTTCATCCTGGCCTTCGTCGGACCGCTGCTGTCGCTGGTCCTCTCCGGCCTCTTCTACCTCGGGATGAAGGCGGTGGAGCCCGGAACCGTCCCCGGGGTCCTGCTGGCCGGACTGATGATCTCCAACCTCATCGTGGCGATCTTCAACCTCCTTCCCGGGCTGCCGCTGGACGGCGGCCGGATGCTCCGCGCGGTCGTCTGGAAGATCACCGGCAAGCCGATGAGCGGCACCATCGCCGCCGCCTGGTTCGGCCGCCTGCTCGCTGTCTCCGTCCTGATCGGTCTCCCGCTGCTCACCCACACCGGCTCCGACGCCGACGTGGGCGGCATGGAGACGGTCATGGACGCGCTGCTCGCGGCGATCCTCGCCGCGATCATCTGGACCGGCGCGGGCAACAGCCTGCGGATGGCCAGGCTGCGCGAGCACCTCCCCGAGCTGCGCGCCCGTACGCTCACCCGGCGTGCCGTCCCCGTGGAGACGACGACACCGCTCTCCGAGGCGCTGCGCAGGGCCAACGACGCCGGAGCCCGCGCGCTGGTCGTCGTGGACAGCCAGGGCGACCCGACCGCCCTGGTCAGGGAAGCGGCCATCGTCGGTGTGCCGGAGCACCGGCGCCCCTGGGTCGCGGTCAGCGGACTCGCCCAGGACCTCACCGAGGGCATGCGGGTGCCGGCCGAGCTGGCGGGCGAGGCGCTCCTCGACAAGCTGCGGGCCAGTCCCGCCACCGAGTACCTGGTGGTCGAGGAGAGCGGCGCGATCTACGGAGTCCTCTCCACGGCCGACGTCGAACGGGCATTCGTCCAGGCGATGGCGCGACCCGGTTCCTGAGGCCGGTAGTCTGCTCGTATGTCCGAACCGACCGGTGCCGCCCGCCGACGTGGGCCCTTCAAAGTCGGGGACCAGGTCCAGCTCACCGACCCCAAGGGACGCCACTACACCTTCACGCTCGAAGCAGGAAAGAACTTCCACACCCACAAGGGTTCTTTCTCGCACGACGAGCTGATCGGTGCTCCCGAGGGCAGTGTTGTCCGAACCACGGGAAACGTCGCCTACCTCGCGCTGCGCCCCCTGCTCCCCGATTTCGTCCTGTCCATGCCCCGCGGCGCCGCCGTGGTCTACCCCAAGGACGCGGGCCAGATCCTGGCCTTCGGGGACATCTTCCCCGGCGCACGGGTCGTCGAGGCGGGTGTGGGGTCCGGCGCGCTCAGCAGCTTCCTGCTGCGCGCCATCGGCGAGCAGGGGATGCTGCACTCGTACGAGCGCCGTGAGGACTTCGCGGAGATCGCCACGCAGAACGTGGAGCGCTACTTCGGCGGTCCTCACCCCGCCTGGCAGCTCACCGTCGGCGACCTCCAGGACAACCTCTCCGACACGGACGTCGACCGTGTGGTGCTGGACATGCTCGCCCCCTGGGAGTGCCTGGACGCCGTCTCCAAGGCGCTCGTCCCCGGCGGCATCCTCTGCTGCTACGTGGCCACCACCACCCAGCTCTCGCGCACCGTCGAGTCGATCAGGGAGATCGGCTGCTTCGCCGAGCCGCAGCCCTGGGAGTCGATGGTCCGCAACTGGCACGTCGAGGGGCTCGCCGTCCGCCCGGACCACCGGATGATCGGCCACACCGGCTTCCTCGTCACCGCCCGCCGCCTCGCCGACGGAGTGGAGGCCCCGCTGCGCCGCCGCCGGCCGTCCAAGGGCG
The DNA here is from genome assembly GCF_041438865.1 of Streptomyces sp. NBC_01471. Taxonomy (NCBI): domain Bacteria; kingdom Bacillati; phylum Actinomycetota; class Actinomycetes; order Kitasatosporales; family Streptomycetaceae; genus Streptomyces; species Streptomyces sp. NBC_01471. The sequence goes on from NZ_CP109450.1 coordinate 6,636,838, forward strand.
CCTACGGTGAGGACTACAGCGGCCCCGGGAAGAGCCCCGCCCAGCCGAAGGCCGGGACCGAGGGCGACTCCACCGGGTCCGACGAGACCGTCTGACCGCACAACGCACCGACGCCGTCGCGGAGTTCCCCCAGCACATCGGGGAACTCCGCGACGGCTTCTTTACGTTGAACTTACGGACCCCGGCGTTCCGATCCCCTGTGACGTGTGGCACTATTCTGGCCACCCCCTCCGGCACAGCCCCACAGGAGACCTCTCGCGTGCAGCCCTCCGCGCTCCCGGACCTCGTACCCCCGGACCTCGCGCACAACAGGACCAGCCCGGTCCACTGGCTGGCCACGGCCACCGCGATGGCCGGCGTCGTCGCCCTGGCGGGCGTCCTGACGCCCGACCCGGCCACCGCGTCCCAGCCCGGCGGAAGACCACCGGCCCGCACCCGGGCGGCCGCGCCGGACCCGGCGGCCGTCACCTTCCCGCTGAAGTGCGGCGGGGCGGGCACCACCGTCACCAAGAAGGCGTCCGGCGACCTCGACGGGGACGGCAGCCCGGAAACGGTGGCCGCGGTGCGCTGCGACGCCGGATCGGGCACACCGCCCAGCGGTCTCTACGTGCTCACCCGGCCGAGGGCCGGCCACGGCCCGCCCCGGATCGTCGCGACGCTGGTCACCCCGGCGGAGCAGCAGACCGTGGGCGCTCTCGCGGTACGGGACGGCGCGGTGACCACGACGCTGCTCGGCTACTCCTCGCCCGATGTGCCGCGCTGGAATCCGGACGTACGGCAGCAGGCCAAGTGGCGCTGGCAGGGCGGCAAGTTCGTACGCTCCGTGCCTTCCCAGGCGCGGAGCGTATGACGGTGGCGGGCGTACGCCGACGGCGAGTACGTGACGGCACCAGGTGTACGGGCACGTGACGGCGCCTGGCGTATGACGGCCTACTCGGCAGCGGGTCCGTAGACCTCGACGCTGTCCGAAACACGCCGTACATGGATGCAGTCGCCCGGGCACTCCTTGGCCGAGTCCACCACGTCCTGGAGGAGCGGCAGCGGTACGGGCGTTGTGGCGCCGACCGACTGGAGCAGTTCGTCGTCGGCGCTCTTCACGTACGCCAGCCCGTCGATGTCCAGCTCGAACACCTCGGGCGCGTACTGGGCGCAGATGCCGTCCCCGGTGCAGAGATCCTGGTCGATCCAGACCTCCAGCGCCTGGGCGCCGTCGCTGGTGGGAGCCTCGTCCTGCACGGTCATTTCTCCTGCCGTTCCTGCGCGGTTGAACCAATTGAAGCCAGCCCTGACGGGTGTTGAACACTTCGACGATACAACCGGCCGCTTTCCGATGTTGTTGGGTGGGTATTCCCAAGGCGTGAGGGAGTACGCAAGGGTGAAGATCAGACACACCCCGACGGTCTTTGTGATCTAGGGGTTTCAATCACCAGCCGCCCAGGTAGGGTCAGGAAGCGTCCAGCTCCCCTTGGAGGAGGTGAGGACCGTGGCAGCCCACGACGACGACATCAACCGCGGCACCCGGCCCGCGCGAGGGTCCGAGGACCCCGCCGGCCAGGTTGCCTATCTCGAGCAGGAAATCGCCGTCCTGCGCCGCAAGCTCGCCGACTCTCCGCGTCATACGAGGATTCTCGAAGAGCGGATCGTCGAGCTGCAGACCAACCTGGCAGGCGTGTCCGCGCAGAACGAGCGGCTCGCCAATACACTCCGTGAGGCCCGCGACCAGATCGTGGCCCTCAAGGAGGAGGTCGACCGGCTCGCACAGCCGCCGGCCGGCTTCGGTGTCTTCCTGCAGGCCAATGAGGACGGGACCTGCGACATCTTCACCGGGGGCCGCAAGCTCCGGGTGAACGTGAGTCCCAGCGTCGAGCTCGAAGAGCTCAGGCGTGGCCAGGAAGTCATGCTCAACGAAGCGCTCAACGTGGTCGAGGCCATGGAATTCGAGCGCGCCGGGGACATCGTCACCCTCAAGGAGATCCTTGAGGACGGCGAGCGTGCCCTGGTGATCGGGCACACCGACGAGGAACGGGTGGTGCGGCTCGCCGAGCCCCTGCTGGACATCACCATCCGCCCCGGCGACGCCCTGCTGCTCGACTCCAGGTCCGGTTACGTCTATGAAGTGGTGCCGAAGAGCGAGGTCGAGGAGCTCGTCCTCGAAGAGGTCCCGGACATCGACTACGACAAGATCGGCGGCCTGGGCGACCAGATCGAGCTGATCCGCGACGCGGTCGAGCTTCCGTACCTCCACCCCGACCTCTTCAAGGAGCACGAGCTGCGGCCGCCGAAGGGCATCCTGCTCTACGGCCCGCCCGGCTGCGGCAAGACTCTCATTGCCAAGGCCGTGGCCAACTCCCTTGCCAAGAAAGTCGCCGAGGTCACCGGTCAGCCCGCGGGGAAGAGCTACTTCCTCAACATCAAGGGCCCCGAGCTCCTCAACAAGTACGTCGGTGAGACCGAGCGGCACATCCGCCTGGTCTTCCAGCGTGCCCGGGAGAAGGCGAGCGAGGGCACCCCCGTCATCGTCTTCTTCGACGAGATGGAATCCCTCTTCCGCACCCGTGGGTCAGGCGTCAGCTCGGACGTGGAGAACACCATCGTCCCGCAGCTGCTCGCCGAGATCGACGGTGTGGAGGGCCTGGAGAACGTCATCGTCATCGGCGCATCCAACCGCGAGGACATGATCGACCCGGCGATCCTGCGGCCGGGCCGGCTCGACGTCAAGATCAAGATCGAGCGTCCGGACGCGGAGGCGGCGAAGGACATCTTCGCCAAGTACCTGCGTTCTTCGCTGCCGCTGCACACGGACGACCTGGCCGAACACCGGGAGAACCCCGACGTCACGGTCAGCGCCATGATCCAGTCCGTCGTGGAGCGGATGTACACGGAGTCCGAGGAGAACCGCTTCCTCGAAGTCACGTACGCCAACGGCGACAAGGAAGTCCTGTACTTCAAGGACTTCAACTCCGGCGCGATGATCCAGAACATCGTCGACCGGGCCAAGAAGATGGCCATCAAGGCCTTCCTCGACCAGGGACAGAAGGGTCTGCGGGTCTCCCACCTCCTCCAGGCATGTGTGGATGAGTTCAAGGAGAACGAGGACCTGCCGAACACCACCAACCCCGACGACTGGGCCCGTATCTCCGGCAAGAAGGGCGAGCGGATCGTCTTCATCCGCACCCTTGTCACCGGAAAGCAGGGCGCGGACACCGGGCGCTCCATCGACACGGTGGCGAACACCGGTCAGTACCTGTAAAAGGCAGGGCGGCTGCGGGTCCCCCGGCGGGTACCCGCAGCCGCCGTGTTTTCCGGCCTTCGGCCGCAAGGACAGCAATGCCTGTAATGATCTCCCCAGCGGCGCCATGGCGCTCTACGCTCTTCGGTATCACCGAGTCGCGCAGTGCGGGGGACGACCGCGCACGCACCGGAGAAGCAGCGGTACTTGAGCGACGTTCCCGCGAGGGGCGCTGCCGGGCAAGGAGGGCCGCATGACCGTACGGCGGGTAATGGGCATCGAGACGGAGTACGGCATCTCCGTTCCGGGCCACCCGAACGCCAATGCCATGCTCACCTCGTCCCAGATCGTCAACGCCTACGCGGCGGCGATGCACCGGGCGCGCCGCGCCCGCTGGGACTTCGAGGAGGAGAACCCGCTGCGGGACGCGCGAGGCTTCGACCTCGCCCGGGAGACCGCGGACACCAGCCAGCTGACCGACGAGGACATCGGCCTGGCCAATGTGATCCTCACCAACGGGGCTCGCCTCTACGTCGACCACGCCCACCCGGAGTACAGCTCCCCGGAGATCACCAATCCGCGCGACGCCGTGCTCTGGGACAAGGCGGGCGAGCGGATCATGGCGGAGGCCGCCGAACGGGCCGCCGAGATCCCGGGCGCCCAGCCGATCCACCTGTACAAGAACAACACCGACAACAAGGGCGCCTCGTACGGGACGCACGAGAACTACCTGATGAAGCGGGAGACCCCCTTCTCGGACATCGTGCGCCATCTGACCCCCTTCTTCGTCTCCCGCCAGGTGGTGACCGGGGCCGGCCGCGTCGGTATCGGCCAGGACGGCCACGAGCACGGGTTCCAGATCAGCCAGCGCGCGGACTACTTCGAGGTCGAGGTCGGCCTGGAGACCACGCTCAAGCGGCCGATCATCAACACCCGCGACGAACCGCACTCGGACGCCGAGAAGTACCGCCGCCTCCACGTGATCATCGGCGACGCGAACCTCTCGGAGATCTCGACCTATCTCAAGCTGGGCACGACATCGCTGGTGCTGGCGATGATCGAGGACGGGTTCATCAATGTGGACCTCGCCGTCGACCAGCCGGTACGCACCCTCCACCAGGTCTCGCACGACCCCGGGCTCCAGCAGCTGATCACGCTGCGCAGCGGCCGTACCCTCACCGCCGTACAGCTCCAGATGGAGTACTTCGAGCTGGCGCGGAAGTACGTGGAGGAGCGGTACGGCGCGGACGCGGACGAGCAGACCAGGGACGTCCTGGGCCGCTGGGAGGACGTGCTGAACCGGCTGGAGAACAATCCGATGAGCCTGTCCGGGGAGCTCGACTGGATCACGAAGCAGGAGATCCTGGAGGGCTACCGGCGCCGGGACGGTGTCGACTGGGACGCGGCGAGGCTCCATCTGGTGGACCTGCAGTACGCGGACGTACGGCCCGAGAAGGGGCTGTACAACCGCCTGGTGGCCCGCGGGAAGATGAAGCGGCTGCTGGACGAGCCCGCGGTCGTACGGGCCGTGGCGAACCCGCCCGAGGACACCAGGGCGTACTTCCGGGGCCGCTGTCTGGAACAGTACGCGGACGACGTCGCCGCGGCCTCCTGGGACTCCGTGATCTTTGATCTGCCGGGGCACGACTCACTGCAGCGGGTACCCACGCTGGAGCCGCTGCGCGGGACCCGTGAGCACGTCAAGGAGCTCCTTGACCGGTGCCGGACGGCGGAAGACCTGGTCCGGGTGTTGCAGGGCGGCTGAAAAGCCCTGCCTGTGGGAATCATCAGGGTAGGTCCCGGACGTTGAGGAAAGTGCGGGGCCAATGTCGGACCCCGCTTGTAGTGTCTGATCAAGCGGATCCGATCATGCTTCTGACCGGGTCGGGCCGATTCAGTTCGTTCCCAGTCTGTTCCAGTCTGTTTTAGCTTCAACAACATCGAACCGAGCGGGGTGAGGTAGATGGCGACCAAGGACACCGGCGGCGGGCAGCAGAAGGCGACGCGCTCCACCGAGGAGACCGAGGAGCAGGCGCCTGAGGCGCAGGGCTCCGAGGACCTCAAGGAGCGCCAGGAGAAGCTCTCGGACGACGTCGACTCCGTTCTCGACGAGATCGACGACGTGCTTGAGGAGAACGCCGAGGACTTCGTTCGGTCATTCGTTCAAAAGGGTGGCGAGTAGCACCTGTTGTCCGTGTCCGGTGCGGCCGGCGGAAGCCGACCGCACCGCGACGGATGACCGGCGCGGGCACGGGTAAGGTCCGTTCACAGTCCGCAAGATCGGCCCGGCCTCCAGAAGGCGGGCCGCCGCCCATCCGGAAGGAAACGCGTGGAAGCCAACCCTCGTAGCACCGGGCGTCTGCCGGCCGCTTTCCTGACGCCGGGATCCTCCTCGTTCATGGACTTCCTGTCCGACCACTCGCCGGAAATCCTGCCGGGCAGGCGGCCGTTGCCGCCCACCCAGGGGCCGGTCGAGGCGCCGCACGGGACGACCATCGTCGCCGCGACCTTCCCCGGCGGGGTCGTCCTCGCCGGTGACCGGCGAGCGACCATGGGGAACATGATCGCCCAGCGCGACATCGAAAAGGTCTTCCCGGCCGACGAGTACTCGGCGGTCGGGATCGCGGGGACGGCCGGCCTCGCCGTCGAGATGGTCAAGCTGTTCCAGCTCGAACTGGAGCACTTCGAGAAGGTCGAGGGCGCCACCCTCTCCCTGGAGGGCAAGGCCAACCGGCTCTCCACGATGATCCGGGGCAATCTCTCCATGGCCATGCAGGGCCTCGCGGTGGTCCCGCTCTTCGCCGGGTACGACGTCGACCGCGAGAAGGGCCGGATCTTCTCCTACGACGTCACGGGCGGCCGCTCCGAGGAACACGGATACGCCTCCACGGGCTCCGGCTCGATCTTCGCGCGCGGCTCGATGAAGAAGCTCTACCGCGACGACCTGACGGAGCAGCAGGCCACCACCCTGGTCGTACAGGCGCTGTACGACGCGGCCGACGACGACTCGGCGACCGGGGGGCCCGACGTGGCCCGCCGGATCTATCCGATCGTCACGGTCATCACCGACGAGGGCTGCCGCAGGCTGACCGAGGAGGAGGGCTCCGAGCTCGCCCGTTCGATCCTGGCGCGGCGTCTCGAACAGCCCGACGGCCCCCGCGCCGAGCTGCTCTGAGGTCCTTCCGATGCACTCGTCACTGACAGAAAGGGACGGATAGCCGGTGTCGACGCCGTTCTATGTCTCACCTCAGCAGGCCATGGCCGACCGGGCGGAATACGCCCGGAAGGGCATCGCCCGTGGTCGCAGCCTGGTCGTGCTGCAGTACGCCGACGGCATCGTCTTCGTCGGCGAGAACCCGTCCCGTGCGCTGCACAAGTTCAGCGAGATCTACGACCGGATCGGCTTCGCCGCCGCCGGCAAGTACAACGAATACGAGAACCTGCGGATCGGCGGTGTGCGCTACGCCGATCTGCGCGGCTACACCTACGACCGCGACGACGTGACGGCCCGTGGACTGGCGAATGTCTACGCGCAGACGCTGGGCACGATCTTCTCCAGTGCGGCCGAGAAGCCGTACGAGGTGGAGCTGGTCGTCGCCGAGGTCGGGTCCGAGCCCGACGGCGACCAGATCTACCGGCTGCCGCACGACGGATCGATCGTGGATGAGCACGGTTCGGTCGCGGTCGGGGGCAACGCCGAGACGATCAGCACCTTCCTGGACCAGCAGCACCGCGAGGGGATGACGCTCGCGGAGGCGCTCAAGCTGGCCGTGCAGGCGCTGTCCCGCGACACCAACGGAGGAGAGCGGGAGATCCCCGCCGAGCGTCTCGAAGTGGCGGTGCTGGACCGGACCCGGCCGCAGCAGCGCAAGTTCAAGCGCATCGTCGGCCGCCAGCTGTCCCGGCTGCTCGCCGCGGACGACGCCGCGACCGCCGAGACGGACGCGCCGTCGGACGAGGACGAGTAGCCCGGCTGCCGCCCGGTTCCGTCCGTGCCCCGGTCCGCCTGCGCGGCCCGGGGCACGCGCCTGTGCGGCCCCGTCGGACCCCGTACGGCTCCCGGGGGCCGTACCGGGTCCGTCAGTCCGGCACCGGTGCCGGGGCCGTCGAGCCGCGTACGAGAAGGTTCACCGGCAGGTCGCCGCTCTGCGGCGGGCGGCCGTCGAGCACGGCGAGCAGGGCCGCCATTCCGCGCCGGCCGATCTGCTCGGCCGGCAGGGCCACCGTGGTCAGCTCCGGTTCGATCGCGGTCGCGAGCGCCAGATCGTCGAAACCGGTGACGGACAGGTCCTCGGGCACCCGCAGCCCCAGCCGCCGCGCCGCCTTGCAGGCCCCCGCGGCCAGGATGTCGTCGTCGCAGATCACCGCGGTCGGCCGGGGGCCGGGGCCGGTGAGCGCGTCCTCCGCCGCCTGCCGCGCGGCGTCCACCGCCAGCGGGGCGGTGACGGTCCGGACCTCCGCGCCGCGCAGCGCGGACCGCAGCACGGTGTCCCGTACATCGAAGGTCCAGGAGTCGACCGCCGGTGCCAGATGGACGAATCTGCGGTGGCCCAATGCGAGCAGATGGTCCGTCACCTGGCGCATACCGTCCGCGATGTCCAGATTCACATGAGCCGCAGCCCCCGACTGGCCGGGATCGCTGTCCAGCATCACCAGCGGCAGACCGGACTCCTGGATCGCGGCGAGCGCGCCGACGGCCATCGACGAAGCGATGACCCCGTCCAGCGCGGTCCGCGCCGAGCCGAAGGGATCCCGGGCCGGCCCCACACCGTCGGGGGAGGGGTAGAGCACCACCCCGAAGCCGTGCTCGGCCGCTGTCGCCGCGGCACCCGTGTAGACGCGGGCGAAGAACTCCGTGGTCAGCGCCGGGACGACAAGCAGCACGGTCCGGGTGCTGCCCAGACGGAGATCGCGGGCGGCGAGATTCGGCCGGTAGCCGAGCTGCCGGGCCGCGTCACGGACCAGACCGGCCGTGCGCTCGGAGACCCGCCCGCGCCACTTGTCGCCGAGCACCAGCGAGACGGTGGCCTGTGAGACGCCTGCGGCGCGGGCCACGTCACGGCTGGTGGGGCGAGCCGGAACCACTGGTTCCGGGCTGGTCGCTCGGGCGTCCACTCGGGCCTCCGTCCGGCCTGTTCCCGACCGCGGCCATCTGGACTCGCGGTCTGCGCACATGGTACGTATGAGCCAGCAAGTTATACGTAACACTCCGGTCAGGGCCGGGAGACAAGGGGCGGACATGGCCGCGGGATACGCGGAACTCTTCGGCACCAGGCATGTGACGCGGCTGCTGACCGGCACCCTCGTCGGCCGGCTGCCGAACGCGACAGCCGCCATCGCCGTCGTGCTCTTCGTCCGCGCCCAGGGCGGCAGCTACTCGCTCGCGGGGGCGCTCTCCGCCGTCTACGGGCTGGCCACCGCGGTGGGCCAGCCGCTGCTGGGCCGGGCCGTCGACCTGTACGGACAGCCCCGGGTGATGCTGCCGTCGGCCCTGGTGTCGGCCCTCGGCATGGTGCTCTTCGCCGTGGCCGGCACCGATCCGCTCCCGGTCGCCGTCGCCGCGATGCTGATCGCCGGGCTCTTCACGCCGCCCCTGGAGGGCGGACTGCGCGCCCTGTGGCCCGGCGTCCTCAAGCGCGAGGACCGGGTGCACGCCGCGTACGCGATGGACGCGGTGGCCCAGGAGGTGATGTTCACCGTCGGCCCGCTGCTGATCACTCTGGCGGCCTCGCTGTGGTCGGAGGCCGTCGCGCTGGTGGCCGTCAACGTCCTCGGGGTGCTCGGGGCGCTCTCCGTGGTTGTCTCGGAACCCTCGCGCAGCTGGCGCTCGGCGCCCCGAGAGGCCCACTGGCTGGGCGCGCTGCGCTCGCCCGGGCTGCTCGCGCTCCTGGGTGCCTTCTTCTTCGTCGGCCTGGCGCTGGGTTCGATCACGGTGGCCGCGGTCGCCTACTCGGACGGAAACGGCGGCGACGCCGCGTACGGCGTGCTGATGGCGGCGATCGGCCTCGGTGCGCTCGTCGGCGGGCTGCTGTACGGGGCACGGCAGTGGGCGGGCGCCGCGGAGAAGCGGCTGCGCGTCCTCGTCGGCGCCCTCGCGCTCTGCTACCTGCCACTGATGCTGGTGCCCGGGGTGACCGCGATGTCCGCACTGATGACGGTGGCCGGCGTCTTCCTCGCCCCGGCCCTCGCCTGCGCCTTCATCCTCGTCGACCGGCACGCCCCGCGCGGCACGGTGACCGAGGCGTTCTCCTGGCTGGTGACGACCTTCGGCGTCGGTGCCGCGCTGGGTACGGCCGTGGCCGGACCGGCCGTCGAGGCGGGCGGTGCGCCCGCCGGGTTCGCCGCCGCTGGAGGCGGGGGGACCGCCGCGCTGCTCGTCCTGCTGGCCACTCAGCGGGTCCTCGCAGCTCCCGGCGGTACCAGCTCCGTCGAGGCCGGTTCCGAAAATGATCGGAACGGGGCCGTCGAACCCGGTTTCAGGACAGGCCATCAGGCGTAATGTTCAGTCATGGACCGCCGCATTTTCGGGCTGGAGAACGAGTACGGCGTCACGTGCACATTCAGGGGACAGCGCCGACTGTCACCTGACGAAGTGGCGCGCTACCTCTTCCGCCGTGTTGTGTCATGGGGCCGCAGCAGCAACGTCTTTCTGCGGAACGGCGCCCGCCTCTACCTCGACGTGGGATCGCATCCGGAATACGCAACTCCCGAGTGCGACAACGTGGCTGAACTGGTCACACACGACAAGGCCGGCGAGCGCATTCTGGAAGGCCTGCTCGTCGACGCCGAACGCCGCCTGCACGAGGAGGGAATCGCGGGCGACGTCTATCTTTTCAAGAACAACACCGACTCGGCGGGAAACTCCTACGGCTGCCACGAGAACTATCTCGTCGCCCGCCACGGGGAGTTCTCGCGGCTCGCGGACATTCTCATCCCCTTCCTCGTCACCCGCCAATTGCTCTGCGGCGCCGGAAAGGTGCTGCAGACACCGCGCGGAGCGGTCTTCTGCGTGAGTCAGCGGGCGGAGCACATCTGGGAGGGTGTCAGTTCCGCGACCACCCGTTCCCGTCCCATCATCAACACCCGCGACGAGCCGCACGCGGACGCCGAGCGCTACCGCAGGCTGCACGTCATCGTCGGTGACTCGAACATGTCCGAGACGACCATGCTGCTGAAGGTCGGGGCGACCGACCTCGTCCTGCGCATGATCGAGGCGGGCACGGTCATGCGTGATCTGACCCTGGAGAACCCGATCAGGGCCATCCGCGAGGTCAGCCACGACACCACGGGTCAGCGCAAGGTGCGCCTCGCCAGCGGGCGGGAGGCCTCGGCGCTCGAAGTCCAGCGCGAGTACTACGAGAAGGCCGTGGACTTCGTGGACCGCCGCGGCATCCGTACGGGCCAGGTCGCGCAGGTCCTGGAGCTCTGGGGCCGCACGCTCGACGCGATCGAGGAGGAGGACCTCGACAGGATCGGCACCGAGATCGACTGGGTGATGAAGTACAAGCTCATCGAGCGGTACCGGGACAAGCACAACATGACCATGTCGAATCCGCGGGTCGCTCAGATAGACCTCGCCTATCACGACATCCACCGCCGGCGCGGGCTGTACTACCTGCTGGAGAAGCGCGGCCAGGCCGCGCGGATCTGTGACGACCTGAAGATCTTCGAGGGCAAGTCGGTGCCCCCGCAGACCACCAGGGCGCGGCTGCGCGGCGACTTCATCCGCCGGGCCCAGGAGCAGCGCAGGGACTTCACCGTCGACTGGGTCCATCTCAAGCTCAACGACCAGGCGCAGCGCACCGTGCTCTGCAAAGACCCTTTCCGGTCGGTGGACGACCGGGTGGAGAAGCTGATCGCCGGGATGTGACCGTCCTCACCCCCGGTCGCGCGAGGGCCCCGCACACATCAGTGCGCGGGGCCCTCGCGCATGCCGTGAGCCCACATGGGGGACGCGGAGTCGTAGAGTGGCGGCCACTGACACCCCCACTACCCCGAGGACCACTGTGCGACGCCGTTTTGCTGCCTTGCTCATCGTGCCGGCCCTGGTGCTGACCGCCTGCGGAGGTGAGGACTCCAAGAAGACGGATGACTCGTCCTCACCGCCCGACAAGGCCGCCGCCACGGCCGTGCCCAAGCCTGTCGATTCGGCGTCCCCACTGCCGACGGTGTCGGGCGGCGCGGGCAAGAAGGCGACCATCACGGTCCCCAAGAAGGACCCGAGCGGGAAGTTCGTCATCCACACCCTCTCCGAGGGCAGTGGCGCCGTGGTCAAGAAGAACGACCTGGTGATGGCCGACTTCACCGGCAAGGTCTGGAAGAGCGGCAAGGACATCGGCAGCTCGTTCGACAAGGGCGGCGCCCCGCAGCTCATCACCGCCGGTTCCAAGACGATCATCCCGGCCTTCGCCGACGCCGTCACCGGCAAGAAGATCGGCAGCCGCGTCCTGGTCGTCGCGCCGCCCAGCGCGGCCTTCGGCAGCCAGGGCCAGCAGCAGCTCGGTGTCACCGGCAAGGACACCCTGATCTTCGCGCTGGACATCAAGAAGGTGATCCCGAAGAAGGTCGAGGGCACCCAGGCCCCCACCTCGTCCGACCTGCCCCAGATCAAGGCGGACAAAGAAGCCCCCGCCACCATCTCCGTACCGAAGAGCGACCCGCCGAAGAAGCTGGTCGACAAGGAGCTGATCCAGGGCAAGGGCGCCACGGTCAAGAAGGGCCAGACCGTCTACATGCAGTACAGCGGTGCTGCCTGGAAGCCCAACGAGGGCAAGGCCTCCGCGACGCTCTTCGACTCGTCCTGGAAGACCGGCACGCCGTTCCAGACCGCCATCGGTGAGGGCGCGGTCATCAAGGGCTGGGACCAGGGAATCGTCGGCAAGAAGGTCGGCAGCCGGGTCATGCTGGTGATCCCGCCGGAGCTGGCGTACGGCGACAAGGCCCAGGGCACGACCCTGCCCGCCAAGTCGACGCTGGTCTTCGTCGTCGACATTCTGGCGGCAATGTAAGACTGTCCCGGTTGTCCAGCACCAAGAAGTAGGAGCAGTTACGTGAGCATCGACAAGCCCGAGATCGACTTCCCGGGCGGCGAGCCGCCTGCCGACCTGGAGATCAAGGAGATCTGGGAGGGCGACGGCGCTGTCGCCAAGGCCGGGGACAAGGTCAAGGTCCACTACGTGGGCGTGGCCTTCTCCACCGGCGAGGAGTTCGACGCGAGCTGGAACCGGGGCACTCCGCTGGAGTTCCAGCTCGGTGTCGGCCAGGTTATCGCCGGCTGGGACCAGGGCGTCCAGGGCATGAAGGTCGGCGGCCGCCGCCAGCTGACCATCCCCGCGCACCTCGCGTACGGCGACCGCGGCGCCGGTGGCCGTATCAAGCCGGGCGAGACGCTGATCTTCGTCTGTGACCTGGTCGCTGTCTGACCGGAACTGATCGTTTCCGAGGGTCCATGCCTGCCGGCATGGACCCTCGGCTTTTGACCGGGCACCGCGGAGCGGTACGGTCGGCGATCGTGGAACGTCCTGCGTTCCACGTGCTGCGTTCTTCCCGGGGAATGGCCCCGGCGGACGCACCCGGACTCCAGAGAGGGCGTCGATGGCGATTGCCAAGGCCGAGCGGCTCATGAATCTGGCACTGTGCCTGCTCGGAACCAGGCGACCCCTCAGCAAGCGGGAACTGCGGGGGTCCATCGAGGCGTATCTGGAAGCGGGTTCGGACGAATCCTTCAACCGGATGTTCGAGCGGGACAAGGACGATCTGCGGGAACTCGGCCTGGTGATCGAGACGGTCGAGAGCCTGGACGGGGACGCCGGATATCTGGCCCGCCGCGACAGCAACAGGCTTCCGCCGGTCGCGCTCGACGCCGAGGAGGCCGCCGCGCTCGGACTGGCCGCCAAGGTCTGGCAGCAGGCCCGGCTGGCCGGCGCCGCCAGCGGCGCGCTGCAGAAACTGCGGGCCGCCGGCATGCCCGAGGCCGAGGACCCGTACGCCGTGCAGCACGGCGCCCTGGAACCGCGCATCCCGGTCCACGAGGCCGCGTTCGAACCGCTGATGCTGGCCTGCCGCGACCGCCGCCCGGTCGTCTTCGACTACCGCAAGGCCAACGCGGCCCGCCCCGAGGCCCGTCAGGTCGAACCGTGGACGCTGGAGTGCTGGCGCGGCCACTGGTATCTCGCGGGCTGGGACCGTGAGCGCGGCGCCGAGCGGGTGTTCCGGCTCTCCCGTATCACCGGCAAAGTCCGTTCACGGCCCGGTGTGTTCACCGCCGAGGTGCCGGACGTGGTGACCGTGCGCGAGACCGTGGAGACCTGGGCGGGCGAGACCGCGACCCGCAGCGCGCGGATCCGGCTGCGCTCGGGTGCCGGATACCCGCTGCGCTCTCGTGCCACAGCCGTCCGGGAACTCGGCGACGGATGGGACGAGTTGGAGATTCCGTACGGACACGGCCTGGATGCCTGGCTGGTGGAGTTCGGACCCGACGTGATCGTGCTGGAGCCCGTGGACCTGCGGGCCGATGTGGTGGACCGGCTGCGCGCCGTGGCCAAGGACTGAGGAGCACGTGGCTACGAACGCGATCGACCAGACCCGCCGGATGCTGTCCCTGGTGACCTATCTGCGCGAGCGCCCCGGTGCCCGGGTCGGAGATGTCGCGCGCGCCTTCGGCATCACCGAGGACGAGCTGATCTCGGACCTCGACGTGCTGCCCATGTGCGGAACGAGCTTCCGCGGCGGCGACCTCCTCGACATCGACACCGACGGCGAGTCCATCTGGTGGCACAACGCCGACGACGTCGCCGCGCCGCTGCGGCTCGCGGCCGACGAGGCCACGGCCCTGCTGGTGGCCGCGCGCGCCGTGGCGACCCTGCCGGGGCTCCGCGAGGGCGACCGGCAGGCGCTGCTGCGGGCCACCGCCAAGCTGGAGGCCGCGGCCGGTGAGGCGGCGGGTGCCAGCTCCCGGCTCTCGGTGACCTTCGAGTCCGAGGGCGGCGTGTTCGCCGACGTCGACCGGGCCATCTCGGAGCGGCGCAGGCTCTGGCTGCGGTACTACTCACCGGCGCGCGACGAGCTCACCGAGCGCGAGGTCGACCCGATCAGGCTGTTCGCGGTCGGCCATACGTACATGGAGGCCTGGTGCTACCTGTCCGAGGCCCGGCGCACCTTCCGGCTGGACCGGGTCGCCGAGATCCGGCTGCTCGACGAGCCCTCCGCGCCGCCCGAGCTGGAGCTGCGCGATCTGTCGGCGGGGCTCGTCCAGCCCGCGGCCGAGGACCCCGAGGTCGTGGTCGAGGTCGGACCGGGCGGCCGCTGGGTCGCCGAGTACTACCCCCACGACACCGCGGAGGAACTCGCCGACGGCGGGCTGCGCATCACCCTGCGCACCCCCGACCCCGCCTCGCTGCGCAGGCTCGCCCTGCGGCTGGGCCGGGACGGGCGCATCGTCTCGCCGGGTGACCTGGCGGCCAGCGCACAGCTCGCGGCCCGTGAGGCGCTCGCGGCCTACGACGGGCAGGAGTAGAGGAGTTGGGAAATATGTCGGTTATGCCCGGATTCGCGGCGCAAGTGGGCCCGGTCATCTTCCGGGCCGCCTGCCCGGACTGCCGCAGCCGGTTCGAGCTGGCCGCGGGCGCGCTGCGGCTGGCGATCGGCGCCAGCCGGCGCACCACCTTCTACTCCTTCACCTGCCCCGACTGCGGATCGTCGGTGCGCAAGCCGGCCGGTGAGCGGATCGTCGAACTCCTCACCGGCGGAGGCGTGCGGACGCTGCGCCTCCACTCCACTGTCTAGGGTGCTCACATGTTCTGGCCGATGACCGCGATCGTCCTGGGGTTCCTCGGAATCGCCGTGCTCGGTGTGCTCGCCATCAGGGTTTTCGTCGAGGCCCAGCGCCTCGGCACCCAAGTGGCGCGTGCCACACAACAGATCGGCCAGGCCGCCGAGGGCCTGGAGCGTGCGGCCACCGGGCTCGCACGGAGCGGTGAAAGTTTGCGATAGAGGCGCTCGGCTCTGCTGCGGGGCCGTTTCGGGCGGTACGCTGCTGGTCGCGGGCCCGGGAGCGAGGCGCGGGCCGCAAGCGCGAGTCTGCACAGGGATTGCCCTGCGTTTACCCCCGCGGGTTACGATCGCTGCCAGCACGACGACCGGACGCCTGTCCGATCGGTCGGGCAGCCCCACCCCAGCCGCCTCGGTGAGAAGGTACAGCTTATGTTCGGAAGGCTCGGCGCCCCCGAGATCATCCTGATCCTCGTCGTCATCGTCCTGCTGTTCGGTGCGAAGAAGCTTCCGGACATGGCCCGGTCCCTGGGCAAGTCCGCCCGCATCCTCAAGAGCGAGGCCAAGGCGATGAAGTCGGAAGGCCAGCAGACCGCCCCGGCCGACCCGCCGCAGGACAACGCCCAGACCGACGTCCCGCGTACGATCCAGGCTGCTCCGGGAGACGTGACCAGCGCCCGTCCTGTGACCGAGCCGTCGGACTCGACCAAGCGCTGACAACCGGGCCGGAGCGGGCACCGCGGTGAGCGGCCGCCCGCCGCACGAGATGAGGACGTGGGTTGCTTAATTCTGACCGCAAGTCGGAAACAGGGCCCGACGGGCGCATGCCTCTCGTGGAGCACTTGCGTGAGCTGCGTAACCGCGTAGCGAAGGCATTGCTGGCGATCATGGTCGTCACGATTATTGCGGCTTTCTTCTATGACCACATAATCGATATCGTCACCAAGCCGGTACTGCAATCTGTTGGTTGCAACACGAGTTTCGCCGACTTGGCAGCCAAGCCCGCCGGTACCTGCGCCCGCATTACGCTCAACGGCCTCCTCGCTCCGTTCACGCTGGCACTGAAGGTCTCCCTGACAGCGGGTGTTGTTGTGGCGTCGCCCGTCTGGCTCTATCAGCTGTGGGCCTTCGTAGCGCCTGGCTTGCACCGGCACGAGAAGCGGTATGCGCGCTTCTTTGCTGGGGCGGGAGTTCCGCTTTTTCTCGGCGGGGCACTGTTCGCCTACAAGATCCTCCCGACAACTGCTTCGGTGCTTATCAAGTTCACTCCGCTGGGCGTGGACAACTTGCTACCGCTCGACGACCTGCTTGACCTCGTGACGCGAATGATTGTCGTTTTCGGACTTTCTTTCGAGATGCCGTTGCTTCTGGTGATGCTCAACTTCGTCGGGATTTGCACCGGTCGTCGGATGCTGGGCTGGTGGCGCGGCATGATCATGGGCATCACGGTGTTCGCTGCCGTGGCAACTCCCAGCGTCGATCCGCTCAGCATGCTCGCACTGGCTGCTCCAATCTGCTTGTTGTACTTCCTCGCAGTCGGTGTGGCGATTTTTCACGATCGCCGTAAGGCATCGCGCGAGGCTAACGAACCCGATGCTGACGAACCCTCCGAGCTGGACCTGACACCTGAAGGCGTAGGAGCGATCGAGCCAGTCTCCCCTTCGCCAATGGTTCCCGAGCGGAGCGGTTTCAATAGGGTTGGCGAGCATGACGACATCACCTAATTGATGGCTTTCCTTCCGTCGTGAATTGATTTGCGGGAGAAAATCTGCTGCGAAAAATGCGGTTCCACGGAATTCGTGGAACCGCATTTTCGTGCTTGGGTGGAACTTCAAGTCTTGGCGCAATCAGGGGCTAGACCAAGTAGCTCAAGGTTCGAGTTCAGCAGCTCTTGAAGCCGATGGGCTTGTTGTAGAACACATAGTTACCCTTGGCGCCTCCGGACGCCTTTATGCATTCGGTAGTAAACGCACCTGTTCTGACCTCAAGGCCTGATTTCCCGCTACAGGTGTTGTGGTAATAAACGGTCCATGTCACCGATCCGTCCGTCCAGGACCAGTTGAAACAACCTGTCGATCCTGAATGGTAGGAGAGCGGAGAAGCATCGGCCGAGGTGGCGGCCATCGCCGGAGTCGATGCTGAGACCGCGAGGATTGCCGCAGCAGCCGCAGCGACAGCTCCCAAGCGCTGGAGCAGGTTCTTACGCATATGTTTCCCCCCTCTTGGTGAGCGACGATGGCTCGGAGTCCGCGTACCGTCACCCAGTGTGTTCGTGAGCTCGATGAATATATTCAGACTCCCGAATGAGAGTCAAGGAGATTTATTGACGCTTCGCCTCGGCATTGTGAGTGGACTGCTGATTTTTCCTGATCAGTGTGCTATTTCGTTTGCTGGTTACTGTGGAGCCGATTTATCCGTCTTTTCCCCCCGTCGCGCCCGTCCCGGGCTTGCTGAACGCCGCTGGAGGTCTGCGCCCGCATGGGACTAAAGATCGTGCTGACTGTCGGAGGCGGCGGGTAGGCTCGTTGACAAGATGACCGAGGACCTTTCGCCCGCTGAGCGTTATGCAGCTGCCCGCACCCGCGCTGTCGAAGAGGCCGCCGCGCTGGCCCCCTTCCGCCGCATGTACGACTTCGATCTCGATCCGTTCCAGATCGAGGCGTGCCGGGCCCTGGAGGCGGGCAAGGGTGTGCTCGTCGCGGCACCCACCGGTTCGGGAAAGACGATCGTCGGCGAGTTCGCCGTGCACCTGGCCCTGGAGCAGGGTCGCAAGTGCTTCTACACCACCCCGATCAAGGCCCTGTCCAACCAGAAGTACGCGGACCTGGCGAAGCGGTACGGGGCGGACAAGGTCGGCCTGCTCACCGGTGACAACAGCGTGAACGCGGACGCCCCGGTGGTCGTCATGACCACCGAGGTCCTGCGGAACATGCTGTACGCGAGCTCCCAGTCGCTCCTGGGGCTCGGCTATGTGGTGATGGACGAGGTGCACTACCTCTCCGACCGCTTCCGCGGCGCCGTGTGGGAGGAGGTGATCATCCACCTGCCGGATTCGGTGACCCTGGTGTCGCTCTCGGCGACCGTGTCCAACGCCGAGGAGTTCGGCGACTGGCTGGACACCGTGCGCGGTGACACCGAAGTGATCGTCTCCGAGCACCGGCCCGTCCCGCTCTGGCAGCACGTGCTCGCCGGGCGCCGGATGTACGACCTCTTCGAGGAGTCGACGGACCACGGCGGCCGGGGCGGCGCCAAGCGCGAGGTCAACCCCGACCTGCTCCGGATGGCCCGGCAGGAGAACCAGCGCACGTACAACCCGCGCGACCGCCGCCGCGGCAAGATGGTGCGCGAGGCGGACCGCGAGCGCGAGCGCCGCTCCCGCAGCCGGATCTGGACCCCGAGCAGGGCCGAGGTCATCGCCCGGCTCGACGCCGAGGGGCTGCTGCCCGCCATCACCTTCATCTTCAGCAGGGCCGGCTGCGAGGCCGCGGTCCAGCAGTGCCTCTACGCGGGGCTGCGGCTCAACCCGGAGGAAGCACGTCAGACGGTCCGCGAGATCGTCGAGGAGCGCACCGCCGCCATCCCGCGCGAGGACCTCCACGTCCTCGGGTACTACGAGTGGCTGGAAGGCCTGGAGCGGGGCATCGCCGCGCACCACGCCGGGATGCTGCCGACCTTCAAGGAGGTCGTCGAGGAGCTCTTCGTACGCGGGCTCGTCAAGGCCGTGTTCGCGACGGAGACCCTGGCGCTCGGCATCAACATGCCCGCCCGCTCAGTGGTCCTGGAGAAGCTCGTCAAGTGGAACGGCGAGCAGCACGCCGACATCACCCCCGGCGAGTACACCCAGCTGACCGGCCGGGCCGGGCGGCGCGGTATCGATGTCGAGGGCCACGCGGTGGTGCTCTGGCAGCGCGCCATGGATCCCGGCGCGCTCGCCGGCCTCGCCGGCACCCGTACCTATCCGCTGCGCTCCAGCTTCCGGCCCTCGTACAACATGGCCGTCAACCTGGTGCAGCAGTTCGGCCGGCACCGCTCGCGGGAACTGCTCGAAACGTCCTTCGCGCAGTTCCAGGCCGACAAGTCGGTCGTCGGCATCTCCAAGCAGGTGCAGAAGAACGAGGAGGGCATCGCCGGCTACCGCGAGGGCATGACCTGCCACCTCGGGGACTTCGAGGAGTACGCACGGCTGCGCCGCGATCTCAAGGACCGTGAGACGGAGCTGGCCAAGCAGGGGGCCGTGCAGCGGCGGGCCGCCGCCGCCGACGCCCTGGAGAAGCTGAGGCCGGGCGATGTCATCCACGTGCCGACGGGCAAGTTCGCCGGGCTCGCACTGGTCCTGGACCCGGGACTGCCGGCCGGCCGGGCCAACGGGCACCGGGGCTTCGAGGCGTACGACGGGCCCCGGCCGCTGGTGCTCACCGCCGAGCGGCAGGTCAAACGGCTCGCCGCCATGGACTTCCCGGTGGCCGTCGAGGCGCTGGACCGGATGCGGATCCCGAAGTCGTTCAATGCCAAGTCGCCCCAGTCCAGGCGCGATCTGGCGTCCGCGCTGCGCACCAAGGCCGGGCACATCGTGCCGGACCGGCACCGCAAGCCGCGGGCCGCCGCCGCCGACGACCGGGAGATCGCCCGGCTGCGCACCGAACTGCGCGCGCACCCCTGCCACGGCTGCGACGAGCGGGAGGACCACGCGCGCTGGGCCGAGCGCTACCACCGTCTGCAGCGTGACACCCGGCAGCTGGAGCGCCGGATCGAGGGCCGCACCAACACCATCGCCCGCACCTTCGACCGGATCTACGCCCTGCTGACCGAGCTGGACTACCTCCGGGGCGACGAGTCGACCGTCCACGGCAAGCGCCTCGCCCGGCTCTACGGCGAGCTGGACCTGCTGGCGTCGGAGTGTCTGCGGGCCGGTGTCTGGGAAGGGCTCAGCCCCGCCGAACTCGCCGCGTGCGCCTCGGCGCTGGTCTTCGAGGCGCGCCAGTCCGACGACGCCGTCGCGCCCAAGGTCCCCGACGGTGCGGCGAAGACCGCGCTGGGCGAGATGGTCCGGATCTGGGGCAGGCTCGACGCCCTGGAGGAGGACTTCAAGATCAACCAGACGGAGGGCGTGGGCCAGCGCGAGCCCGACCTCGGCTTCGCCTGGGCTGCCTACCAGTGGGCATCCGGCCGGGGCCTCGACGAGGTGCTGCGCGACGCCGAGATGCCGGCCGGTGACTTCGTCCGCTGGTGCAAGCAGGTGATCGATGTCCTCGGCCAGATCGCGGCGGCGGCGCCGGGCGAGAACAGCACGGTCTCGCGCAACGCCCGCAAGGCAGTCGACGCCGTACGGCGGGGCGTGGTCGCGTACAGCTCGGTGGGCTGACGCGCTCAACGCGGTACGGCCGTACGGCCCCCGCAGGGATCGCTCCCTGCGGGGGCCGTACGCGTCTGCTCAGCGGCCCGCCGCCCACTCGTCGTACGCCGTCCAGGCCAGGAGCGAACGCCCGCTCTCGAAGCGGTGCTCGGCGCCGGTGACCGGATCGGTGAACTCCAGTACCCGGGCCAGCAGTTGCAGCGGCCTGCGGAAGTCGTCCGGTGGCGGGTCGGTGACCACCGGGAAGAACGGGTCGCCGAGGAGCGGGACGCCCAGCGCGTTCATATGGACGCGCAGCTGGTGCGTACGGCCGGTGACCGGGGTGAGCCGGTAGCGGGCGAGATCCCCCCTCTGTCCGGCGAGCTCGATCCGCGTCTCGCTGTTCGGTTCCCCGGGTGTCTCGAAGGCGGCGACGATCCCCGGCACCTTCTCGATGCGGCTGCGGGAGACGTGCGGCAGTTCAAGACCGGCCCGGTACGGGGCGACGGCCTCGTACACCTTGCGCACCTTCCGGTCGCGGAACAGCGTCTGGTACGCACCGCGCTCCCCGGGCCGCACCGAGAACAGCACGAGGCCAGCGGTCAGCCGGTCGAGCCGGTGGGCGGGGCTCAGTGCGGGCAGCCCGAGGTCCCTGCGGAGCCGTGCCAGCGCGGTCTGGGTGATGTGCCTGCCCCGCGGGGTGGTGGCCAGGAAGTGCGGTTTGTCCGCGACGACGATGTGTTCGTCGCGGTAGCGCACAGCGATCTCGAACGGCACGGGCACCTCAGCGGGGAAGTCCCGGTGGAACCAGACCGAGGCACCCGGCAGATACGGCGTGTCGGCCAGGACCGGCCCGTCCACCCCGACGAACGCGCCCTCCCGCAGCATGGCGTCGACCTCGGCGGCACCGCCCGGCAGCCGCTCCGCCAGATGTTCCCTGACGGTGGTCCACACTCCGTCCACGGGAAGCCTCAGCCGTACCGCGTCGATGCCCTCGCGCTGGGGCAGGGGGCCCGGGAGCCGGGAAGTCTTGCGTCTCATCGTGGCTCAAGGGTACGAGCGGCGGGGCGAAGGGCACACACCCCGCCCCGCCATACAGACACTCCGTGGCCCCGCCCCGCGCCCGCGCACGGCGCGGGCCGCCGCAGCAGATGTGCGGCGGCCCGCGCCGTGGGACGCTTGAGGCGGTGCGTGTACCGGCTCCGATGCGCTTACTTCGGCATCAGCACCGAGTCGACGATGTACACCGTGGCGTTGGCCGTCGGGACGTTGCCGCAGACCACGTTCGAGGCGTTGTTGACCTTGTACGAGACGCCGGAGCCCGAGGTGGTGAGCTTGCTCTTCTCCAGCGTCGGGTAGCTGCCGTTCTCCAGCATCTTCGGCGTGAGCTTCTGGCCGACGACGTGGTACGTGAGGATCTTGGTGAGCATCGCCTTGTCGTTGAGGACCTTGTCCAGCTGGGCCTTCGGGATCTTGTTGAAGGCGTCGTTGGTCGGGGCGAACACGGTGATGTTCTTGGCGTTGTTCAGGGTGTCGACCAGGCCGGCCTTCTTGACGGCCGTCACCAGGGTGGACAGCGCCGGGTTGTTCGAAGCGGCGGTGGCCACCGGGTCCTTGGCCATGCCGTTGAAGCTTCCCGCACCGTTCTTGGGGACCGTGGCACAGCCCGGGCCGAACGGCTTGCTGGTGTCCATGGCGTTCGACTTGGTCGCCGCCGCCGAGGGCTTGTCCGCCTTCGAGTCGTCCTTCTTCGAGTCGTTGGACGAGCACGCCGAGAGCGCCAGGGGAAGGGCGACCGCGCCGACGACGGCGAGCGTGATGCGGGGGAAGCGGGTGGTGCGCATGGGGTTCTCCTCATGGAAAGGGTTGCTCAGAACGTCTGCAAGGGATGGGGCACCAGCGGAGAGAGCCGCCGACACGCAGCGCGTCGCGCAGCGGGTGTTCTGTCCAAAAACCCGGTGCGGCCGCATCTCTCCGAAGTGCACTCACGTCGGCTATTCGGGCCAGGTGCGGTCGCGGATTGGTCTGTCATCCGATCGTGTGACGGACCAATCCGGGTGGACTCCGGCTGCGAATACCTGGTGAGGGGCGGTGCCCGACATCACTTACCGGAGGGAGCGGCATGGCGGACCAGAGGCGTCGGACGGCCGTGGTGGGAAGCGGGATCGCGGGGCTGACCGCCGCGCATGTCCTGCGGCGCGCGCATGAGGTCTCGCTGTACGAGGCGGACGACCGGCTCGGCGGCCACGCGCACACCCACGACATACCGTCGGCCGACGGCCGCGTGCACGCCGTCGACTCCGGGTTCATCGTCCACAACCAGCGCACCTATCCGCAGTTGCTGCGGCTCTTCGCCGAACTCGGCGTCGAGACGCAGGAGTCGGAGATGAGCATGTCGGTGCGGTGCGAGGGGTGCGGCCTCGAATACGCCGGTGCGCGCGGCCTCTCCGGGCTCCTCGCCCAGCCGCGCAACGCCTTCCGCGGCCGCTATCTGCGGATGCTCGCCGAAGTGCCGCGCTTCCACCGCCTGGCCCGGAAACTGCTGGCGGCCGGCGAAGGCGCGGAGACACTGACGCTGGGGGAGTTCCTCGCCCGAGGCGGCTTCTCGCCGTACTTCACCGCGCACTTCATGACCCCGCTGGTCTCAGCTGTCTGGTCCTGCGACCCGGTGACCGCGCTGGGCCACCCCGCAGGACCGCTCTTCCGCTTCCTGGAACACCACGGTCTCCTCTCGGTGACCGGGTCCCCGACCTGGCGCACGGTGACCGGCGGTTCGCGTACGTACGTCGAGCGGGTCGGCAAGGAACTCACGGCGCTGCACACCTCGACCCCGGTCCGCAGCGTGCGGCGCGTCTCCGGCGGCGTCGAGATCACCACGGACGACGGGACGACCGAGCGGTACGACTCGGTGGTCATCGCCGTCCACCCCGACCAGGCGCTCGCCCTGCTGGCCGACCCGACCGAGCAGGAGAGCAGCGTCCTGGGAGCCTTCCGCTACTCCCGCAATCCCACCGTGCTGCACACGGACACCGCGATCCTGCCGCGCAGCCCGCGGGCCCGCGCCTCCTGGAACTACCTGATGCCGCAGTGCGCCGCCGGTGCGGACCGCGTCCGGGTCAGCTACGACATGAACCGCCTCCAGCGCCTCGACGCGCCGGAGACCTATGTCGTCACACTGAACGGCGCCGACCGGATCGCCGACGACCGGGTGCTCGACCGCATGGTGTACGAGCACCCCGTGTTCAGCGTCGATTCGGTGGCCGCCCAGCGCCGGCTCCCCGCACTGAGCGGCCCGGTCACCGCCTACGCGGGGGCGTACCACGGCTCGGGTTTCCACGAGGACGGCTGCCGTTCGGGCGCCGTCGCCGCACAGGCGCTGGGGGTGACCTGGTGAACGCCGTCTACCCGGCCACGATCACCCACGTGCGGACCGCGCCGAAGCGGCACACCATGCACCACCACACCTATATGTGGCTGATCGACCCCGACACGCCGCCCCGGCTGCCGCGCGGGCTGCGTCCCCTCGCCCGGTTCGACGCCCGCGACCACTTCGGCGGGGGCGACCGGACCATCCGTGCGGGCCTGGAGAAGTTCCTTGCCGCCCGTGGTGTGGATCTCGGCGGCGGCAGCGTCCTGATGCTCGCCCACGCCCGGGTGTTCGGCCACGTCTTCAATCCGCTGACCGTCTACTGGTGCCGTGACGCGGACGGCCGGCCGCTGTGCGTCGTCGCCGAGGTGCACAACACCTACGGCGAGCGGCACTGCTATCTGCTGCGCCCCGACCCGGCGGGCCGCGACGTCGTACCGAAGGAGTTCTACGTATCGCCGTTCTTCCCCGTGGACGGCGACTACCGGATGCGGCTGCCCGAACCGGGCGAGCGGCTGAGTCTCGCGGTACATCTGGAACGCGACGACGCGCGTCCGTTCACCGCGACCGTACGGGGGGAACGCCGGGCCGCCACCCCGGCCGTTCTGCTGCGGTCGGCGCTCCGCCATCCGTGGTCGACCATGGCCCTCTCCCTCGGGATCCGGGTACATGGCATCTGGCTGTATCTGCGCGGGCTGCCCGTCCAGCCCCGCCCCCGTCATCTGCCCCAGGAGGGCGTGAAGTGAGTGTGTCCGTCTCCCCGGCGTCTCCCGGATCCACAGGATCTCCCGGGCCCGCCACCCCCTCGACAGCACTGCCCCGCACCGCGGTCGACGCCGAGCGCTGGCCGGACGTCGCCCGGCTCCCGGACGCGTCCTGGCTGCGCACCGCCATCGCGGAACGCATCGTCCGCCGGGCGCTCGCCGGACTTCCGCTGCGGGTCCGCCTTGCGGGCGCCGAGACACTCGGACTCGGGGGACCGCTGCTCGACGTGCAGGATCCCGAGGCGTTCTTCCGCCGGATCGGCGCGGGCGGGCTGATCGGCTTCGGCGAGTCCTGGATGGCGGGCGAGTGGGCGGCCGCCGACCTGGTCGGAGTCCTGACCGTGCTGGCCGAACGGGCCGCGAGCCTGATCCCCGCGCCGCTGCAGAGACTGCGCACCGTCTGGGCCAGGAAGCAGCCGGTGGCCCAGCGCAACACACCCGAGGGCTCGCGCGAGAACATCAGCCACCACTACGACCTCTCCAACGACCTGTTCGCGCTCTTCCTCGACGAGACGCTCTCCTACTCGGCGGCGCTCTTCCGCGGCTTCCCCGCCGACCGGTCGCTGCTGGCCGCCGCCCAGCACCGCAAGATCGACCGGCTGCTCGACGAGGCCGGGGTGGGCCCCGGCACCCGACTCCTCGAAATCGGCACCGGCTGGGGCGAACTGGCCGTCCGGGCCGCGGCGCGCGGCGCCAGGGTGCGCACCGTGACGCTCTCCAGGGAGCAGCGTGAGCTGGCCGTGGAGCGCATCCGCGCCGCCGGGCACGAGGACAGTGTCTCGGTGGAGATCCTCGACTACCGCCGGGTGGAGGGCAGTTACGACGCCATCGTGAGCGTCGAGATGATCGAGGCCGTCGGCGCCGAGTTCTGGCCCGAGTACTTCACGACCCTGGACCGGCTGCTGGCGCCCGGCGGGAGGATCGCGCTCCAGGCGATCACCATGCCGCACGAGCGGATGCTGGCCAGCAAGGACACCTTCACCTGGATCCAGAAGTACATCTTCCCCGGTGGTCTGCTGCCGTCGACCGAGGCGATCGAGCAGATCACCACCGAACACACGGAGCTGCGCGTCCGGCGGCGCGAGGAGTTCGGACCGCACTACGCCGAGACCCTCAGACTCTGGCGCGAACGGTTCGAGGAACAGGCCGACGAGGTCGGGGCACTCGGCTTCGACCAGACCTTCCGACGGCTGTGGACCTTCTACCTCGCCTACTCCGAAGCGGGCTTCCGCTCCGGCTATCTCGATGTGCAGCAACTGCTGCTCGCCAAGGAGGAGACCCCCCGATGACGCGCCTTCAGACCCGGACCGGCGCCGCCCAGCAGCTGTTCCCCCTGGCCGAACAGTTCCTCGGCGGCCGCCTTCCGCTGCGCCTGCGGGCCTGGGACGGCTCCACCGCGGGCCCCGACGGCGCACCCGTCGTGGTCCTGCGCTCCCGCCGGGCACTGCGCCGGCTGGTGTGGCAGCCGGACGAACTCGGCCTGGCCCAGGCCTACGTCACCGGCGAACTGGACATCGAAGGCGACCTCGCCGACGGCCTGCGCACCGTGTGGAGCGCGGTCCGGGCCCGCGGGCTGCGCCCGCCGCGGCTCACCGTCGCCGACCGTGCACGAGCGCTGCGCACCGCGGTGCGGCTCGGCGCCGTCGGCCCGCGCCCGGCTCCGCCGGCCGCCCAGGCCAGGCTGCGCGGCGCGCTGCACAGCAAGGCGCGCGACCGGGCCGCCATCAGCCACCACTACGACCTCTCCAACGACTTCTACGCCCTGCTGCTCGACGAGACGATGGCGTACTCCTGCGGCTACTGGACCAGCGACAAGCCCGAGTACGGCGCGGCCGACGCCCAGCGCGACAAGCTGGAACTGATCTGCCGCAAGCTGGCGCTGACCCCCGGTGCCCGGCTGCTCGACATCGGCTGCGGCTGGGGATCGCTCACCCTGTACGCGGCGCAGGAGTACCGGGTGAAGGTCACCGCGGTCACCCTGGCCGCTGAGCAGGCGGAGTACGTCAGGCGCCAGGTGGTGGAGCGCGGGCTGACCGACCTGGTGGAGGTCCGGCTCTCGGACTACCGCGACATCACGGGCGGCGACTACGACGCTGTGTCCACCATCGAGATGGGCGAGCACGTCGGCGACGAGCAGTACCCCGGCTTCACCGCCACGCTGTTCGGGATGCTCCGCCCGGCGGGCCGCGTGCTGGTCCAGCAGATGTCCCGCGGCGCGGTCGCCCCGGGCGGCGGCGCCTTCATCGAGGCGTACATCGCACCCGACATGCACATGCGCCCGCTGGGTGAGACGGTCTCGCTCCTTGAGGGCGCGGGTCTTGAGGTACGGGCCGTGGAGTCGATCCGCGAGCACTACACCCGGACGGTCGGCGCCTGGGAGCGGACGCTGGAGGAGCGCTGGGAGGAGTTCCGCGCCCTGGTCGGTGAGGAGACCGCCCGGGTGTGGCGGCTCTATCTGGTGGGCGGGCGGCTCGCGTTCGAGGAGCGCCGGATGGGCGTGGACCAGATCCTCGCCGTACGGCCCGACGACAGCGGCGACAGCGCGATGCCCGCCACCCCGCACGACTGGTACGCCGAGGACGCCCGCCGGTGAGCGGCTATCCGTGGGGCGCCTTCGGACAGGGGGCCGGCGCGGCGGCCGCCGCCGCGCTCGCGGTCATGCTGCTCACCTTCGCCATCGCGGTGGCGAAGGGACTGCACCGGATCGTCGACATCGCCTGGGGCCCGGCGTTCGCTGCGGTCGCGGTCGTCTCGTACGCCGTCTCGGCGGGGGAGGGCGGCGACGGGGTACGCCGGCTCGTGGTCACCGCCCTGACCGTGATCTGGGGGCTGCGGCTCGGCGCCCACATCGCGCGGCGCGGACGCGGCCACGGAGAGGACGCACGCTACGAGGCGATGCTCGCCAAGGCCCCGGGCAACCGGGACCTGTACGCGCTGCGCATGGTCTATCTGCTCCAGGGAGCGCTGGTCCTGCTCGTGTCGCTGCCGGTCCAGGCCGCGCAGTACCTGCCGGGGGCGATGGGGCCCGCCGGGTACGCGGGCTGCGCGGTATGGCTGGCCGGTCTGCTCTTCGAGGGTGTGGGGGACTGGCAGCTGGCCCGCTTCAAGGCCGATCCGGCTCACCGGGGGCGGATCATGGACCGCGGCCTCTGGTCCTGGACCAGGCACCCGAACTACTTCGGCGACTTCTGTGTCTGGTGGGGGCTCTTCCTGCTCGTCTGCGACGATCCGGTGGTGGCCGCCGCGACCGTGGTGAGCCCGCTCGTGATGAGCTTCCTGCTGATCGGCGGAAGCGGGAAGCGGCTGCTTGAGCGGCACATGGCCGACCGGCCGGGCTTCGCCGAGTACACCGCGCGGACCAGTGGTTTCTTCCCGCTGCCGCCGAAGCGGAGCTGACACGGGAGCCCGGAGCGGCGGAACGTGAAGGGGGGAGCACGGCCGACCGGCCGGGCTCCCCCCTTCACGTCTTCAGCACCGCCCGGTCAGGTCGCGAACTGCATCAGCGCGATCGGGTCGGTCGTCGGCGCCTTCGAGCCACCGGCCGGTTCGACCGTGATCCCCATGCCCGCCGCGCCGTCCACGGAGCCCTTCATGAGCACGCTCTCCGACGAGGACGAAGGATTCAGCAGACCGGCGGAGCGCATCGTTCCGTTGTCGTTGAACCAGAGCTGATAGACCTTGCCGCCCGGCGGCTTCGCCAGCCCCGAGGTGAGGAACGCCGCCTTGTCCTTGCTGTGCGATACGACCACCGTGCCGGTCGCCCCGCCCTTCAGCTTCCCCGTCGTGACCTTGGCGTCCGGTGCGGCGAGCACCGCGGCCAGTGCCCGCGCCTGCTGCTGCGACTGCGCCGCGCTGTTCCTGGCGTCACCCGCCTCCTGGTGCTGCCACACCGCGACCCCGCCGAGACCGACGGCCGCGGCGAGACAGGCCGCCAGCGCGAAGCGCGAGAGCGCACGCCCGCCGCGTACGGTGCCGCCACCGCCGCGGTGCTGCTGAGGCAGCAGCGGGGCGTCCTGGCGCTCGGTGGCGATCCTCCGCAGGACCTCCTGTTTGAGGGCGGGGGGCGGGGTCACCGTGACGGCGAGCGCCAGCCTGCCCGCCGTCGCCACCAGCTCACGGACCTCCTGAGTGCAGGCGGGGCACGCCTGGAGGTGCTGCTCGAATTCGGCGCGCTCGTCGGGTTCCAGCGCGTGGAGTGCGTAGGCGCCGGTGAGCGTGTGCAGATCCGCTGTCATCATGCGCTGACCCCCAGGCAGTCGCGCATCCGGATGAGTCCGTCGCGCAGTCGAGTCTTGATGGTGCCGAGCGGTACGGAGAGCAGCTCGGCCACTTCCCGGTAGGCAAGGCCCCTGTAGTACGCGAGTGTCACCGACTCGCGCTGCACCTCTGTCAGGGATCCCAGACAGCGGCGTACCTGCTCCCGTTCGAGCCGGGACTCGACCTGCTCGACGACCTCGTCGAACGCCGGTGTCCGGTCGAGCAGTGCGGCCCGGTGCTCACGGTCCGAAGCTGCCTGGGCCGAGCGCACCCGGTCGACTGCCCGGCGGTGGGCGAGCATCAGGACCCAGTTCATCGCCGATCCCCGGTCGGGCTGGAAGCGTGCCGCGCTGCGCCACACCTCCAGGAGCACTTCCTGGGCCACCTCCTCCGACTGCGCGGGATCGCGCAGCACCGCGCGCACCAGGCCGAGAACGGGGCCGCACACGGAGTCGTACAGACGCGAGAAAGCGTCTTGGTCGCCGCGGGCGACCAGGGCGAGCAATTGCTGCAGATCAGGTCCCGCCGAAGCGGCTCCGCTGATGTGCACGGCTTCTTTCACGCGAGATTCCTCCACGGTGCGGGCAGGCGGCATACGGGTTCTCGCTGGCCATTCGGAGCGGGTGGGGCGACGGATTGGTCAGACGTGCGAATGGTTCCGGATTCCTCCCGCGGGTCCGGGATTCCCCACGATCGTGCCGCACCCGGACGACCGGTGTCCCGCCCGGCTGACCGGTGTCCCGGACAGCGGGAAGCCCCGGCCGCGAGCGCACGCTCGCCGCCGGGGCTTCTCCGGGGGGCGGGTCAGCCCGCCTGCTCCTGCTCGGCCTCCACCTGGGCGTTCCACTCGCGCTTCACCGCGCGCCAGGTCTCGTCGTTCTGCCCCAGCCGCCAGTAGCCCGAGATGGACAGCTGCTCGCGGGGGATCCCGCGGTCCAGCCGCAGATGGCGCCGCAGCTCCTTCACACAGCCCGCCTCGCCGTGCACGAAGGCGCTGACCTCACCGGCCGGGAAGTCCAGTGCCCGCACCGCGTCGATCAGAGCCTCGCCCGCCGGGCGTGCGCCGCGGTGCAGCCAGCGCACTCCGACGCCGTCCGGCGCCGCGATCTTCTGCTCCTCGTCGGGGCCGGACACCTCGACGAACGCGTGCACCACCGCGCCCGCGGGCATCCGCTCCACCGCGGCCGCGATGGCGGGCAGCGCGCTCTCGTCGCCCGCCAGCAGGTGCCAGTCGGCGGCCGGGTCCGGCGCGTATCCGCCGCCGGGGCCGAGGAAGCGCACCGTGTCGCCGGGCCGGGCGCCGGCCGCCCACGGACCGGCCAGCCCTTCGGTGCCGTGCACGACGAAGTCCACCGCCAGCTCGCGCAGCGCCGGATCCCAGGACCGCACCGTGTACGTCCGGGTGACCGGCCACTGCTCGCGCGGGAACTCCTCGCGAATCCGGGCCATGTCGAACGGTTCCGGATAGCTCACGCCCTCGGGCGGGAAGAGCACCTTGATGTAGTGGTCGGTGAACTCGGATGCGTCGAACGCGTCCAGCCCCTCACCGCCGAGGACCAGACGGACCATGTGCGGGGTGATCCGCTCGGTGCGGACCACCTGCGCCTCGCGGGCCTGCGGTGTCTTACGGGCCGGTGCTTCCGCCACGGACAGCTCCCCTGATCGTGATAGTTAGGCTCACCTAAGTTAGCACCCCGGCCCCGGACAGGTCAGCCCCGCAGCGTGGAGAGCAGCCGCTGGAGCGAACCGCCCAGGCCCCACAGGGCGCCCTGCTGTTCCAGGGTGGCGGGATCGCGCGGTTCGGCCGGCAGGGCCGGGTCGAACGGCGGCAGCGGTACGTCGGATGCCACCCGCACGACCTTCGGCGCCACCGCGACATAGGGGCGCGCCTCGTCCAGCTTCCTGCGCTGCGAAGGGGTGAGCCGGGACGCCGGGTCGTCGACCGCGGCCATGATCCCGGCCAGATCGCCGAACGCGTCGAGCAGCTTCGCCGCCGTCTTCTCGCCGATCCCGGGGACACCGGGCAGCCCGTCGCTCGGGTCGCCCCGCAGCAGCGCCAGGTCCACATAGCCCTGGCCGGTCACCCCGTACTTCTCACGCAGCAGCGCCTCGTCGGTCAGCTGCAGGTTCCCGACGCCCTTCAGGGGGTACAGCACCCGGACGCCACGGGCGTCGTCGACCAGCTGGTAGAGGTCGCGGTCCCCGGTGACGATGTCGACGGGCCCGGTGGCCCGGCCGGTGAGCGTGCCGATCACGTCGTCCGCCTCGTACCCCTCGACGCCCACCCGGGCGATACCCAGGGCGTCGAGCACCTGCTCGATCATCGGCACCTGCGGGGCCAGCGTGTCGGGGGTGTCCTCCTCGTCGGGGCCCTGCTCGGTCTCCCGGGCCACCCGGTGCGCCTTGTACGAGGGGATCAGGTCCACCCGCCACTGGGGGCGCCAGTCCGCGTCCATGCAGGCGACCAGGGAGTCCGGGCGGTGGTCCTGCACCAGCCGGGCGATGAAGTCGAGCAGCCCGCGGACGGCGTTGACCGGGGTGCCGTCCGGAGCCCGTACCGTGTCGGGGACCCCGAAATAGGCCCGGTAGTAGAGGGAAGCGGTGTCGAGGAGCATCAGGCGTCGCGTCACCCTCCGATCATGCCGTACGCCACTGACAGCCCAGCCGAAGTGAGCTGAGTCACTCTTCTGTTTAGGGCGCATAAAGGCGGGCAGGCGCCGCCGCGGAGCGGAACCAGTAGCAGATTCAAGTATTGCGAGGGTGAAGCGGACCGATCCCGCGCCGCTCCACGACCCGTCGACACGGGGGTGACGGGTCGTTTTCGTTTCAACGCGTGAGGTGTATGTGTCCAGGCTGCAAGCCGACCGCTTGTACAAAGTGTTCGGCAGACGACCCGATGAAGCCGTGCAGAAACTCGAGAACGGCACCGGCCGCGATGAGCTGCGCGGTGAGGGGACGACTGCTGCGGTCATCGACGCATCCTTCACCGTCGAGCCGGGCAACATCTTCGTGGTCATGGGTCTCTCGGGATCCGGCAAGTCCACGCTCCTGCGCATGCTCAACGGACTCCTTGAGCCGACGTCGGGCCGGGTGCTCTTCGACGGCGAGGACCTGACCGCCCTCAGCGACAGCGCGCTGCGCGAAGTGCGCTCGAAGAAGATCAGCATGGTCTTCCAGCACTTCGCGCTCTTCCCCCACCGCAGTGTCCTGGAGAACGCGGGCTACGGCCTGGAGGTCCAGGGAGTGCCCCGCGCGGAGCGCGACAAGCGCGCGGCCGAGGCCCTGGAGATGACGGGTCTCGCCGGCTGGGAGAACTCCTGGCCCGACGAGCTGTCCGGCGGTATGCAGCAGCGTGTGGGCCTGGCCCGCGCGCTCGCCACCGACGCGGACCTGCTGCTGATGGACGAGTCCTTCAGCGCGCTCGACCCGCTGATCCGCCGCGACATGCAGGACCAGCTGCTCGAACTGCAGAAGCGGCTGAAGAAGACGATCGTCTTCATCACCCACGACCTCAACGAGGCCATGCGCCTCGGCGACAGCATCGCGGTCATGCGCGACGGTGAGATAGTCCAGCTCGGCACCGCCGAGGACATCCTCATCACGCCGGCCAACGACTACGTCGCCTCCTTCACCAAGGACGTGGACCGCACCCGGGTTCTCACCGCTGCGGCGATGATGACCGACGCCGACCGTCCCGACGCGGGCGAGTGCGGCTGCGAGACCGTCACCCCCGACACCTCGTTCGCCGACCTGTGCGGCGTGAGTGCACGCGTCCCGCACCCGGTGGCCGTGAAGGACGCCCAGGGCAAGCTGGTCGGTGTCGTCCAGCAGTCCCGTCTCATAGGATTCCTCGGCGAGTACGCCGAGGCCCCGCTGGCCTGCGACGCAGCCCCCAAGAACAAGGCGGTCGCCAGTGCCTAGGTTCCATTTCGGCGACTGGGTCGAAAATCTCGTCAAGTGGCTGCAGGATCACGTCGGCTGGCTCTTCGACGCGATCAACAGCGTTCTCACGAACATGTTCGACGGCGTCAACGCCGTGCTCGGCGGCGGTGAACCGCTGCTGATGGCGGGCATCTTCGCCGTCCTCGCCTTCTGGCTGCGCGGTCTGGTACCGGCGGTACTGACCTTCGTCGGCTTCGCGCTCATCGATTCCCTCGCCCTCTGGGACGACGGGATGGAGACGCTGTCACTGGTGATCGTCGCTGCCGTCATCACGATCGTGATCGCGGTACCGCTGGGCATCTGGGCGGCGCGCAGCGCGAAGGTCGGCGCCGCCGTCCGCCCGGTGCTCGACGTCATGCAGACGATGCCCGCCTTCGTCTACCTGATCCCGGGCGTCATGTTCTTCGGCGTCGGGGTCACCCCCGGCGTGATCGCCACGATCGTCTTCGCGATGCCCCCGGGCGTCCGCATGACCGAGCTCGGCATCCGGCAGGTCGACGGTGAACTGGTCGAGGCCGCCGAGGCCTTCGGCACGTCCCCGCGCAACATCCTGCGCCGGGTTCAGCTGCCTCTCGCGCTGCCGACGATCATGGCCGGTGTCAACCAGGTCATCATGCTCGCGCTCTCCATGGTCGTCATCGGCGGTATGGCCGGTGCGGGCGGTCTCGGTGAGAAGGTCTACGCGGCCATCACCCAGCTCCAGGTCGGTCTCGCCGCCGAGAGCGGTGTGGCCGTGGTCATCCTCGCCATCTACCTGGACCGGATGACCGGCGCCCTCAACCAGCGGGTCTCCCCGCTCGGCCGCCGGGCCGCCGCGAAGGCGGCCACCATGGCCCAGAAGTGGAGCTTCACGCACTACCGTCCCGGCACCACCGTCGCCGTGATCGGCGTCGTGATCCTGGGGCTCGTCGCGGGCGGCATGAACCTCGGCTCGGCCTCCGACAGCAAGGGCTCGTCGCAGGCGGGCTCCGACGTCGGCCACGGCAAGCAGATCAAGATGGGCTACATCCCCTGGGACGAGGGCATCGCCTCCACGTTCCTGTGGAAGGAGCTCCTGGAGGAGCGCGGCTACACGACCGACGTCAAGCAGCTCGACGCCGGCCCGCTCTACTCCGGTGTGGCCCGCGGCGACATCGACTTCCAGACCGACTCCTGGCTGCCGACGACGCACAAGGACTACTGGAACAAGTACAAGTCCCAGCTCGACGACATGGGCAAGTGGTACGGCCCGACGTCGCTGGAGCTCACCGTGCCTTCGTACGTCAAGGGTGTGAAGTCCCTGGCGGATCTGAAGGGCAAGGGCAAGGAGTTCAACGGCAAGATCATCGGTATTGAGTCGAGTGCCGGTGAGATGGGTCTGCTGAACAAGAAGGTCCTGAAGGCCTACGGGCTGCAGGGCGAGTACAAGGTGGTGTCGTCGAGCACGTCGTCGATGCTGGCCCAGCTGGACCGCTCCATCAAGAAGAAGGAGCCGGTCGTCGTGGTGCTGTGGTCGCCGCACTGGGCGTACGGCAAGTACGACCTGACGAAGCTCAAGGACCCGAAGGGTGCCTGGGGCAAGAGCGACTCGATCCACACCGTCGCGCACAAGGGCTTCGACAAGAAGGACCCGACGGTCGCGAAGTGGCTGAAGGACTTCAAGCTCTCCGAGGGCCAGCTGACCAGCCTGGAGAACGCGGTCCAGGGCGCGGGCGAGGGGCACGAGCAGGACGGTGTGCGCGCCTGGCTGAAGAAGAACCCGGACATGGCCAACAAGCTCGCGCCGGTCGCGAAGGGCGCGGGCGCCCCGCAGAAGGGCAAGGACGCCGGCAAGAGCGTCAACCTGGGCTTCTTCCCGTGGGACGAGGCCATCGCCTCCACGTACCTCTGGCAGAACATCCTGGAGGACCGCGGCTACAAGCCCAACGTCAAGCAGCTCGACCCGGGGCCGCTGTACACCGCGCTGGCCCAGGGCCAGGAGGACGTGCAGTTCGACTCCTGGCTGCCGACGACGCACAAGCAGTACTGGGACAGATACAAGAACAAACTCACCGATGTCGGCTCCTGGTACGGGCCCACATCCCTTGAGCTGTCCGTGCCTTCGTACGTCAAGGGTGTGAAGTCCCTGGCGGATCTGAAGGGCAAGGGCAAGGAGTTCAACGGCAAGATCATCGGTATTGAGTCGAGTGCCGGTGAGATGGGTCTGCTGAACAAGAAGGTCCTGAAGGCCTACGGGCTGCAGGGCGAGTACAAGGTGGTGTCGTCGAGCACGTCGTCGATGCTGGCCCAGCTGGACCGCTCCATCAAGAAGAAGGAGCCGGTCGTGGTCGTGCTGTGGTCGCCGCACTGGGCGTACGGCAAGTACGACCTGACGAAGCTCAAGGACCCGAAGGGTGCCTGGGGCAAGAGCGACTCGATCCACACCGTGGCCCGCAAGGACTTCGGCAAGGACCTGCCCGAGCTGAACGGCTGGCTGAAGAAGTTCAAGCTCAGCGAGGACAAGCTCAACTCCCTGGAGGTCGCGATCCAGGACGGCGGTGCGGGCAACGAGAAGAAGTCCGCCCGCAAGTGGCTCGACTCCAACCCGGGCCTGGAGGACAAGCTGGCGCCTGTCGGCAGCTGATCCGACCCTCCCCGAAGGGGTCTTCCGCGGAAGGCTCTCCCGCAAGGGGTGGGCAACGCCACCGGCGTTGCCCACCCCTTGCGGCGTTCCGGGCGCCGTACCGTCAACTCCTCACCGGAGATCGGCACTTGGGGGCGGCGGCCCCGGGGGAGGCCGGGGGCGGGTATGCGGCTGTACGGCGGAGGGGTTGCGCGACGCGGGTGTTGCAGGAGCGCCCTCCAGGGGCCCGAAGCTGCGTAAGGTGCTTGCAGACACGACGGGCGACAGGGCACGGGGAGGGAACCAGGGATGGACGCTAACGAGAAGGAGGCGTTCCGGGTGGGGGCCGCCGTCCGCAGGCGCCGCCGCACACTGGGGCTCACCCTCGCCAAGGTCTCCGCGCGCAGCGGGCTCTCCGTGCCCTTCCTCAGCCAGATCGAGAACGAGCGGGCCCGGCCGAGCGAGCGCTCCCTCCAGCGGGTCGCCGACGCGCTGGAGACCACGGCCGTGGAACTGCTGGCCGCATCCGAAGCGGGACGCACGGTCGACGTCGTCCGTGCGGTCGCCGCCACGGGCACCGTCCCGGCTCCCGAGCCGCAGATCCGGGACCTGGTGCGCGGACACCACCAGCTGCACGCCATGGAGTTCAGGGGCGAGCAGGACACCGGGCGCGAGTTCCAGCACCGCAACGACGAGGTGCTGTACGTGGCCGAGGGCGCGGCGGAGGTGGAGGCCGAGGGCCGCGCGTACCGCCTGGAGCGCGGCGACAGCCTGTTCCTCTCCGGGGGGGTGCGGCACCGCTGGCGGGCCACGGCACCCGAGACCCGGATCGTCGTCGTCGCTGTCGCCGAGCACGTCGACGCGACCGCCGACCCGCGGCGCTAGCGCCGCGGCGCCCTGCGTCGCTCGTTCGGATCGGACCCGATCGGAACGAGACCGGATCGGACCGGTCGGGGGCAGGCCGGATCAGGAGCGGGCCTCCGCGTACGGCAGGAAGTCGTCCAGCATGACGACCCAGCCCTCCGTACGGAACAGCCGGGTTCCCTCGTCCGCGAGCTCCGGGTCCTTCGACGCCCGGTCCACCCAGGTCTGCGGATCGGGCCCCAGCAGCTCGTGCAGCCGGGGCGAGGCCGTCAGCAGTTCCGTGAGGAGAGCGGCCTGCGTCGCGGGGGCCGGCCGCGGCCGGCCGTCCGGCCCGGCCAGGACGCCCATGGAGCTCGCGTAGAGATGCACCTCGTCCACCGGCAGGCCGTTCGGCAGCTCCATGGGGAACTCCCGGTACGGCAGCAGCACCCGCTCGTAGTACGGGAGTTCGGTCGCGTCGACCGCGGCCAGCTGATCGTCGTCCAGCCAGGTGACGGCCAGCGAGAGGACCGAACCGCGGTCGGTGTACGGCGCGGTCGCGACGTATCCGGCGGGGTAGATGTGGGCGCAGCACCCGATCGCGAGGCCCTCGACCCGCACCGGGACCATGGGCACGGTCCCGGAGATCCCCCGGCTCAGTAGCTTGTTGCTGAGCTGGGCGGGGGAGGCGTTGGAGCCCACGGACATCGCGGGGTGGCGCTCGGCGAGCAGCGGCAGGCCCCGGGCGGCGAGACGCTCGTCCAGCGGTACGGGCCCGGTCCCGGTGCCGACGCTCCAGGTCTCCACCGGGCCGGTGCCGGGAGCCAGGGTGAGCAGCGTCCGCTCTTCGAGGAGCGAGGGCTCAGCGACGGGCAGGCCCGGGTAGCTGAGCGGTTCCTTGGCCGGCACCACAGCGAGGCCGAGTGCTTCGAGTGAACGGTCCTGCACGGTTCTTCCCCTTCGTCGACGACGCTCTCCGCCCGCTGAGCTTGCCACAGGACCGCCGCCGCCAGGTGAACACGGTGCCGCAACTCGGGAGACCCCTCCGCGCCGGCTGGCTAGAATCCCGTCTCACAGCTCAACTCGGCTATGGGGGAAGCGGTTTGCTGATGCTGACACGTGCGATGGTGAGCGGCCGCGGGCATCCGCGCTTCCGTACGTCCTTGCGGTGGTGGATCGCGGAACGCACGGTTCTCGGACTCTTCTGCCTCGCCTTCGGGTCGCTGGTGGCACTGTCGGCGGCCATCGCTGTCGGCCTGACGCTCACGCTCGATTCGCCGCGCGGACTGGGCGCGCGGATGGGCGATGTGCACGCCCTGACGAATCTGACCCTGCACTCGCTGCGGGCCTGTGTCGGTACCGACAACATCGATCCGCAGGAGGGCAACAGCGCCCAGGAGACCCTCTCCACCCTCGCCTCCGCCGTCGGCGCCATCGTGCCGGCGACGCTGGTCGGCGTGGTCTTCATCAAGATGTTCTCGGTGCGTCCCTTCGTCTGGCGCAACCGGGTCAGCGTGAGCTACGCGCACCAGGCGGACGCCCGCAACTTCGCGGAGCAGCACGTCGGCAGCGACCACCGGATCCTGGCCGTGCGGTTCTACAACCGGATGGAGAACCTGGCCGTCATCGATCTCTCGGCGCGTGTCTACCTCTGGTACCTGCGCCCCTCGCCGCACGACGGCACACCGGTCTTCTACAAACAGCAGCTGCATGTGCTGGACCAGCACGGGCAGCTCGCCCAGGAACGCACCTGGTTCATCATGGACCGCGGCGCACCGCTCACCGTGTGGATCCCGGTGGAGGCGGCCGTACCGGACGTCCCCATCCGGGAGATCCAGGGCACCCGCCTCGACGGCGCGCACTCGGTACGGATGCTGGTACGGCTCACGGCCAAGGCGGCAGGGCTGGGGACGGAGGTCTTCGGTGAGCGCTGGTTCGACCTGGACGGGAACGATTTCGAACTCGGCCGGTTCGCGCCCGTCAAGCCGGATGTGGACGCCGACATACGGGACTGGGAGGGGTGGCCGGCGTTCGACTCACTGCTGGGTGTCGGTGAGCGGGCGGGGAACCTGCCGCAGCCGGTGGAGGCGGTGGCATCCGACCGAACCGGGCGGCCGGTGACGCTCCGCAAGACACCCCGCCCGGCCCGCGCCCGGGGCCGGTTCACCGGGGGTCAAGCCCTGCGTCCGCCCCGGCCGCGCGCGCCGGGCGCCGAACTCTAGAGTGACCGGACGACCCATACGACCCCGCCCGGCTGGTACCCGGACACCGGGCTGCCCGCCACCGAGCGGTGGTGGGACGGCGCGGCCTGGACCGCGCACACCCGCCCGCTCGCTGCCGTACCGCAGCAGTCCGGTCCGGCGCAGCCGGGATGGCACCAGCCGGGGCAGCAGCATCGGCCACTGACTACAGGAAGGTGTGGCCCTCACCGCGGTACGTCGGCGCCGTACCGGTCACCCGGTCGCCCTCGACCAGCTGGAGCGTGTCGAACCGCTCGCACAGCTCACCCGACTTCGCGTGCCGGAACCACACCTTGTCGCCGATGAGCAGATCGTCGGCCGGGGAGCCCAGCAGCGGTGTCTGGACCTCGCCGGGCCCCTCCTGCGGGTCGTAGCGCAGCCCCTCGGGAAGGTACGGGACGGGCAGCCGGTCCGCGCCCGCCGCGCCCGAAGCCGGGTAGCCGCCACCGAGCACGGTCACCACGCCCACGCCGGGCCTGCGCACCACCGGCAGGGCGAAGAGGGCTGCCGGACGCCCCGTGAACGACGTGTAGTTGTCGAAGAGCCGCGGCACGTAGAGGCCGGAGCCCGCCGCGATCTCGGTCACCGCGTCCTCGGCCGCCGTGTGCTGGACGCTGCCCGTCCCACCGCCGTTGACGAACTCCAGATCCGGCGCCACCGCCCGGACCGCCCGCACCACGGCGGCCCGCCGGGCCGCCAGCTCCCTGCGGGCCGCCGACTGCATCAGCCGCACCGCGCGGGAGCGCAGCGGCCGCCCGGCGACCGAGTCGCCCACACCGGCGACATGGCCCTCGTACGCCATCAGCCCCACCAGCCGGAACCCGGGGCGGCGGGCCACCGACCTTGCCAGTTCGGCCAGTTGGGCGGGCTCGCGCAGCGGTGACCTGAGCGCCCCGATCCGTACCCGCCCGCCGAGCATCCGCAGCGAGGTGTCCAGCTCCAGGCAGACCCGGATCTCCTCACGGCCGCCGTCCCGTGCGCGGTCGATCAGCTCCAGCTGAGCCGGATCGTCCACCATCACGGTCACGGCGGCGGCGAGCTTGGGGTCGGCCGCCAGCTCGGCGTACCCGCCGCGGTCGGCCGACGGGTACGCGAGGAGGACGTCGTCGAACCCGGAACGGGCCAGCCACAGCGATTCCGCCAGGGTGAAGGACATCAGCCCGGCGAACCCGGCCCGCCCCAGCACCCGTTCCAGGAGCGTCCGGCAGCGGATGGACTTGCTGGCCACCCGGATCGGCTTGCCCGCCGCACGGCGGACCAGGTCGTCGGCGTTCGCGTCGAAGGCTTCGAGGTCGACGATCGCCAGTGGGGCATCGAGGGCGGCGGTGGCCCGGTCGTACCGGGTCCGGTCAGCAGCACGGGGCGTCATGGCCGAAGCCTGCCAGACATGATTACCGGAGGGTAGGGGGATGTTCTGGGCAGATGCCCCGTGCGTACCGTCCGGTTCCCGCAGGTCCGGTGCCAGCCCGTAGAGTGGCCGACGGACCCGCCAGGAAGGCGAATTCGGGCGGACGCACAGGGGGGCGGATGAGTACCGAGGCGCGACGTGCCCCCTTCCCGTCCTTCCCGCCCCGTCCGAAGGAACCGCCGCCCGCGCGGACCGGCACGGGGGAGCCCACCGCCGGGGCGAGCACCGGGACGACCGCGCGGCTGCGCCCCGTCGTCGAAGAATCTCCCGCGCCCCCGGCAACTGCCGCGTCCCCCGCATCTCCCGAGTCGCCCGGCACGCACGCCGGTTCACCGCCCGGCTCTCCGGCCGGTGCGTCCGTTCCCCCGCCGCCCGGCTTCCCGCCCCGGCCCGCCGCCGCACCGCGCGCGATGCCGCCCCTTCCTCCGGGGCCTCCGCCGGCCCGCCGCAGGCCGGTCGGCGCTGTCGGTCTCACCCCGCGGCCCGGCGCGGGAAGCCCGGTGGCCCCTCCGCGGCCGCATGCGGCCGAGACCCCGGTGGAGACCACCACCCGGCTGCGGCCCGTTCCGGGCCGGCACCCCGCGAGGGCCGTGGCCGCAGCGGCGTGCGTGGTGCTCGGGCTCGGACTGATCGGCGGCGCGGCCGCCGGGAGCATGCTCAGCGGAGACAGCGCCGCGGCCGGCCCCCGCGACGGGTTCACCGCCGCCCGCGGCCTGTGGCACAGCGCCCCCGTCGACACCCTCTTCCCCCCGACGCTCAAGGGCACCGGCGCGGGCCCCGGCGGCGCCGACCGCACCTGGACCAGGGTGGGCGTCGCACCGGACAGCAGGTGCACGGGCCGGCTCGACCCCATGCTGCTGCGGGCGCTCCAACCGGTGGGCTGCACCAGGCTGGTGCGCGCGACGTACACCGATGCCACCAGCAGCAGCGTGACCACGGTCGGGATGGTCTTCACGGAGGCCGGTCCCGCCGAGATGACCGCCCTGCACCGGAGGTTCGCGGCCGAGGGGCTCGACCGGCGCACCGATCTGATGCCCGGCGCCTACCCGGTGAAGTCCACGCCCGCCGCCTCCTTCGGCGACCGGCAGCGGGCGAGCTGGACGGTGAGCATCCTGACGGACGCCCCCGTCGTCATGTACGCGGTCTCGGGGTTCGCCGACGGGCGCACGGTCACCGATCCGCAGCCCGCCGCCGTCGCCATGGAGGAGTCGCAGACGACCGCCGCGGCGCAGGCCGGGCTGGGCCACGAGGCCAAGGGCATCGAGGAGCGCGTCGAGCGGGCCCTGCGCAAGAACGTCGCCGCCACGGAGAAGCAGTGATGAGACGCCGGGGACCGACCGTACTCACGGCCGTGCTGGCCGCCGCGGCCTTCACCGTGCTGCCCGCCGTGCCCGCCGGTGCCGATTCCATCCGCGCCCAGCAGTGGGAACTCGACGCCATGCACACCCAGCAGGCGTGGCGTACGACCAAGGGCCGGGGCATCACGGTCGCCGTGCTCGACACCGGAGTCGACAGCGCCAACCCCGACCTCGCCGGACAGGTGCTGCCGGGCAAGGACCTGATCGGCTTCGGCGCGAAGCGCGGCGACCGGTCCTGGGCCCGGCACGGTACCGCGATGGCCGGCATCATCGCCGGACACGGTCACGGACCCGGCCACGCGGACGGAGTCCTGGGCATCGCACCCGAGGCGCACATCCTGCCGGTCCGGGTGATCCTCGAAGGCGGCGATCCGGCCATCAAGAAGGCCCGTGCGTCGCGGGGCGGCGCCCTCGCGACCGGGATCCGCTGGGCGGCCGACCACCACGCCGACGTCATCAACCTGTCCCTCGGCGACGACAGCGCGTCCGCCCGCCCGGAGCCGGGCCAGGACGCCGCCGTCCAGTACGCCCTCTCCAAGGGCTCCGTCGTCGTCGCGTCGGCGGGCAACGGAGGCGAGGACGGAGACCACATCTCCTACCCGGCCGCCTACCCCGGGGTGATCGCGGTGACCGCCGTCGACCGGTACGGCACCCACGCCTCCTTCTCCACCCGCCGCTGGTACGCGACCGTCAGCGCCCCGGGCGTCGACGTCGTGATCGCCGACCCCGACCGCAAGTACTACGAGGGCTGGGGCACCAGCGCGGCCTCCGCCTTCGTCTCCGGCGCGGTCGCGCTGGTCCGGGCCGCGTACCCGGACCTCACTCCGGCGCAGATCAAGAAGCTGCTCATGGACACCGCACGCGACGCTCCGCAGGGCGGCCGCGACGACTCCCGCGGATACGGCATGGTCGACCCGGCGGCAGCTCTCGCGGCGGCGGCGAAGCTCGCCCCGGCGCGGATCCGTACGGAGGCGGCCGGGTACGGGAGGACGTACTTCGGGCCGGGTCCCGACGCGGAGTCGAGCGGCGACGGGGCCGGTGTCTGGGTCGTCCCGCTCGCGGGCGGCGCGGGGGTGCTGCTGCTGGCCGGCGCCCTGGTGCTGTGGCGCGGCGGACCGAGGAGTCCGCGCGGCGCCGGTCTCAGCCGGTTCCGCCGGTCGCTCCGACAGCGGCCCGCGCCGCCGCCTCGGTGACCGCGATCCCGGCCGGAAGGGTGGCGTGACCTGCGGAGAGCACGGCGATCAGCCGGCCGCGGCCCCGCGCGGTCACCCGCCCGATGCTGTTGACGGTCCAGCGGGCGCCGGCGCCGCGCGGGAGCCAGCCGTTCTTCAGCGCCCAGCCGCTCCCCGCCGCCGAGACGCCCCACGCCTGACCGGGCACCACCTTCGCCATCAGCGCGGTGAGGCAGCCGCGCGAGGCCGCGTCCAGCTCGGAATCAGTGCCGAACACCGCTCGTAGCAAGGCCAGTTGGTCCCCGGCGGTGGTGCGGGTCAGGCCCCACTCGCCGTTGGCGCCACCCCGGGTA
Organism: Streptomyces sp. NBC_01471; assembly: GCF_041438865.1. Classification (NCBI taxonomy): domain Bacteria; kingdom Bacillati; phylum Actinomycetota; class Actinomycetes; order Kitasatosporales; family Streptomycetaceae; genus Streptomyces; species Streptomyces sp. NBC_01471. The sequence goes on from NZ_CP109450.1 coordinate 6,679,453, forward strand.
CGGGTGAGCCCCAGCCTCCGGACACCGGAGTCGAACCCGGGCGCACCGCCGATCGCCTTCCACAGTGCGGTGGCCGACGCGTTGTCGCTGTGCCCGATCATCGCCGCCGCGAGAGCCCGCTCCGAAGCACCGAGACCGCGTCCGGCGTCCTGCGCCCGCAGCAGCAGCGTCGCGAGGATGCCCACCTTCACGATGCTGGCCGAGTCGTAACTGCCGCTCCCGTACGCGGCGGTGGCGCCGGTCGCCGTGTCGAGCACCGCGACCGACAGCGAGGCGTCCCCCGCGACGGGCCGCAGCGCACGGGCCAGTGCCGCGTCCGGTTCCACTTCGGCCTCCCGCCTGCTCGCTCACGTCCGCCGCCGCGGCGGCGGACGGCGAAGCAGACGATACGGCCGGGGAGCCCGGCCCCGCAGCCGGACCCGGCTGCCCGGCGGCTAGGCTCGGTACCGTGGCGCTCAAGAACATTCCGGACCCCGGATTCTCCGACGACGACGGCACCGCCGACCCCCGGCTGACCGCGGCACTCGCCGCCTGGTCGCAGGACAGGGCGGCCGAGCCGAAGGTGCTCGAAGCCCTCAAGGACGCCCGGCTGCTGGTGCCGGTCGTCGCGATCCTGGGGGAGGCCGAGACGGGCGAGGACGGGCTGCGCCGCGAGAAGTCAAGCGACATGGCGGTCCCGACGCTCCAGGCCGGCGACCGCAGGGCGCTCCCCGCCTTCACGTCGACCGCGGCGCTGGCCTGCTGGGACCCGCAGGCCCGGCCGGTCGCCGTACCACTGCACCAGGCGCTCCAGGCCGCCGCCCATGAGCGCGCCGACACGCTCGTACTCGACCTGGCGGGCCCGGTTCCGTACGAGCTGAAGGGCGCCGCGCTGCTCGCGCTGGCGGAGGGGCGCACCAGCGCCGACCCGCTGGACGACCCGGCCGTGCTGGAGGCGGTACGCGACGTGGTCGCCGCACACCCCGGCGTGCTCCGCGCCCACCTCGGACCGGGGAGCGCCGACGGCACCCTGGCGCTGGTCCTCGCCCCGGGGGCGGACCGGTCGGCCGCCACTGCCGTCGCCGCCGGGCTGGCCGCCCACGAGGTGCTCAGGGCCCGGCTGGTGCAGGGTCTCGACCTGGCCCTGCTGCCCGCCGGGGCGCCGGCTCCGAACACCCCGCTCTTCGCGCGCTGAACCCTGGCCGCGGAGCCCCGAGAGGCAGTCCGGGCTCTTCCGACGAATAATTGCGGAGAAATCCGACAATCTTCGTGAGGTGTGAGCTATGGAGACGACGGAGACGCGGAGGATAGCCGCGGAGTTCCTGGGGACTCTGCTGCTGGTGTTCATCGCGGTGGGATCCGTGGTGCTGGCCAGCGAGTACATCGGTGCCTTCGGCATCGCGCTCGCCTTCGGCTTCACCATGCTGGCGCTGGCCTACTCGCTCGGCGCGATCTCCGGCTGCCACATCAACCCGGCCGTGACGCTGGGCATGCTGCTGGCCGGGCGCATCGATCTGCGCCGGGCGGTGGAGTACTGGATCGCGCAGTTCCTCGGCGGCATCGTCGGCTCCGCACTCCTCTTCCTGCTCGCCAAGCAGGTGCCGGGAATCAAGACCGACGGGCTGTTCGGCAGCAACGGGTACGACAGCCGCTCGGCCGTGCACATCAACCTGGGCGGAGCCTTCCTGGTCGAGGTGGTGCTGACCTTCGTCTTCGTCTTCGTCGTCCTGGCCGTGACCCACAAGGTGGCCGTCGTGGGCTTCGACGGCCTGCCCATCGGCCTGGCGCTCGCCACGGTCCACCTCATCGGCATCCCGCTGACCGGTACCTCGGTGAACCCGGCGCGGAGCCTCGGCCCGGCCCTCTTCGCCGGCGGCGCCGCACTCTCGCAGCTGTGGCTCTTCATCGTGGCGCCGCTGGTCGGCGGGGCCATCGCGGCCTACGCGCACCGCTTCACGCACCCGGTGGGCCTGGCCCCCGCGGACGCCAGCGTCTGAGGCGCCCGGCGCCCTTCACGGCTGTGCCCGGTCCCCGCCCGGCAGGGGCGGTGGACCGGGCACGCCGCCGTGTCTGCCGGGGTCAGCCGTAGACCGGCCCGGTGAACTTCTCGCCGGGCCCCTCGCCCGGCTCGTCGGGCACGGCGGACGCCTCGCGGAACGCCAGCTGGAGCGACTTCAGGCCGTCGCGCAGCGGAGCCGCGTGGAAGGAGCTGATCTCCGTGGCGCTCGCCGTGATCAGGCCGGCCAGCGCCTGGATCAGCTTCCGGGCCTCGTCCAGGTCCTTGTGCTTCTCGCCGTCCTCGGCCAGGCCCAGGTTGACGGCGGCCGAGCTCATCAGGTGCACCGCGACCGTCGTGATCACCTCGACCGCGGGGACGTCCGCGATGTCACGGGTCATGGAGTCGAAGCCGGGGGCTTCTTCTTCGGGGGCGGGGGAAGGGGTCGCGTCGCTCATGACGCACACGATATGCGGTGGTCCCCGGGCCCCCGCGCGGAGGCCGTCGCGACCGGTTCGCCGCACCGGGTCCGGGGTGCTAACCTTGTGTAACGACCGGCCGGACACCTGTGTGCCCGGCCCACAAGTGGAGGCTCCGATCTCCCACCTGACTGTCCTCCGGGACGGCGGGTCACCGGTCAGGCGGCGCCCATCGTTCCGTACGGACGATGGAAGCCACCCGATGTGCGCCCCGCGGTTGACGCGGCGGTGCTCCGGTATGTGAGGAGCTCCCGCCTGTGTCCCGTCCGGGGCGTTTTTCATGTTCCAGGTTCGGTTGGTCTGTCTAAACAGACGTTACGCGGCTGTCTGCCAGAGAGCCGTGTGGTGCTACCGAGGAGGATCCATCAGCGCCGAGCCCCGCATCAACGACCGGATTCGCGTTCCCGAGGTGCGACTTGTCGGACCCAGTGGTGAGCAGGTGGGCATTGTCCCGCTCGCGAAGGCCCTGGAACTGGCACAGGAGTACGACCTCGACCTGGTCGAGGTCGCGGCGACCGCCCGTCCGCCCGTGTGCAAGCTCATGGATTACGGGAAGTTCAAGTACGAGTCGGCCATGAAGGCCCGTGAGGCGCGCAAGAACCAGGCGCACACGGTCATCAAGGAGATGAAGCTCCGGCCGAAGATCGACCCGCACGACTACGACACCAAAAAGGGTCACGTCGTGCGCTTCCTCAAGCAGGGCGACAAGGTCAAGATCACGATCATGTTCCGCGGTCGCGAGCAGTCCCGTCCCGAACTGGGTTTCCGGCTGCTGCAGCGTCTCGCTTCGGACGTCGAGGACCTCGGGTTCATCGAGTCGAACCCGAAGCAGGACGGCCGAAACATGATCATGGTGCTTGGCCCGCACAAGAAGAAGACCGAGGCCATGGCCGAGGCGCGCGAGGCCCAGGCCGCCCGCAAGGCGGAGCGCCAGGGCTACGCGACCGACGAGTCCGCGGACGAGGTCGCCGAGGCTCCGGCCGAGGCAGAGGCCGAAGCACCGGCCGAGACCACCTCCGACGCGTGACCGGACGGGCCACCAGCCAGGCGGCCCCGGGGTTCCGCCCGGAACACATACCAACGATCTGACGCTCCCGGTCTCCGGTGCCCGCACCGGGGGAGCGCCACTGACGAGGAGAGTACGGCGCGATGCCGAAGAACAAGACGCACAGCGGCTCCAGCAAGCGCTTCAAGATCACCGGCTCCGGCAAGGTGCTCCGTGAGCGCGCCGGCAAGCGCCACCTGCTGGAGCACAAGTCGTCCAAGAAGACGCGTTCGCTGACCGGCACCGTCGTGGTGGCCCCGGCCGACGCCAAGAAGATCAAGAAGCTTCTCGGCAAGTGATGTCGCGGCCCCCGGCGACCACCGGGGGCGCGATGTCGGGACCGGGACCAATTCGTTTCCGGGCCGTGTGAGTTCACCCACGGCCCCGCTACAAGGAGTCAACAAGTGGCACGCGTCAAGCGGGCAGTCAACGCCCACAAGAAGCGCCGGGCAATTCTCGAAGCGGCCAAGGGCTACCGCGGTCAGCGTTCGCGCCTGTACCGCAAGGCCAAGGAGCAGGTCACCCACTCCCTGGTCTACAACTACAACGACCGCAAGAAGCGCAAGGGCGACTTCCGTCAGCTGTGGATCCAGCGCATCAACGCCGCTGCCCGCGAGAACGGCATGACGTACAACCGCCTCATCCAGGGTCTGAAGGCCGCCAACATCGAGGTGGACCGCAAGATCCTCGCCGAGCTGGCCGTCAACGACACCAACGCGTTCGCCGCGCTGGTCGAGGTCGCGCAGAAGGCGCTCCCGAGCGACGTCAACGCGCCGAAGACCGCTGCCTGATCCAGGCACGCTCTTCGACCGGAGCCCAACCGGCAGGACCCGCAGGTGGAAGCCGCCTGCGGGTCCGCTGTGTTCCACAGACCGGTGTCCGGACCGGGCGCAGCACCCGGACATGACGCAGTTCCGTACGTGAGTCACGTGAGTAAGGTGAAACGCCGACCATGGGCACCCCCGCCGAGCTGATCTCCCCGCGCTCCCCGCGCGTCGCCGCCGCGAAGCGGCTCGCCCGGCGCAACTTCCGCACCAAGGAACGGCGGTTCATCGCCGAGGGGCCGCAGGCCGTGCGCGAGGCCGTGCAGCACCGGGTCGGCGGCGAGCCGACGCTCGTGGAACTGTTCACCACCGTGGAGGCCGCCGAGCGGTACGGGACCGTCGTCGCCGCGGCACGGGACGCCGGGGCGCGCATCCACCTGGCGGGCGACGACGTGCTCGCCGAGCTCTCCCAGACCATCACCCCGCAGGGCCTCGTCGGAGTCTGCCGCTTCCTGGACTCGCCGTTCGACGAGATCCTCGCGGCGCGGCCCCGGCTGGTGGCCGTGCTCGCGCATGTCCGCGACCCCGGCAACGCCGGCACGGTGCTGCGCTGCGCCGATGCCGCGGGCGCCGACGCGGTCGTCCTCACCGACGCCTCCGTCGACCTGTACAACCCCAAGTCCGTGCGCGCGTCGGTCGGTTCGCACTTCCACCTGCCGGTCGCGATCGGCGTCCCCGTCGAGCGGGCCGTCGCCGGACTGAAGGCCGCCGGGGTACGGATCCTCGCCGCCGACGGCGCGGGCGAGGCCGACCTCGACGCCGAGCTCGACGCGGGCACCATGGGGGGTCCGAGCGCCTGGGTGTTCGGCAACGAGGCCTGGGGGCTCCCCGAGGAGACCCGGGCCCTCGCCGACGCCGTGGTCCGTGTCCCCATCCACGGCCGGGCCGAGAGCCTCAACCTCGCGACGGCCGCCGCGGTCTGCCTCTACGCCTCCGCCCGTGCGCAGCGTGCTTCCGGAGGGTGCCGCTCCGTGACCTCCACCTAGTAGGGTGACGAGTTCGGGGGCCCACTGCGCTATCCGGAGAGGTGGGATACGGGGATGGCTGTCTCATCGGGCGGTGCGTCATCGCACGGACACGGACCGGTGCTGAACGGAACCGGCGGGTCCGCCGGTGTCACCGGATCCGGGGTCGACCCCGACGAACTCCCCGACGGTCTGGTCGTCGCCGACGAGCACGGCCGGATCGTCTGCTTCAACACCGCCGCCGCACGGATCACCGCCGTACCGCGCGCCGCCGCACTGGGCCTCCCGCTGGAGCGGGCATTGCCCCTGGAGGACCTCAAGGGCCGCCGCTGGTGGACCCTGACCGACCCGTACGGGGGGCTCGCCATCCGCTACGGCCAGCCCGAGCGCAATCTGCTGCTGCCGGGCGGGCGCGAGGTGCTGGTCTCCGCGCGGTACATACGGGAGCACCCCACCGGGCCCGTCCGGCGGGTGGTCGTCTCGCTCCGGGGCACCGAGGCGCGCCGCCGCACCGAGCGCAGCCACGCCGAGCTGATAGCCACCGTCGCGCACGAGCTGCGCTCCCCGCTGACCTCGGTCAAAGGATTCACCGCGACCCTGCTCGCGAAGTGGGAGCGCTTCACCGACGCACAGAAGCGGCTCATGCTGGAGACCGTCGACGCCGACGCCAACCGGGTCACCCGGCTGATCGCCGAGCTCCTCGACATTTCGCGCATCGACTCGGGCCGCCTGGAACTGCGCCGCCAGCCCGTCGACATCGGCGCGGCCGTCGACCGGCACATCCAGGCACACACCGCGTCCGGCCAGGACCCCGACCGGTTCCTGGTCCGGATCCAACAGCCGCTGCCCGATCTCTGGGCCGACCCGGACAAGATCGACCAGATCCTCGGCAATCTGCTGGAAAACGCCGTGCGCCACGGTGAGGGAACCGTCACCATCGAGGTGGCGGCAGCCGCCGCGAAGAACGACGAGAAGGGGACGGGCGTCACGGTGACCGACGAGGGCCCCGGCATCCCCGAGGAGTCGATGAGCCGCGTCTTCACCCGCTTCTGGCGGGGCAGCAAACGCGGCGGCACCGGGCTCGGCCTGTACATCGTCAAGGGCATCGTCGAGGCGCACGGCGGGACGATCACCGTCGGCCGCGGGGCGGGCGGCGGCGCGGAGTTCCGATTTATCCTGCCCGTGGGGGCTCCGGCGTACCTGAAATAGGAAATGTCGCGAAGCGTCGCGCAAGCGTGGCGGCGGGCGACGGGTGTGCCTGAGGACCTGCGGGCTTCTTCGACCCCATGCGGCCTCTAGAATCGACCTTTGGCACGTTTGCGTCCTTGACGTCGCTGTCGGCGAGCAGGTCGCCTCAGCCAGAAATCGGAAGTACGGGAAGAGATGTCGGCACCGAACAAGTCGTACGACCCTGTTGAGGTCGAGGCACTGAAACCGGAAGAGATCGAGCGGATGCGGAGCGAGGCGCTCGCCGCCTTCGCCGCTGCGGGCGACCTCGACGCGCTCGCACACGCCAAGACGGCCCACACCGGCGGTACCTCACCGCTGGCGCTCGCCAACCGCGAGATCGGCGCGCTGCCGCCGCAGGCCAAGGCCGACGCGGGCAAGCGCGTGGGCATGGCGCGCGGCGCCGTGAACAAGGCACTCGCGGCCCGCCAGGCGGAGCTGGAGACCGAGCGCGACGAGCGGGTCCTGGTCGAGGAGGCGGTGGACGTCACACTGCCCTACGACCGCACCCCGGCCGGCGCCCGCCACCCGCTGACCACCTTCATGGAGCGGGTCTCGGACATCTTCGTGGCCATGGGCTACGAGATCGCCGAGGGCCCCGAGGTCGAGGCGGAGTGGTTCAACTTCGACGCCCTCAACTTCACGCCCGACCACCCGGCCCGGCAGATGCAGGACACGTTCTTCGTCCAGGGCCCCGAGGGCACGGAGGGCGACGAGTCCGGTGTCGTGCTGCGGACGCACACCTCGCCCGTCCAGGCCCGCACCCTGCTCGACCGCGAGCCGCCCGTCTACGTCGTCTGCCCGGGGCGGGTCTACCGCACCGACGAGCTGGACGCCACCCACACGCCGGTCTTCCACCAGATCGAGCTGCTCGCCGTGGACGAGGGCCTCACCATGGCCGACCTCAAGGGCACCCTGGACCACATGGTGCAGGCACTCTTCGGCCAGGACATGACGACCCGGCTGCGCCCGAACTACTTCCCGTTCACCGAGCCGTCCGCCGAGATGGACATGCAGTGCTACGTCTGCCGCGGCGCCTCGGTGGGCAACCCCGACCGCCCCTGCCGCACCTGCTCCAGCGAGGGCTGGATCGAGCTGGGCGGCTGCGGGATGGTCAACCCCAAGGTGCTCACCGCCTGCGGTGTGGACCCCCAGAAGTACAGCGGATTCGCCTTCGGGTTCGGCATCGAACGGATGCTGATGTTCCGCCACAACGTCGAAGACATGCGAGACATGGTCGAGGGTGACATCCGGTTCACCCGGCCGTTCGGGATGGAGATCTGATGCGGGTCCCGCTTTCCTGGCTGCGGGAGTACGTCGATCTCCCCGCCACCGAGACCGGCCGTGACGTACAGGCCAAGCTGATCGGCGTCGGCCTGGAGGTCGAGACCGTCGAGCAGACCGGCGCGGGCCTCAAGGGCCCCCTGGTCGTCGGAGAGGTACTGACCATCGAGGAGCTGGAGGGCTTCAAGAAGCCCATCCGCTTCTGCACGGTCGACGTCGGCACCGCCAACGGCACCGGTGCGCCGCAGGAGATCGTCTGCGGCGCCCGGAACTTCGCCGTCGGCGACAAGGTCGTCGTCGTCCTGCCCGGCGCGGTGCTGCCCGGCGACTTCGCCATCGCCGCGCGCAAGACGTACGGCAGGACCTCGCACGGCATGATCTGCTCCGGCGACGAGCTGGGCATGGGTGACGACGGCACGCACGGCATCATCGTGCTGCCCCCCGGGCATGAGCCGGGTACCGACGCCATCGCGCTGCTCGAACTGGTCGACGAGGTGCTGGACATCGCCGTCACCCCCGACCGCGGTTACGCGCTGTCGATCCGCGGGGTCGCCCGGGAGACCGCCACCGCCTACGGGCTGCCGCTGAGCGACCCGGCGCTGCTCGACGTGGCACCGCCCAACGCCTTCGGCTACCCGGTGAAGATCGCCGACCCGCGCGGCTGCGACCGCTTCACCGCCCGCACGGTCACCGGCCTCGACCTGGAGGCCCGGACGCCGATCTGGCTCCAGCGCCGTCTGCAGAAGGCCGGTATGCGGCCGGTCTCGCTCGCCGTCGACATCACCAACTACGTGATGCTGGAGCTCGGCCAGCCGCTGCACGCCTACGACCGCACCCGGATCGACGGGCCGATCGGCGTACGCAGGGCCGTGGCCGGCGAGAAGTTCACCACGCTCGACGGCGCCGCCCGGGTGCTCGACGCCGGTGACCTGGTCATCACCGACGACCGCGGCCCCATCGGTCTCGCCGGTGTGATGGGCGGGGCCAACACCGAGATCGCCGACGTCACCACCGACCCGGAGACCGGACAGCTCCGCGGCACGACCGACGTCGTCATCGAGGCCGCGCACTTCGACGCGCTCTCCATCTCGCGCACCGCACGCCGCCACAAGCTGGCGTCCGAGGCGTCCAAGCGCTTCGAGCGGGGTGTCGACCCGGAGGCGGCTTCGGCGGCCGCCCAGCGGACCGTCGACCTCCTGGTACTGCTCGCGGGCGGCACCGCCGAGGCCGGGGTCACCGAGGTCGTCGCGCCGTCGGCGCCGCGCACCCTCCAGATGCCCGCCGACCACCCGGACAAGGTGGCGGGTGTCGCGTACGGCCGGGAGACCGTCGTACGCCGCCTCCAGCAGGTCGGCTGCGACGTCTACGGGCAGGACGATCTCGTCGTCACCGTGCCGTCCTGGCGACCCGACCTCGCCTACCCGAACGACCTGGCCGAAGAGGTCATCCGTCTGGAGGGGTACGAGAACCTCCCGTCGACGCTGCCGAGGCCCCCGGCGGGCCGCGGGCTCACCGAGCGGCAGCGGCTGCACCGCAGGGTCGGCCGCGCGCTGGCCGGTGCCGGTTTCGTCGAGGCGCTGAACTACCCGTTCACCGGCGACGCCGCGTTCGACCAGCTCGGGCTGGCCGCCGACGACCCGCGCCGCGCCACGGTCAAGCTGGTCAACCCGCTCTCCGACGAGGAGCCCGCGCTGCGCACCACGCTGCTGCCGGGGCTGCTCGGCGCGCTGCGGCGCAACACCGGACGCGGCTCGCACGACCTGGCGCTCTTCGAGACCGGTCTGGTCTTCCGGCCGACGGGCGAGGAGCGGGTGCCCGCGCGGCTGCCCGTCGACCGCAGGCCCACCGACGAGGAGATCGCCGGAATCACCGCCGCGCTGCCGCGCCAGCCGCGCCGGGTCGCGGCCGTCCTGGCCGGTGCGCGCGAGCAGGCCGGCTGGTGGGGCAAGGGCCGCCCGGCCGACTGGGCGGACGCCGTCGAGGCGGCCCGTACCGTCGCCCGCGAGGCCGGTGTGGAGCTGATCGTCCGCGCCGACCGGAACGAGCCGTGGCACCCCGGCCGCTGCGCCGGGCTGTACGTCATGGTGGACGGCGCGGAAGTCCTCGCCGGGCACGCCGGTGAGCTGCACCCGCGCGTGATCAAGGCGTTCCACCTCCCCGAGCGCAGCTGCGCCATGGAGCTGGAGCTCGATGTGCTGGAGCGGGCCGCGACCACGCTCGTCGCGCCCCGGATCTCCTCCTTCCCGGTGGCGACCCAGGACGTCGCCCTCGTCGTTCCGGCCGGGGTACCGGCCGTGGACGTCGAGGCGGCGCTGCGCGAGGGCGCCGGTGAACTCCTCGAATCGCTGCGGCTGTTCGACGTCTTCACCGGTGAGCAGATCGGCGAGGGCAAGAAGTCCCTGGCGTACGCGCTGCGCTTCCGCGCGGCCGACCGCACGCTGACCGTCGACGAGGCGACCGCCGCGCGGGACACCGCCGTCGCGCTCGCCGCGGAGCGCACCGGGGCGGTGCTGCGCGGCGCGTAGCCGCTGTTCCGCGTACGGGAACACTGAGGGGCGTGTCCGGATCTCCGGGCGCGTCCCTCACTCGTTCGGGTGAGAAGCACTGCTGATGTACGCCAACGGGTGCGCACCGCCTACAGAATCGACCCGCCCGATCATAAGACCGACCGGGAAATGAGGGGCGGCGGCATGATCCGTACCAGGGGATGGCGGGGCGCGGTCGTCTTCGGCATCCCCGCGCTCGGGCTGGCCGTCGTGGTCGGCTGGGAGCTGGTCCGCTCGCCGGCCGGCGACGACAGCATCACCGTCCGGCTGGCCTTCAGCGCCGTCCTGCTCTCCCTGGCCGGCTGTGTGCTCGCAGGTGTCCGGCTGGGCCCGGTGCGGGAGTTGAGGCAGGCGCGCGCCATAGCGTACGCCGCCCAGCGGGTGCTGCTCAGGCCGTTGCCCGCGCGGATCGACGGTCTCACCGTCGCCGCGAGCCAGCTCTCCGCCTCCCCGGGGGCGGTGGTCGGCGGGGACCTCTACGAGGCGCTGGCCACCGTGCACGGGGTGCGGCTGGTGATCGGTGACGTACGTGGTCACGGGCTGGCGGCCATCGGCGCGGTGGCCGCCGTCCTGGGCAGCTTCCGCGAGGCCGCGCACGACGAGCCCGAACTTCCGGACGTGGCAAGGAGACTGGAACGGGCGCTGGAACGGCACCTGCGGGAGCGCTCACGGCAGGAGCACCCGGCGGCGGGCGGTACCGAGCCCGGCCATCCCTCGGCCGAGGAGTTCGTGACCGTACTGCTTCTGGAGATCGACGGAGCGGGCGGGATGACCGCGGTCAACTGCGGGCACCCGTGGCCCTACCGGCTGGGGAAGGCGGCCGAACTGCTCCGTGGGGGCGAGCCGCTGCCCCCGCTGGGGACGTTCCCGCTGCCGGCGGCCGTCGAGGCGCACTGGTGCGGCCGCCTGCTCCCCGGTGACGCGCTGTTCCTGCACACCGACGGGGCCACCGACGCGCGGGACTCGGACCTCCGGTTCTTCCGGCTGGAGGAGGCGCTGTCCGACGCGGCCGCCGAAGGCGTTGCGGCGCCTGCCCGGGTGATCCAGCGGGTGCACGGCGCGCTGTTGCGGCACACCGGCGGCCGTATCACCGACGATGTGGCGCTGCTCGTCCTGCGCAACGACCGCAGCAGAACGCTGTGCAGGCCGGACCCGGTCCGTACCGCACGGTCCGCACTCTGAGCCGGGCCGCGGCGGAGTGTGCGGGACGGGGCGCCACCGCCGCGCGCCCGCACACTCCACCCGGACCACCGGTACGGACAGCTCAGGTGTACGGGTAGAAACCCGAGCCGGTCTTGCGGCCCAGCCGTCCCGCGTCGACCATGCGCTGGAGCAGCGGGGGAGCGGCGTACAGCGGCTCCTTGAACTCGGCGTACATCGAGTCCGCGACGGACGCCACGGTGTCGAGACCGATCAGGTCGGCGAGCTTCAGGGGGCCCATGGGGTGGGCGCAGCCCATCTCCATGCCGTTGTCGATGTCCTCACGGCTCGCGATGCCGGACTCGAACATCCGGATCGCGGAGAGCAGATACGGGATGAGCAGGGCGTTGACCACGAAGCCCGAGCGGTCCTGCGCCCGGATCGCGTGCTTGCCGAGTATGTCCTGCACCAGCGCCTCGGAACGCTTGACCGTCTCCTCGGATGTGGTCAGCGCCGGGATCAGCTCGACGAGCTGCTGCACGGGCGCGGGGTTGAAGAAGTGGATCCCCATGACCTGGTCGGGCCGGGAGGTCGCGACGGCCAGCTTCACCAGCGGGATCGAGGAGGTGTTGGAGGCGAGGATCGCGTCCGGCCGGGTCACCACCTGGTCGAGCACCTGGAAGATCTCCGTCTTCACCTGCTCGTTCTCCACGACGGCCTCGATGACGAGGTCGCGGTCGGCGAACTCCCCGAGGTCGGTCGTGAAGCTCAGCCGGCCGAGCGTCGCGTCGCGCTCCTCCTCGGTGATCTTGCCGCGCTCGGCGGCCTTCGAGAGAGAGTTTTGGAGCCGGGTGCGGCCGATTTCCAGAGCCTCGCCAGTGGTCTCGGCGACCATCACCTCAAGGCCGCTGCGGGCGCAGACCTCCGCGATTCCCGCGCCCATCTGGCCACAGCCCACCACTCCGACGCGTTCGATGTCGGTCACATCCAGCCTTTCGCAGATCGTCGCGGGCGAGTACCCCGTATGGTTCCGGCGCCCGCCCGGCCCCCAGACGTTACCTCCGACCTGCCGGTGGCCGGGGCGCCGGGTTAACAACCGCTTACTGCACAACCACGACATTTCCTCTCATCTCGTCCTGGAACGCTGCGTGACCGCGATGCACACGAGGACCGCGACAGCGGCGACCGGAGCGGCCACCGGAAGGTGCTCGCCCAGCAGCAGCACCGACCAGACGAGGGTCAGCAGCGGCTGTGCGAGCTGGAGCTGGCTGGCCCTGGCCACGCCGATCTCCGCCATGCCGCGATACCAGACCACCAGCCCGAGGAACTGGGAACCCGCCGCCACCCAGAGCACTCCGGCGATGCTGTGACCGTTGAGGTGCACGGGTTCGATCGCCAGTGCCACGGCGCCGGCGGGCACGGCCAGTGGCAGGCAGAGGACCAGTGCCCAGCCGATCACCCGCCAGCCGGGCATCTCACGGGCCAGCCGCCCGCCCTCCGTGTAGCCCGCGGCGCAGATCAGCAGAGCGGCGAAGAGATACATGTCACCCGTGGACAGCGCGCCGCCGGACTGCTGCACGGTGAACGCGATCACCACGGCCGCCCCGGCCACGGCGGCGGCCCAGAAGGAGCGAGACGGCCGTGACCCGGTCCGCAGGGCGGAGAAGGCGGCCGTGGTGAGCGGCAGCAGCCCCACCACCACAGCGGCGTGCGAGGTCGTCGAGGTCTGCAGCGCGAGCGTGGTCAGCAGCGGGAAGCCCAGGACCACCCCGGCGGCCACCACGGCGAGACCGGCCCAGTGGCGCCGCTCGGGGACGGGGGCCCGCGCGGCGAGCAGGGCGCCGCCCGCCAACAGCGCGGCGAGGACGCAGCGCACGGAGACGAGCGACCAGGGCCCGAAGCCCTCAAGGCCCCAGGCGGTCGCGGGGAACGTCAGTGAGAAGGAGACCACGCCGAGTCCGGCGAGCAGGGTCCCGGTGCGGCCCGCGTGGCCGTTCCCGCCTGCGGCGCGGTCGCCTCTGCTGTCCCCGACTGCTATCGGTGAATGGTCGGTAGCGCTACTCTGTACTGTCATGTACGAGCGTAGCAGTGTGGCCGAACTGGTGAACTCCCTTAAAAGGGAGCTCAACCGCTATCCGGTTGATGGAAAGCTGCCGTCGAGCCGGGCCATGGTCGAGACCTACCGGGTCAGCCCGGTCACCGTTTCCAGGGCGCTCGCCCAGCTCGCCGCCGAGGGGCTCGTCGTGACCCGTCCGGGCGCCGGAGCGTTCCGGGCGCGGCCCCGCAGGGACACCCCCGCACCCGGCGACACCTCCTGGCAGGAGATCGCGCTCAGCGCCGACGGCGCCACGGACGCGGCTCCCCGCGCGGTGGACGCGTCTGGGGTGCTGGTCACACTCGCCGCGCCGCCGCCGGGCGTCATCGAGTTCAACGGCGGCTATCTGCACGCCTCGCTCCAGCCGGAACAGGCCATGGCCGCCGCCCTCGCCCGGGCAGGCCGCAGGCCCGGTGCCTGGGGGAGGCCCCCCGTCGACGGGATTCCCGAGCTGCGCGAGTGGTTCGCACGGGGGATCGGCGGACCTGTCACCGCGGCCGACGTCCTGGTCACCGCGGGCGGCCAGAGCGCCCTCAGTACGGCCCTGCGCGCGCTCGCTCCGCCCGGCGCCTCCGTACTCGTCGAATCCCCGACCTATCCCGGCATGCTGGCCGTCGCCCGCGCGGCAGGGCTGCGTCCGGTGCCGGTCCCGGTGGATCCCGACGGCGTACGCCCCGGACTGCTCGCCGACGCGTTCCGCGCCACCGGTTCCCGGGTCTTCGTCTGCCAGCCGCTGTTCCAGAATCCGACCGGCGCGGTACTCAGCGACGCCCGCCGCCCGGAGGTGCTGCGCATCGCCCGGGAGGCGGGGGCGTTCGTCATCGAGGACGACTTCGTCCGCAGGCTCGTCCACGAGGACGCGGGGCCTCTGCCGAGGCCGCTGGCCACCGACGACCACGACGGTGTGGTCGTGCATGTCTGCTCGCTCACCAAGGCGACCTCGCCCAGCCTGCGGGTGGGGGTGCTGGCCGCTCGCGGGCCGGTGTTCGAACGGCTGCGCTCGATCCAGGTCGTCGACAGCTTCTTCGTCCCGCGCCCGCTCCAGGAGGCCACCGTCGAACTGGTCGGATCGCCCGCGTGGAACCGTCATCTCCGTTCTGTTTCAGGGCAGTTGAGAGATCGCAGGGACACCCTCGCCACCGCGCTCCGCGGCAGTCTCCCCGAGCTGGACCTCCCGTACGTCCCCAGCGGCGGCTACCACCTCTGGCTGCGGCTGCCCGACGGCTCGGACGAGGCGGCGGTGGTCTCGGCGGCCCTCCGCGCGGGCGTCGCGGTCGCGCCGGGCCGCCCCTACTTCTCCGCCGAACCGCCCGCTCCGCACCTGCGGCTGAGTTTCGCCGGGGTGGCGGGGCAGGGCGAGATCGCCGAAGGGGTGCGGAGGCTGCGCACGGCGTGCGACGAGGCGCTCGGCTGAGGCGGCGCGGGCTGCTGCGGGTTCTCCGCCACCCCTTGACCCGGCAGGGTTTCAGTCGCACGATCGCGGCCATGAGCGTTCGCGTCACGCTGGTCGCCGCCGCACGCAGTTCCTCCCGGCTCGCCGAGCGCTTCGACGACGACCGGCCACTCGACCACGCAGGCTGGCACGAGGTGCAGCTCTCGGCGGGCTTCCTCGTCCCGCTGGCCGCGGCCGAGCTGCGCTACTGCTCGCCCACCGCACGCAGCCGGGCCACCGGCGATGCGCTCGGCTTCGCTCCGCTGCTCCAACCCGCTCTGAGTGACTGCGACATGGGGCGGTGGCGCGGGCTCACCCTGGCGGAGGTGACGGCACGCGAACCCGCGGCGGTCGACGTCTGGCTCGCCGACCCACGCTCGGCCCCGCACGGCGGCGAATCACTGCTGGGCTTCATCTCGCGGATAGGGAACTGGCTGGAGACCCGGCCTCCGTGCGACGGGTCCATCGTCGCGGTCGCCGAACCGTCCGTCGTGCGGGCCGCCCTGGTCTACGCGCTCAAGGCGCCGCCGTCGACGTACTGGAATGTCGATGTGCCGCCGCTCTCCACGGTGACCCTGACCGGTCTGCCGGGCCGCTGGAGCCTGCGCCTGGAGACAGCTGTCCGCGGCTGAGCCGGCCGCCCGTCCCGTGGCGTGGTCTCAGCCCGCCGGTGCGGTCTGCCGGTCGAGCTGTTCGAGGACCAGGGGCCAGGCGTCGGCGGTGCGGTCGCGGGGCTTCCTCGGAGGCGAAGCCCGCATGGGTGAGCGTAAGGCGCGTGCCGTCCCCCTCCGGCGCGAGTTCGACGGTGACGACCGTCTCGGCGCCCTCGGCGCCGCCCGCACCCGTGACCCAGGTCAGCTCGACGAGGCGGTCCCGCTCCAGTCGCAGGAACCGGCCGTAGTGCGGATGCCGTGCCACCGGGCCACCCGGCTCGGGCGCGTACTCCGTCTCGAAGAAGAACGGCGCGCTCTCCTCGGGCGTCATCCGTACCGAACCGGGGGCCGCGAACCACCGGTCGAACTGTTCGGTCCAGGCCAGATAGAGGACCCCGGGGGCGGCGGCCAGGGTGCGCCCGGTCGTCAGCCGGAAGGGCCTGGACGTCAGATCAGGCTTGCGGAACGGTTCCTGGGACATGCCGGACGCCTCTCTCCAGGGCTGGACAACAGGGCAGTCGGTCCCATCGGATCACATACGCCCGCCCGGCGCTCCGGGCGGGCGGCGCCACGACCGGCCGCCGCCCGGTCACGCGGCCGGTGCCTCCACGGCCGCCTTGAGATTGCGCAGCGTGGTCCGGATGTTCTTCTGCTGGAACACCGCGAAGACGTGCCCGCGGGTCGCGATCCGGTCGAAGGCGTTGGCCGCGAAGTCCGGCCACGCGCGCCGGTCGTCCGTCCAGGTCTCGGTGACCTTCGTGCCCGTACCGGCGCTCTCGAAGCGGTACTCCCAGGTGGCGATGGGCCCCGGCAGCCGCGGCTGCCTGATCCCGATGGCGTGCACCCGGAAGGCGAACCGCTCGCCGGGGTCTGCCGCGGTCACCGTGCAGCGCGTCGTCCAGCGGAAGGCCCCGCGCTTGTTGTGCCCGTCGAAGACCATGCCGACGAACGCCGTCCTGCCCGTCTCACGCAGGGTCGCGCCCAGGTTCTCCGGACTCCACCGCCCCATCAGGGCGGGGTTGCTGACCTGGTCGTACACCGCCGACGGTGCGGCGTCGACGACGATGTCGCCGGACACTGAGAATGTGCGGGCCATGGTGGCTCCGTTCCTCGGGGCCCCGACCCTACCGGTCGGTAGTAACGGTGTCAGCCTCGCTCACCCCGCTGTGACGGGGCCCGGCCGGGGCGACCGGCCGGCCCGGCGGGATCATGAGCCGCCCGGGAACCGGTCAGGAATCGAGAAGCACGGCCCGGTGAGCCGCACTAGCGTGACCAGCATGGACGTCAGCATCCACGCACCGGGCGAATGCGGCCCACGACTTCAGGAGCGACCATGACCGACTCGGCGAACCAGGGAATCAAAACCGTGCTGCACCCCGTCTCCGACCTGGCGGCTGCCAAGCCGGTCTACAGCGCTCTCCTCGGCGTACCGCCGCTTGCCGACGAGTCCTACTACGTCGGCTTCGAGGTCGCCGGGCAGCACATCGGGCTGGTTCCGGGCGGTGCGCAGCAGGGGATGACCGCGCCGGTGGCCTACTGGCAGGTGCCGGACATCGAGGCGAAGCTCGCCGAGGTGACCGCCGCGGGTGCCGTCGTGAAGGAGCCCGCGCACGACGTCGGCGGGGGCCGTCTGGTGGCCACGGTCACCGACCCCGACGGCAATGTCCTCGGCCTCCTCCAGGACCCGTGAGTGTCCCTCTTCCGCCACGCAGGAGAATGACCGCCCGACCCGGCCGGGGCGGGTCCGGCCGAGCCGGGTGACCCGGCGGGGAGACCGTGAAGGCGGCCCCGCCCGACAGATGGAGACACGATAAGCATGGCCAGGAGGACGGGCGCACAGCCGTCTGCGCCGCACGTTGCCGACAGCCACGGCCTGATCCGCGTGCACGGCGTACGGGTGAACAACCTCAAGGACATCAGCGTCGAGATCCCGAAGCGCCGGCTGACGGTGTTCACCGGCGTCTCCGGCTCGGGCAAGAGCTCTCTGGTCTTCGGCACGATCGCCGCGGAGTCGCAGCGGCTGATCAACGAGACCTACAGCGCCTTCGTCCAGGGCTTCATGCCGACGCTGGGGCGGCCCGATGCCGACGTACTCGACGGGCTCACCACCGCGATCATCGTCGACCAGCAGCGCATCGGCTCCGACCCGCGTTCCACGGTCGGCACCGCCACCGACGCCAACGCGATGCTGCGCATCCTCTTCAGCCGGCTCGGAAAGCCGCACATCGGGTCGCCCCAGGCCTTCTCCTTCAACGTCGCCTCGGTCAGCGGAGCGGGCGCGGTCACGATGGAGCGCGGCGGGAAGACCGTGAAGGAGCGGCGCAGCTTCAGCGTCACCGGCGGCATGTGCCCGCGGTGCGAGGGGCGTGGCACGGTCACCGACCTCGACCTCACCCAGCTCTTCGACGACTCCAAGTCGCTCTCCGAGGGCGCGCTCACCGTGCCCGGCTACAAGCAGGGCGGCTGGAACTACCGGCTCTACAGCGGATCGGGCTTCTACGACCCGGACAAGCCGATCCGCAAGTACACCAAGAAGGAGCTGCACGACTTCCTCCACCGCGAGCCGACCAGGATGAAGATCGAGGGCATCAACATGACCTACGAGGGACTGATCCTCCGGGTCCAGAAGTCGATGCTCTCCAAGGACCGGGACGCGATGCAGCCGCACATCCGGGCGTTCGTGGACCGGGCGGTCACCTTCACCGTCTGTCCCGAGTGCGACGGCACGCGGCTCGCCGAGGCGGCCCGGTCCTCGCGGATCGGCGGGACCGGCATCGCCGACGCGTGCGCGATGCAGATCTCCGACCTGGCCGAGTGGGTCCGCGGCGTCGACGACCCCTCGGTGGCGCCGCTCCTGGCGAAACTGCGGCAGACCCTCGACTCGTTCGTGGAGATCGGCCTCGGCTACCTCTCGCTCGACCGGCCGTCCGGCTCGCTGTCGGGCGGCGAGGCGCAGCGCGTCAAGCTGATCCGCCATCTCGGCTCGTCGCTCACCGACGTCACCTACGTCTTCGACGAGCCCACCATCGGCCTGCACCCCCACGACATCCAGCGGATGAACGACCTGCTGCTGCGGCTGCGGGACAACGGCAACACGGTGCTCGTCGTGGAGCACAAGCCGGAGACGATCGCGATCGCCGACCATGTGGTCGACCTCGGGCCGGGCGCCGGGACCGAGGGCGGCACCGTCTGCTTCGAGGGCACCGTCGAGGGGCTGCGGGCCGGCTCCACACTCACCGGCCGCCATCTCGGCGACCGGTCCGCGCTCAAGGAGAAGGTGCGGACGCCCACCGGCACGCTGGAGATCCGCGGCGCGACGGCGCACAACCTGCGCGACGTCGACGTCGACATCCCGCTCGGGGTACTGGCCGTGGTCACCGGCGTCGCGGGCTCCGGCAAGAGTTCGCTCGTGCACGGCTCGATCCACGCCGACGAGGGGGTGGTGTCGGTCGGCCAGGACGCGATCCGCGGCTCCCGGCGGAGCAACCCGGCGACGTACACCGGACTGCTCGACCCGATCCGCAAGGCGTTCGCGAAGGCCAACGGCGTGAAGCCGGCGCTGTTCAGCGCCAACTCCGAGGGTGCCTGCCCCAACTGCAACGGTGCGGGCGTGATCTACACCGACCTGGCGATGATGGCCGGCGTCGCCACCACCTGCGAGGTGTGTGAGGGGAAGCGGTTCGAGGCGTCGGTGCTCGACCACCACCTCGGCGGCCGTGACATCAGCGAAGTGCTCGCGATGTCGGTGGCCCGGGCCGAGGAGTTCTTCGGCGAGGGCGAGGCACGCACTCCGGCGGCGCACGCCGTCCTCGGCCGGCTCGTCGATGTCGGGCTCGGTTACCTCAGCCTCGGCCAGCCGCTCACCACGCTGTCCGGCGGCGAGCGGCAGCGGCTCAAGCTGGCCACGCACATGGCCGACAAGGGCGGTGTCTACGTACTGGACGAGCCGACCGCCGGACTCCACCTCGCGGACGTCGAGCAGCTGCTCGGCCTCCTCGACCGGCTCGTGGACTCGGGCAAGTCGGTCATCGTGGTCGAGCACCACCAGGCGGTGATGGCCCACGCCGACTGGATCATCGACCTCGGCCCCGGCGCGGGCCACGACGGCGGCCGGATCGTCTTCGAAGGCACCCCCGCCGATCTGGTCGCCGACCGCTCCACCCTCACCGGCGAGCACCTCGCGGCCTACGTGGGCGCCTGACGGCGACCTGGCCGGCGGACTTCCGGGACGTCGCGGTCTCCGCGGATGGTCGTGGGCCGGCCTGCGGAGGGCTGCGGCCGGGAGGCGGGGGCTGGGCGGAGGTGGCGATCCCGTGCTCCTGGCTCAGCCCTTCGGCGCCTTGATGATCTTTCCGCTCCTGTCGACGGTGTGGCTCTGCCAGTAGGTGTCCCACGTGTCGCCGACGTGTTCGGGCACCTTGCCCTTCGGGTAGCGGGTGTAGCCCTTCGGCGGTTCGTGGCCCTTGGAGGCGCAGGCACTGCCGGTGGATCCCACGTTCAGCACCGGATACTCACCGCCGCCGCAGATCGCGTCCTCCTGTGAGCAGCCCGTGAGGGCGAAGGCCATCGACGCTGCGGTCAGCACAAGAACCGACACGGAGCGGCCGTAGCGGTTGCCGGCCGAGGCCGTACGGGGACGAATGGGCTCGCGCATGGTGCACTCCTCGTGGATCGGATCGGCTCGAAGCAATCCTGTGCCGAGCGGGCCGGCCCGATCATGAGTACTCGTACTCAACCTTCGTCCCGCAACCACTCAGCCGTCCGCGCGCCGCAGGGGGCACCTCGAAGGAGCCGCCCCCTGTGGGGTAACGCTCCTAGCGGTGGGCGAGGCCGTCGATCATCAGGGCGACGGTGAAGTCGAACCGGTCGTGGCCCTCGCCGGCGGTGAGCTCCGCCGCGTAGCGGGTGGTGTGAGGGAAGGTCTCGGCAGGCAGCGCGGCCAGTCGGTCCCGGAGCTCGCCGGTGTCGACGACCCAGTCCCCCTCGTCGTGGACCTTGCGCTGCTTCAGGATCGAGATCTCCAGGCAGTAGCCGGCCACGTACAGCAGGAGAGCGTCGACGGCCCAGACGGCGGCCTGCGGGGCGACGCCGCCGGCGATCAGGATGGCGAGCATTCCTTCGCTGACGCGCACGGTCTCCAGGTCTGTGGGGGCCATCGCCAGCGCGGCACGTGAGATACCGGGGTATTTCAGGTACTGGTCGCGCACCTGGGTGCAGACACCGCTGATCTGCTCCCGCCAGGCCGCGGGCTCGGGCTCGGGCAGCAGGAGACCGGCGCACAGCCGCGCGATGAGCAGTTCGTCGAGGTCGGCCTTGTTGACCACGTGGGCGTAGAGCGAGGCAGGTCCGGTGTCGAGCGCGCCGGCCAGCCGGCGCATGGTCAGTGCCTCGTAGCCCTCGGTGGCGATGACGTGCAGCGCGGTGTCGATGACCTGCTCCACGGTGATCGGGGCCTTGCGGCGCCGTGGCCTCGGGCCGGTCCGCGCCTCGGGGTTCGGCGGCTGGTGACGCGCCGCGCGTCGCTCTCTCGGGTTCACCCGGTCATCATAGCTTGACGCGAACAGTGTTCGTATGTAGAACAGTGTTCGTGACAATGAATGCGAACCAGAACGTGAACGTGGACATGAATGTGGGCACGAACGTGGATGTGACCGTGGTCGGGGCCGGGCCGGTGGGCCTCGTGCTCGCCGCCGAGCTGGCGCTCTCCGGGGCGACGGTGCAGGTACTCGAGCGACGGGCCGAGCCGGACGAGGCGACGAAGGCCATGGCGATCAACGTGCCGACGGCCGAGGCGCTCGACCGCCGCGGCCTGCTGCCGGCCGCCGAACAGGTGCAGCGAGAGGTGCTTGAGCGAGTGGGGTCGTTCGCTCGCGTTGCCGACGAGCAACCGTCCGGTGGCGGCGGACGACCGCGCACCGCGCGGTTCACCGGGCATTTCGCCGGAATGGTCCTCGCAGCCGACCTCGTGGACGAGTCCGATCCCGACCTCGCCGCGCACACCGCGGTCGCCGGAGCGCAGATGGTGCCGCAGCGTGAGCTGGAGGCCCTGCTCGCCGAGCACGTCGCGCGACTCGGTGTACGGGTGCGTCGCGGGGTGGAGGTCACCGCGCTGGAGGACACCGGCGACGGTGTGCTCGTCGGTACCACGGCCGGCCCGTTGCGGACCGGGTGGCTGGTCGGGTGCGACGGCGGGCACAGCACCGTGCGCCGCCTCGCGGGCATCGGCTTCCCCGGCACCGACCCCGAATTCACCGGATACCTGGCCGTCGCCGACATCGCCGACCCCTCGATGCTCGTGAACGGATGGGCGTGGTCACCCGAGGGCGTGTACCGCTACGGGCCACAGCCCGGGCGGGTGGTCACCCTGGAGTTCGACGGCCCGCCCGACGGCCTCCCCCACGCCCGGCGTCGCCCGCGCGGGGGGACACCCATGGCGCCGGTCACCCTTGAGGAGCTGCAGACCAGTCTGCGCCGGGTCTCGGGCACCGGCGTCACGCTGACCGGGCTGCGCGGGGCCGCGACCTGCTGGACCGACAACGCCCGCCAGGCCGCGGCCTATTGCTCGGGCCGGGTGCTGCTGGCAGGCGACGCCGCGCATGTGCACCCGCCGTTCGGCGGTCAGGGGCTCAACCTCGGGGTCGGCGACGCGATGAACCTCGGCTGGAAGCTCGGTGCCGTGGTCACCGGGTGGGCACCCGAAGGGCTGCTCGACACCTACGACGCCGAGCGCCGTCCCCTGGGCGCCTGGGTGCTGGACTGGACGCGGGCCCAGGTCGGGGTGATGCGCGGGGACGCCAAGTCGGCCGCGCTCCGGGAGGTCGTCGCCGATCTGCTGAGCACCCGGGCGGGCACGACCTACGCGGTCAAGAAGATCTCCGGTGTCACGCAGCACATCGACCTGCCCGGAGACCATCCGCTCATCGGACGGTTCGTCCCCGACCTCTGGCTGAGGGACGGCTCCCGTCTGGTCGACCACGGTCACGGCGGCGGGTTCCTGCTGCTCGACCGCACTCCCGACGGGACGTTCGCCCGCCTCGCCGCGGGCCGGGCCGGGCGAGTGCGCAGTGTGACCGACGACCACGCGGCGCCGGCCGGGGTGCTGGTACGGCCGGACGGGGTGGTCGTCTGGGCCACCGACACCCCCGACACCGCCGCCGTCACCGGCCTCGAAGCCGCCCTGCACCGATGGACCGGCGCGCCGTCGTCCTCACCCGTGCACGGGCCGGCGGCCTGAATCCCTGTCCGTTCCGCCCTCAGCAGGGCCTCTTCAGTAAGGGCTGCGTACGGAGCCGGCGCACCGGGAGGGATCCGTCACCGTGCGTCGCGCAGGTGAAGAAGGTACGCCGCGGTCAGCGCGACGGCGCGGTCAGCGTCGTGCGACAGCTCCACCAGGGCGCCTGACGCCCTCGTGCCCGGGATGCCCGCCAGCGCCTGGGTCAGCCGCCCGCGTGCAGATGCTTCGGCAGTGCCGTGGGCGAGGCGGTCGACGAGCCCGGTCGCGATCTGATCCGCCGTCGCCGGGTCGCTCGCCAGCACGCTCAGCGCATCGGCCGCATCGGTGTCGTTCCTTCCCTCCACGATCATGCCCATGAGCGTCGGGACCGCGTCGGCCATCCCCCGTGTCCCGAGCGCCAGAGCGGCGTACCCGCGGACCACGGCGTCGGGGCTCGCCAGAGCATCCCGCAGGTGTGCGGTGGCCTCACCGGCGGGCAGCTCGGCGAGGGCCTGTACGGCACGTTCCCGCACGGCGGCCACCGGTGAGCCGAGACCCTCCGCCAGGAGTGCGGGGCCGCCGTCGCCCGATCGGGCCAGCGCCCATCGAAGGGCCCCGGCGACGTTCGGCTCCGTCTCGCTCAGGGCCGCCTCGACCAGTGCCTCGACCGGCACCGGAACCTCGTCGGCCGAGGAGAGGGCCGCGCGCTGGCGCGTGTCGGCGCTCTTCGACCCCAGCGCCTTGAGGAGCGCGACGACCTGGAGGACGTCCTCCCAGCCGGTGGGTTCCGCGGCGTCGATCCGGCGCAGCCGCGTGAGCAACTCGGTCTCGGCCGCGATGCGTTCGCGGGCCTGACGGACGAGGTCGCCGACGAGCGCCGAGGGCGTGAAGCCGGGCTCGTCGAGCGCGCGCCCGATCTCACGGAGCGACAGACCCAGCGACCGCAGGCTCTCGATGTGGAAGATCCGCCGGATGTCCTGCCCGGAGTACTCGCGATAGCCGGAGCCGGTACGGCCCGATGGACGCACCAGACCGAGCGACTCGTAATGCCGGAGCATCCGGGCGCTGACCCCGGACCGCCGGGCCACCTCACCGATCAACACGTCCTACCGTCCCTCCCGGCCGGACCCGCCCAGGGCCACGACGCGCTTCGCCTCCTCGACCGCGCACTCGAAACCGGCGTCCGGGTCACGCAGCAGCCGTTCTGTGGCGAGCGCGTGCGCACGTACATCCGGGCCGGGGGCCGTCGTCGCGGCACGCAGAGCCGGCAGCACCACTTCACCCAGCGCGACCAGCGCCCGGCTGAGACTGCGCCGCGTCTCCCGCCCGCCGCGCCCGAGCTGCGTCGCCAGCACCGTGGCAAGCGCGGACTCCTCCCCTTCCGGTACGAGCACGACCGCGGCCCGCCAGGCGCTCCGCGCCACCTCGTCGTCGGCGTCCGAGAGGAGCGTCCGTGTGATGGCCGGCCACGCCTGCCGGTCCCCGATCTTGGACAGCGTATGCAGCGCCTGGCTCCGCGCCTGCGCACGCTCCGAGCGGACTTCGCGGAGCAGCCCGGGAAGCGTCATGAACACCGGGTGGCGGGTGAGCGCCCAGGTCAGCATGTCGCGGACGAGGAACTCGGGCTCGATCGCGCATCGTTCGACGAGCTTGTCGACGAAGCGCGGGTCCGGCGTCGTGCCGGCTGCCAGAGCGGCCCGCAGCCGCACGGACGGACGGTCGTCCTCCAGTCCCCGGAGCGCTCGTACCGCATCGGTGTCCTGTGTTGTGATCGCCATCTGGACCACCTCCTTGGTGAGCAGTGAAGGCCCTGTCACCGTGTCAAGGTCAAGCAGAGCCGTGTCCCCTTCGCCAAAAGCCCCCCTTTGCATAAAAGTGCAGCCTTGCGTATAGTCATGCCTTCGACGAGGAGGATTTCGATGGCGGTACGTGCAGCGGTGGCAGGAGCAAGCGGATACGCCGGCGGGGAACTCCTCCGTCTGCTGCTCGGCCACCCGGATGTCGAGATCGGTGCGCTCACCGGCAACTCCAACGCGGGCCAGGCGCTCGGCGCCCTGCAGCCGCATCTGCGGCCGCTGGCCGGGCGTGTGCTCCAGCCGACCACCGCGGACGTCCTCGCCGGTCACGACGTCGTCTTTCTCGCGCTGCCGCACGGGCAGTCCGCCGCCGTCGCCGAGCAGCTCGGTGACGACGTCCTCGTCGTCGACATGGGCGCCGACTTCCGGCTGAAAGACGCCGGGGACTGGGAACGGTTCTACGGCTCCCCGCACGCGGGGACCTGGCCGTACGGGCTGCCCGAGCTGCCCCGCGGGCGCAGCGCCCTCTCCGGGGCGAAGCGGATCGCCGTACCGGGCTGCTACCCGACAGCGGTGTCCCTCGCGCTCTTCCCGGCGTACGCGGCCGGTCTCGCCGAGCCCGAAGCGGTGGTCGTCGCCGCCTCCGGTACGTCCGGCGCCGGCAAGGCGGCCAAGCCGCACCTGCTCGGCTCCGAGGTGATGGGCTCGATGTCGCCGTACGGCGTCGGCGGGGGACACCGGCACACGCCCGAGATGATCCAGAACCTGAGCGCGGCGGCCGGCGAGCCGGTCACGGTCTCCTTCACGCCGACCCTCGCTCCCATGCCCCGCGGGATCCTGGCCACCTGCACCGCGAAGGCGAAGCCCGGTGTGAGCGCCGGGACGGTCCGTGCGGCGTACGAGAAGGCCCTCGCGGACGAGCCGTTCACGGAGCTGCTGCCGGAGGGGCTGTGGCCGTCGACCGGTTCCGTGTACGGCTCCAACGCGGTGCAGATCCAGGTCGCGTACGACGCCGCCGCCGGCCGGATCGTCGCCATCAGCGCCATCGACAACCTCACCAAGGGCACCGCGGGCGGCGCCCTGCAGAGCATGAACATCGCGCTCGGACTCCCCGAGGACCGAGGGCTTTCCACCATCGGGGTGGCGCCGTGAGCGGCGCACGCACGGCCGTCGGGCGGGCAACCGCCGGACGGCGCCAGCAGACCGGGGCCGCGCCGACGCGCCGCGCGGCCGGCAGTGACACGAGCCGCCACAGCGGCGGGGCGAACGAGGAGATGCAGTGAGCGTCACGGCAGCGAAGGGATTCACGGCAGCGGGCATCGCCGCCGGAATCAAGGAGAGCGGCGGACCCGACCTGGCCCTCGTGGTCAACGCCGGGCCCCGGCTGGCCGCCGCGGGCGTCTTCACCTCCAACCGCGTCAAGGCCGCGCCGGTCCTCTGGTCCGAGCAGGTACTCAAGGGCGGCACCGTCGGAGCCGTGGTCCTCAACTCCGGTGGCGCCAACGCCTGCACCGGACCCAGGGGCTTCCAGGACACCCACGCCACCGCCGAGAAGGCCGCCGAGGTCCTCGGCGGCAACGCGGGTGAGGTCGCGGTCGCGTCGACCGGGCTCATCGGTCTGCCGCTGCCCATGGACAAGCTGCTGCCCGGCATCGAGCGGGCCGCCGCCGAACTCTCCCCGCACGGCGGCGAGAAGGCCGCCATCGCCATCAAGACCACCGACACCGTCCACAAGACCGCCGTCGCCGGCGGGGACGGCTGGAGCGTCGGCGGGATGGCCAAGGGCGCGGGCATGCTCGCCCCGGGTCTCGCCACCATGCTCGTCGTGCTCACCACCGACGCCGACCTGGACAGCCCGGTCCTGGACCGGGCGCTCCGGGCCGCCACCCGTACGACCTTCGACCGGGTCGACTCCGACGGCTGCATGTCCACCAACGACACCGTGCTGCTGCTCGCCTCCGGTGCCTCCGCAGCGGTGCCCGGCGACGAGGAGTTCGCCGAGGCCGTCCGTACGGTCTGCGCCGACCTGGCCCGCCAGCTGATCGGCGACGCCGAGGGCGCCAGCAAGGACATCCGCATCGAGGTCGTCAACGCCGCGACCGAGGACGACGCCGTCGAGGTGGGCCGCTCCATCGCCCGTAACAACCTCCTGAAGTGCGCCATCCACGGCGAGGACCCCAACTGGGGCCGGGTGCTCTCCGCGATCGGCACCACATCCGCCGCCTTCGAGCCCGACGAGCTCAACGTCGCCATCAACGGTGTCTGGGTCTGCAAGAAGGGCTCCGTCGGCGAGGACCGCGAACTCGTCGACATGAGGTACCGCGAGGTGAAGATCACCGCCGACCTGGCGGCGGGCAGCGAGTCGGCCGTGATCTGGGCCAACGACCTGACCGCCGACTACGTCCACGAGAACAGCGCGTACAGCTCATGAGCGCCCGCAAGCACACCGCGCTCCCCAAGGCGCAGACCCTCATCGAGGCGCTGCCCTGGCTGACGCGCCACCACGGCAAGACCGTCGTCATCAAGTTCGGCGGCAACGCCATGGTCGACGAGGAGCTCAAGGCCGCCTTCGCCCAGGACGTCGTCTTCCTGCGGCACGCCGGTCTCAGGCCCGTCGTCGTGCACGGCGGCGGCCCGCAGATCAGCGCACAGCTCGACCGGCACGGCCTGGTCAGTGAGTTCAAGGCCGGGCTGCGGGTGACGACGCCCGAGGCGATGGACGTCGTACGGATGGTGCTCGCGGGCCAGGTGCAGCGCGAACTCGTCGGGCTGCTCAACCAGCACGGCCCGTTCGCGGTCGGTATGACCGGCGAGGACGCGAACACGATCACCGCCGTCCAGCACTTCCCGCAGATCGACGGCGAGGCGGTCGACATCGGCCGGGTCGGCGAGATCACCGGGATCGACATCGGCGCGATCGAGGCGCTGCTGGAGGACGGCCGCATTCCCGTCGTCTCCTCCATCGCCCGCAGCGCCGAGGACAACCACGTCTTCAACGTCAACGCCGACACCGCGGCCGCCGCGCTGGCCGCCGCACTGAACGCCGAGACACTGATGGTCCTCACCGACGTGGAGGGCCTCTACGAGGACTGGCCGAACAGCGACGACGTCATCAGCAGGCTCACCGCGAAGCAGCTGGAGAAGCTCCTCCCGGAGCTGGCCAGCGGCATGGTGCCCAAGATGCAGGGCTGCCTCTTCGCCGTACGCAACGGCGTCACCACCGCCCGCGTCATCGACGGGCGGGTCCAGCACTCGATTCTGCTGGAGATCTTCACCGACGAGGGAATCGGCACGATGGTCGTGCCGGACACCGGGACAGAAACCACTGGCGCCACTGAGGGGGAGTCATGAGCAACCAGGAACTCGCACAGCGCTGGCAGGGCGCTCTGATGGACAACTACGGCACGCCGAAGCTCTCCCTGGTGCGCGGCGAGGGCGCCACCGTGTGGGACGCCGAAGGCACCGCGTACACCGACTTCGTCGGCGGCATCGCCGTCAACGCGCTCGGCCACGCCCACCCCGCGGTCGTCGAGGCCGTCTCCCGGCAGATCGCCTCGCTCGGCCATGTCTCCAACCTCTTCATCGCCGAACCGCCCGTCGCGCTCGCCGAACGGCTGCTCCAGGCCTTCGGCCGCCCCGGCCGGGTGTACTTCGCCAACTCCGGGGCCGAGGCCAACGAGGCCGTCTTCAAGATCGGCCGGCTCACCGGGCGTACGCACATGGTCGCCACCCAGGGCGCGTTCCACGGCCGGACCATGGGCGCGCTCTCGCTCACCGGGCAGCCCGGCAAGCAGAACGGCTTCGAGCCGCTGCCCGGTGTGGTCACCCACGTCCCGTACGGCGACGCGGAAGCGCTGCGCGCGGTCGTCACGGAGAACACCGCCTTCGTGATCATCGAACCGATCCAGGGCGAGAACGGCGTCGTCGTCCCGCCCGCCGACTACCTCCGGGCCGCCCGGGAGATCACCCGCGCCACCGGCACGCTGCTGGTGCTCGACGAGGTGCAGACGGGCATCGGGCGCACCGGCCACTGGTTCGAGCACCAGGCGCACGACGGGGTCGACCCCGATGTCGTCACGCTCGCCAAGGGTCTCGGCGGCGGTCTCCCGCTGGGCGCGGCCGTGGCCTTCGGGGCGGCCGCCGAGCTGCTGCACCCCGGTCAGCACGGCTCCACCTTCGGCGGCAACCCGGTGGCGTGCGCCGCCGGGCTCGCCGTGCTGGACACGATCCACACGGACGGAATCCTCGACCGGGTGAAGGGCACGGGCGAGAAGCTGCGCACCGGGATCGAGGCGCTGGGACACCCCCTGGTCGGCCACGTCCGCGGCGCCGGACTGCTGCTGGGTATCGTGCTCACCGAGTCCCGCGCGCCCCAGGTGCAGCAGGCGGCTCAGGAGGCAGGCTTCCTGGTGAACGTGACCGGCCCCGATGTCGTACGGCTGATGCCGCCGCTGATCATCGGTGACGACGACGTGGACGCGTTCCTCCGGGCGCTGCCCGGCGTTCTCGACCAGGCCAACGGGGAAGAGTGATCCGCAGAGTGAGGCGACGATGACCGAGGCGCAGCAGACCGAGCACGAGACGCAGGACGCCGAGCACGGCGGGCCGTCCGTCCCGCAGACCCGGACGGCCCGCCACCGCCGGATCGTGGACATCCTCAACCGGCAGCCGGTGCGCTCGCAGAGCCAGCTCGCCAGGCTGCTCGCGGACGACGGGCTGAGCGTCACCCAGGCGACGCTCTCCCGCGATCTCGACGAGCTGGGCGCCGTGAAGATCCGCAACACCGGTGGTGAGCTGATCTACGCGGTGCCCAGCGAGGGCGGCTACCGCACGCCGCACGCCCCGCTCGGCGAGTCCGCCAAGGAGGAGCGGATGCGCAGGCTCTCGTCCGAGCTGCTGATCTCGGCGGAGGCCTCGGCCAACCTGGTGGTGCTGCGTACGCCGCCGGGCGCCGCCCAGTTCCTCGCCTCGGCCATCGACCAGGCCGAACTGCACGACATCCTCGGCACGATCGCCGGGGACGACACGCTGATGCTGATCAGCCGGGACCCTGCGGGCGGGCAGGCGCTCGCCGACCATCTGCTGCGACTGGCGCAGAACCCACGCTGACCGCGTGCCGGTCCCGGCCGTCCGTCCCGTCGGTTCCTCCCGTTCCGTCAGTAACGGGTCAGGGCGGTCGGCCCGGACCGGGTGCCGATCGCGATGTGCGGACGGCGCCCCGGTTCGGCCCAGGTGAGGAGGCGGTCGACCGCGGCCGCCGGTACGGACACACAACCGGCCGTCGCGCCACTGCCGTTGACGTGCAGGAAGATCCCGGCGCCCCGCCCGCGCACCGGACGCGCGTAGTTGAACCCGACGACCAGCGCCCGGGCGTACTGCGTCGGATAGCCGCTCAGCCGCTCCGCGTCACTGGCCCGGCAGTCCCCGGGACGCGGGTCCACCCAGCGGTTGTACGCACGGGACGCGTTGTCCTCGCACCACCACGAACTCCCCCTGACCGCCCGGTAGGGGTAACGGGTCCCGGCGGGCGCCGCCTTGATCCCGAAGGCGTACGGCAGGTCGTAGATGCCGGTGGGGGTGGTGTCCGTGCCCTGTCGGCGCGTCGCGCCGTCGGCCAGCCCCTTCTCGCCGAAGCGGGCCGCGGCCGTGCCGGTCCTGTGCCACCGTCCGCCGCGCAGGTCCCACCAGCTCAGCGTGCCGGTGGTGGAGTGCAGCGACGGGGCCTCCGCGGTGATCAGCTGGGAGCCGCCGCCGGTGTCGGCGAGCCGTTCCGGCAGGGGACGGTCACCGGCGGGCCGGGCCGCGAGGGAACCCGCGACGGCCAGCAGAACCGAACCTGCCACCAGGAATCTGCGCATGTTCCGGACCGTACGCGGCGGCCGGGCGCACCGCCCGCGGTGCTGCTCCGTCCGGGCGGTACTAAACCGCCTCCGGGGCCGCCTCCGCCTTCCGGGACCGGTACGACATCCAGGCCGCGACCAGGGCCCCGGACACGTTGTGCCAGACCGAGAAGATCGCCGCGGGCAGCGCTGCCAGCGGGCTGAAGTGGGCGGTGGCCAGCGAAGCTGCCAGGCCCGAGTTCTGCATGCCCACCTCGAAGGCCATTGCCCGGCTCCCCGGTTTCCCGAGACCGGCAGCCCTGCCCGCTCCGTAACCGAGCAGCAGCCCGAGGCCGTTGTGGAGGACCACGGCCAGCAGCACCATCGCCGCCGCCGACTTGATCGCCGCCGCGCTCCCGCCGACCACGACCGCGACGATGACCGCGACGGTGACGGCGGAGAGCCAGGGCAGCGCGCCCAGCACCCGGTCCACGTAACGGCCCGCCAGGAACCGCACCGTCAGACCGGCCAGCACCGGCAGCAGCACCGTCTTGAGGATGTCGGTCATCATCGAGCCCGCGTCGACCGGCAGATAGGCGCCCGCGAGCAGCAGCGTCAGCGGCGGGGTGACCAGCGGGGCGAGCACCGTCGACACGGTGGCCACCGACACCGAGAGCGCCACGTCGCCGCGTGCCAGATAGGTGACGACATTGGACGCCGTACCGCTCGGCGCGCAGCCCACCAGGATGACTCCCGCCGCCAACTGGGGTGAGAGACCGAGGACATGGGCGATCAGCCAGCCGAGTCCCGGCATGATCACATAGTGCGCGACCAGTCCGAGCCCCACGGCCCACGGCCGTTTCGCCACCCCCTGGAAGTCCACCTTGGTCATGGTCAGTCCCATGCAGAACATGACCACGCCCAGCAGATACGGGACGGAGACGCTCCACCCCGCGAAGGTGCCCGGGGTGGCGAGACCTGTCGCCCCCGCCACCAGGACGAGTACGGGGAAGACCGTGACCGCGCGGCGGGCCGCCCGGTCGGTGGCGCCTGCGGGGTCGGTCATACCGGCGGGACCGGTGGATTCCTGGATCACTTGTTCGTTCTGCACCTGAGTGATGCAACGCTGCTCGCGCACTCCGCCGCAATCCCGTCTCGTTATGTGGTCTTTACATCGATCGTGCGGGCAGTGCGGCCAGCCGCTCCGCGAGCGGGTCGGAACCGAGGAACTCCACCAGCTCCGCGATACCGGGTGCGGTCGCCGGACCGCGCCGGGTCACCGCGCAGGCCGCCGACGCGTTGGCGCCGCGCGCCGCAGACAGCGGGTCGAGCCCCAGGCCGAGCAGCGCGAGGAACGCCCCGACGTGGGCGTCGCCCGCGCCGTTGCTGTCGACCGCCTCGACCGGGAAGCCGGGCACATGGACCGCCTCCGCGCCGGGCGCGGCCAGCCAGCAGCCGTCCTTGTCGGCCCGCACCAGCACCCCGGCGCCGGATGCGAGCCGCTCCCGCAGCGCGGCGGCGGACCGTCGCGGATCCTCGTGACCGGTCAGCAGCCGCCCCTCGCGGGCGTTGCAGCTGAGCCAGTCGGCCCGCGCCAGGACCGGGCCGAGGATCTCCCCGGGGATGTCGGCGACGAGGGGGCCCGGGTCGAAGCAGACCGTGACCCCGGCCGGCAGCCCGGCGGTGAAGCGGGAGAGCAGCGGGCCGTTCACCGGCATCACCAGGCCGTACCCGGACAGCTGGACCATGTCCCCGTCCCTGAGCCGCCCTGTCACGACGGCCAGTTCGGCCGCGGTCAGCCGGGCGTCGACCCCGAAGCTGGTCACGAACGTCCGCTCGCCCCCGGCGTCCACCAGCGCGACGCAGAAGCCGGTGTCGCCGTCCTCGCGGACCGGCAGCACGGTCCGTACGCTCTCCGAGGCCAGCGCCTCCCGTACGAGATCGCCGTGCGGGCCCGTGCCGTGCAGCCCCGCGTACACCGCGTCGGTGCCCAGCCTGCGGGCCGCGACCAGGGTGTTGAACCCGCCGCCCGCCGTCCGGGACGCGTGCGAGCCGATGACGTCGCCGCCCCGCTCGGGCAGTGCGGGGATCTCGATCACCAGATCGACGATGACGTTTCCGGCGAGTACCAGACGGGGGTTGGGCGGGCGGGGGTTCATCGGACGGCCTCCTCAAGGGCGGGCTCGGGGGCGGCGGACACCGGGGAGCGGCGGCCGGCCAGCAGGTGGACGGCGGCGCCGACCGCCATGGAGACGGCCCAGCCCAGTCCGTTGGTGCCGAACCAGCTCCCGGCCAGCGGGCCGGAGAACCAGACGTCGTTCTTGCCGGTGGACGCCTCGGTGAAGAGGAGCCCGGCCACGATCGCGGCGACCCAGGCGAGCACGGCGGGCAGCCGGAAGCCGCCGGTGTACCAGTAGGCGCTGGTGCGGGTGGTGTCCATCAGGGCCGTTTCGTCGTACGTACGGCCGCGCAGCGTGTCCACGGCGATCACCCCGATCCACGCCGAGATCGGCACGGCCAGGAGGGTCAGGAAGGTGGAGAAGGGCCCGTAGAAGTCACCGGCGATCAGCATGAAGTAGATGCCGCCGAGGAACATCAGGACGACGTCGACGAGCACCGCCGCCGCCCGCGGCACCTTCAGCCCCAGCGTGATCATGGTGAGGCCGGCCGAGTAGGTGGAGAGGTGGTTGGACATCAGGAGTCCGCCGAACGCCGCGATCAGATACGGGATCGCCATCCAGGACGGCAGCATCGCGTTGATGGCGGCGACCGGGTCCGAGGCCGTGGCGAGGGTCGGGTCGCCCGCGGTGAGCAGCGAGCCGAGCGAGATCAGCAGTACCAGCGGGATACCGGCGCCGAAGGCGGAGGCGGTGATCAGCCGGGAGCCCCGCACCGAGCGCGGGAGGTAGCGGGCGTAGTCCGCGCCGGCGTTGGCCCAGCCGATACCGGTGCCCGCGGCGATGAACCCGATCCCCGCGATGACACCGCTGGTGGGTCCGGACGGAGCGTGCAGCACCTTGGACCAGTCGACGGTCGCGACCAGGAACCCCATCACGACCAGGTTCAGCACGCCGAAGAGCACCGTGGCCCACTTGTTGATCCACATGATGGTGGCGTGGCCGAGACCGCTGATCAGCAGGGTGCAGGCGATGAAGACCAGGAGGCAGACCACGGTGAGGACGGTGTTCTTGTGCACTCCGAAGGCGACCCCGAGCAGAGCCAGCAGGGCGTACGCGGCGGTGGTCGTCGTGATCGTCTCCCAGCCCACCCGGCTCAGCCAGGTGATCAGGGTCGGACCCGCGTTGCCGCGCTGCCCGAAGACCGCCCTGGACAGCGTGAGCGCGGGGGCTCCGCCCTTCTGGCCCGCGATGCTCAACGCGCCGACCAGCGCGAACGAGCCGAACGCACCCACGACGGCGACCAGCGCCGCCTGCCAGATGTTCAGGCCGCGGAAGGCGACGAGCGTCGCACCGAGGGGCAGCCCGAGGAGCGAGATATTGGCGGCGAACCAGGTCCAGAACATCTGGCTCGCATGGCCATGGCGTTCACTGTCGGGGACCGGTTCGATTCCCCGGGTCTCCACGGTGCCGACGCGATCGTTCTTCGTTGAAGCGGCCATGACGGAACCTCCTTGCACGGTGCGTTGTGGGAATGGCTGCGTAGTGAAACGGGGGAGCCCGGGGCTCAGCGGAGCGCGAGCAGCCGCTCGGTCAGTGGTTCCAGCGCGAGGCCGTTGACGGCCCTGAGCGTGCGTACGGCGTCGGGGGGCAGCCCCGCCAGCCCGCTCACGGACCCTGCGACGGCGCCCGCGATGGCCCCGATGGTGTCGCTGTCACCGCCGAGGTTGGCGGCGAGCAGGGTGCTGCGCCAGGGGTCGCCACCGGTCAGCGCGAGGACGGCGAAGGCCGCGGGGACGGACTCCTGGCTGGCCACGCTGGTGCCGATGAGCGCGACGATACGGTCGAGGGCTTCGGCCTCGTCCAGCCCGCGCACCAGCTCACGGGCCCAGGAGATCCGGGCGGAGATGTCCGCCCCGGCGATCCAGTTGCCGCGTGCGGACCCGGCACGGGCCGCGGTGACCGCCGCCGCGAAGGCGTCGTCCAGCGTACCTCCCGCGACTCCGGTGCTCACCGCTGCCGCGACGGCCGCCGCTCCCGCGATCCCCACGTTCGTGTCATGCGTGACCTGGCAGGACTCCACGACCCGGTCGAGGAACCGGGGCAGCGGCTCCACCGCGCAGGCGATACCGACGGGGGTGACGCGCATGGCGGCGCCGTTGGTGGTGCCGGTCCTGCCCGCCTCCTTGATGTCCGCGCCGCCCGCGACGGCGTCGAGCGCCGCCTTGGTGGAGGGACCGAGCAGATCGAAGGAGCCCCTGGCCTTCATCTCCTTCTCCCAGGCGAGCAGCTCGGCGGCGAAGCGGAGCGGGTCGATGTGCCCGGCGCCCTCCACGAGCAGCCGGCCCACGATGACGGCCTGGTCGGTGTCGTCGGTGACCGAGCCCGCGGGCATCCCGGCGCTGACCGGGTTGTCGTGCTGTGCGGGCTCGAAGCCGGTGATGCTGCCGTAGACCCGTACGACGTCCTCGCGGGACATCACCTGGGTGGGCATGCCCAGGGCGTCCCCGAGCGCGAGGCCGTAGAAGGCGCCGAGGGCGCGGTCGAGCAGGTGCGGGTCGGTCATGCGTGGCCTCCTCGGCCGGTGGTGCGGACGTGCAGCTGGAACCGGGACGGGTCGAGCAGGCTGGTGACCTGCTCCACGACGGAGCCGTCGGCGGCCCGGAACACCTGGGACTGGTGGAGGAACGCCTCACCGGGAGAGCGGCGCAGTGCGTTGGCTTCGGCCTCGTCGATGGGGGAGACCGAGATCCGGGCCTCGGCGGAGTCGGCGATCCGGCCCGCCGCGACGAGCGCCTTCTGCAGCGAACCGTTCTCCAGCCCGCGCTCGGCCAGCCCGGCGAGTGCGCCGACGGCGGGCACCCGGCTGCGCTCCAGCGAGATGCCGTGCCCGTCGGGCAGCCGCCTGACCCGGTCCAGCGCGATGAACCCGGCCGTCGCCAGACCGAGTGCGGCGGCGAGCGGCTGATCGGAGACGGTCTCGAACCGGAGCACCTCGGTGGTCAGCTCGGTGCCCCGGTCGGCGAGGGCCTGGGTCCAGCCGAGCCGGTTGTCCAGCGGTGTCCCGTCGAAGGTGACGAACGAGCCGATTCCGGCGTGGGTGGCGATCAGACCCTGCTCGCCCAGCTCGTTGAGCGCCTGCCGCACGGTGGTGCGGCTGACTCCGAAGCGCTCCCGCAGAGTGTGCTCACCGGGCAGCTTGCTGCCGTCGGCGTGCACACCGGCGCGGATCTCCTCGGCGAGGATGCGTGAGATGCGGTGATGCTTATGAACCTGTCCAGGCATGTCTAGAACGTAAGCGGAGCACACCCCTCCAGTCCATGGTTCACAGCAAAAACTTTTCCGGGCGCCTCACCGGTTCCCGTGTTTCCCGGGAAGCCCCGGCCCGTTCGATTGGCCTGCGTCGGTCAGGGGTGGCAGCGGAAGCGGCAGTCCCGGAAGGCCGTCGATGCTGGCCGCGATGTGTTCCTTCTTCTCGAAGTACGCGCCGAGGCTGCTGTCGTCCTCGCGTTCGAAGCGCCGGGCGTGCAGCGTCCGGTCGTTCTCGTACGCCATGTTGGGCACCGCGAATCCGCAGGTGTCCCTGATCAGCTCGGCGGTCACCACGATGATCGCCCGCAGTCCGTGCCGGGAGTGATCGGTCCCGGCGAAGTGCCGGAGCAGTCCGGTGAACCGCGGGTCGTCGCGGAAGACCGGCTCGCCGTGGCCGTGCACCCGCACGATGTTGGGTGGCCCCTGGAAGGCGCACCACATCAGGGTGATGCGGCCGTTCTCCCTGAGGTGGGCGATGGTCTCCGCGTTGCTCCCGGCGAAATCCAGGTAGGCCACGGTCTGCTCGTCGATGACCGCGAACGAGCCGCTGATTCCCTTGGGGGAGAGGTTGACGGTCCCGTCACCGTCGAGCGGGGCGGTCGCCGTGAAGAAGATGCGCTGTTCCTCGATGAAGGTCCTCAGCCGTCCGTCTATGCACGCGTACGTCTTTCCCATACGGGAATTATCGGCCGGGGCCGCCGGGGTGCAGGGGCTTTCGCCCGGTGGGGCCGGCCGGCCCGCAGTTCGGGCGCGGGATCCACCGGCGGCTTTGACAAAACATACGGAGGATTGCATAGTTATGCCCATCAGTGATCGCACCGTAAGGAGAAGCCCGTGACCGAGCGCGTCGTACTCGCCTACTCGGGAGGCCTGGACACCTCTGTCGCCATCGGCTGGATCGCCGAGGAGACGGGCGCCGAGGTCATCGCTGTCGCCGTGGACGTCGGCCAGGGCGGCGAGGACCTGGACGTCATCCGCAAGCGCGCCCTCGCCTGCGGTGCGGTCGAGGCCGAGGTCGCCGACGCCAGGGACGAGTTCGCCGACGAGTACTGCCTCCCGGCGATCAGGGCCAACGCGCTCTACATGGACCGCTACCCGCTGGTCTCCGCGCTCTCGCGGCCGGCCATCGTCAAGCACCTCGTGGCCGCGGCCAGGAAGCACGGCGCCACCACGGTCGCCCACGGCTGCACCGGCAAGGGCAACGACCAGGTCCGCTTCGAGGCCGGCATCACCGCGCTCGGCCCCGACCTCACGTGCATCGCGCCGGTCCGTGACTACGCGATGACCCGCGACAAGGCCATCGCCTTCTGCGAGGCGAAGAACCTCCCGATCGCGACGTCCAGGAAGTCCCCGTACTCCATCGACCAGAACGTCTTCGGGCGCGCCGTCGAGACCGGGTTCCTGGAGGACATCTGGAACGCGCCGATCGAGGACGTGTACGAGTACACCGCGAACCCGGCGGAGCCACGCGAAGCCGACGAGGCCGTCATCTCCTTCAAGGAGGGCGTCCCGGTAGCCATCGACGGCAGGCCCGTCACCGTCCTGCAGGCGATCCAGCAGCTCAACGAACGGGCCGGCGCCCAGGGCATCGGCCGCATCGACATGGTCGAGGACCGGCTCGTCGGCATCAAGTCCCGGGAGATCTACGAGGCGCCCGGCGCCATCGCGCTGATCACCGCCCACCAGGAGCTGGAGAACGTCACGGTCGAGCGCGAACTGGCCCGCTACAAGCGGCAGGTCGAGCAGCGCTGGGGCGAGATGGTCTACGACGGCCTGTGGTTCTCCCCGCTCAAGCGGGCCCTGGACGGCTTCATCAACGAGGCCAACCAGCACGTCACGGGCGACATCCGGATGACGCTGCACGGCGGCCGCGCCACCGTCACCGGCCGTAGGTCCAGTGAGTCGCTGTACGACTTCAACCTGGCGACCTACGACTCGGGCGATACTTTCGACCAGTCCAAGGCACAGGGTTTCATCGAGATCTTCGGCCTCTCCGCGAAGATCGCGGCCAAGCGCGACCTGGCCTGACCCGACCCGACCGAACCGACTCGTACGGCGTCCCCCTCCCCGCTCCTCCGCGGCGGGGAGGGGGTCCCCCCCCGGCCCTCAGGGCCTTGGGGGAAGCCGTGCATCCCGACCCTCTCGAGGAGCAACTCAGTGAGCAGCAACACCGGTGACGTCCGGCTCTGGGGCGGCCGTTTCGCCGACGGTCCTGCCGAGGCGCTGGCCCAGCTGTCCGCGTCCGTCCACTTCGACTGGCGGCTCGCACCGTACGACATCGCCGGCTCCCGCGCCCATGCCCGCGCGCTGCACACGGCCGGGCTGCTCACGCCGGACGAACTGGCCCGGATGCAGGACGGCCTCGACCGGCTGGCGGCCGACGTCGCCGACGGATCGTTCACCGGCACGGTCGCCGACGAGGACGTCCACACCGCGCTGGAGCGCGGACTCCTGGAGCGGGTCGGCCCCGACCTCGGCGGCAAGCTGCGGGCGGGCCGGTCCCGCAACGACCAGATCGCGACCCTCTTCCGGATGTACCTGCGCGACCACGCCCGGACCATCGGCGGTCTGATCGCCGACCTCCAGGACGCGCTGGT
Source organism: Streptomyces sp. NBC_01471 (assembly GCF_041438865.1). NCBI lineage: Bacteria > Bacillati > Actinomycetota > Actinomycetes > Kitasatosporales > Streptomycetaceae > Streptomyces > Streptomyces sp. NBC_01471. The sequence continues at coordinate 6,717,972 of NZ_CP109450.1, forward strand.
CGGCCTCGCCGAGGCGCACCCGGACGTGGCGATGCCCGGCCGCACCCACCTCCAGCACGCTCAGCCCGTGCTCTTCGCCCACCACGTGCTGGCCCACGTCCAGTCGCTGTCCCGGGACGCCGAGCGGCTGCGCCAGTGGGACGAGCGCACCGCGGTCTCGCCGTACGGGTCGGGGGCGCTGGCCGGGTCCTCGCTGGGGCTCGACCCCGAAGCGGTCGCCGCCGACCTCGGCTTCGAGCGCGGCTCGGCCGGCAACTCGATCGACGGCACCGCCTCGCGGGACTTCGTCGCCGAGTTCGCCTTCATCACGGCGATGATCGGCATCAACCTCTCGCGGATCGCCGAGGAGATCATCATCTGGAACACGAAGGAGTTCTCCTTCGTCACCCTCCACGACGCCTTCTCGACCGGCTCGTCGATCATGCCGCAGAAGAAGAACCCGGACATCGCGGAGCTGGCGCGCGGCAAGTCCGGCCGGCTGATCGGCAATCTGACGGGGCTGATGGCCACCCTCAAGGCCCTGCCGCTCGCGTACAACCGCGACCTCCAGGAGGACAAGGAGCCGGTCTTCGACTCCTGCGACCAGCTGGAGGTCCTGCTGCCCGCCTTCACCGGCATGATGGCGACGCTGACCGTCCACCGCGAGCGGCTGGAGGAGCTGGCCCCGGCGGGCTTCTCGCTCGCCACCGACATCGCCGAGTGGCTGGTCAGGCAGGGTGTTCCCTTCCGGGTCGCGCACGAGGTCGCCGGTGAGTGCGTCAAGGAGTGCGAGCGCCACGGCATCGAGCTGGACCAGCTCACGGACGAGCAGTTCGCGAAGATCTCCGAGCATCTGACGCCGGAGGTCCGTACGGTGCTCGACGTCCCCGGCGCGCTGGCCTCCCGCAGCGGCCGCGGCGGCACCGCACCGTCGGCGGTCGCCGTACAGCTCATCGAGGTCAAGGCCAGTCTGGTCATCCAGCACGCCTGGGCAGCGGCGAAGAAGTAGCCGCACCGCCACCGGGTCCGACAGCGCCCGGCACCTCCACCCGGGTGCCGGGCGCTGTCGTGCGCGATCGCGGGTAGGGGTGACAGGGACCGCATCCCCCGACCCGCGCAGGGAGCCCCCGATGCCCTTCGCCCGCCTCACGGCAGCGACCACCCCCACGGCCCACATCGGACTCGGCCTGGCAGCCGTAGGCAGGCCGGGCTACATCAACCTCGGCCGCGACCAGGACCTGCCCGCCGACCGCAGCCCGGAGAACCTGCTCGCCCGTACGCATGAACTCCTGGACGCCGCCTACGCGCAGGGCGTGCGCTACTTCGACGTCGCCCGCTCCTACGGCCGCGCCGAGGCGTTCCTCGCCGAGTGGCTGCACGCCAGGCCCGCCGTCCAGGACGTCGTGATCGGCAGCAAGTGGGGCTACACCTACACCGCGGACTGGCGCACCGACGCCGAGGTCCACGAGGTCAAGGACCACAGCGTCGCCACCTTCGACCGGCAGCGCACCGAGACCGGCATGCTGCTGGGGGAGCGGCTGGACCTCTACCAGATCCACTCCCTGACCACCGACAGCCCGGCCCTGACCGACACCGGGCTGCACGCCCGGCTGGCCGCGCTCGCGGCGGAAGGCGTGACGGTCGGGTTCTCCACGAGCGGCCCCGCCCAGGCGGACACCGTCCGGGCGGCGCTCGCGGTCACGGTCGACGGCGCACCGCTCTTCCGCTCGGTGCAGAGCACCTACAACCTGCTGGACCCCTCGGTGGGCGAGGCGCTGGCAGAGGCCCACGAGGCGGGGCTCTCCGTGATCGTCAAGGAGGCGGTGGCCAACGGCCGTCTGGCCGGCAGCGCAGCGCCGGCACCGCTGCGCGACATCGCCGAGGAGACCGGTACGACCCCCGACGCCGTCGCGCTGGCCGCGATCCTGCGCCGCCCCTGGGCGACGGTGGTGCTCTCCGGGGCGGCCACCGCCGTACAGCTGTCGGCCAATCTGCACGCGGCGGTGGCCGACCTCGGCGACGAGCAGCTGGAGCGGCTGGCCGGGCTGCGCGAGGAGCCCGCCGCGTACTGGCAGCAGCGGGCGAAACTGCCCTGGAGCTGACGACGGCCCCGAACCGGGCCCCGGCGCCGGGCCGGGGCCCGGGTTCTCAGGACGGGTCGAAGAGCGCGCTCACCGATTCGCCGTTGTGGATCCGCCGCATCGCCTCGGCCAGTGCCGGGGCGATGGAGAGGACCGTGAGCTTGTCGGTGTGCTCACCGGGCGGTATCGGCACGGTGTTCGTGCAGACGATCTCCAGCACGTCGGGCTGGTCCGAAAGCCGCTTGAGCGCACCCGAGGCGAACAGCCCGTGCGTACAGGCCACCCGGATCGACCGCGCTCCCAACTCGCGGAGCCGGTCGAGGAGTTCCAGTACGGTGCTGCCCTTGGCGATCTCGTCGTCCAGGACGATGATGTCGCGGCCCGCGACCTCACCGATGACGGAGCTGATGGCCACCCGGTCGTCGGCGAAGCGCTGCTTGGCGCCGGCCGCCACCTGTACGCCCAGCATCCGCGCGAAGGCCGCCGCCTCCTTGGCATTGCCGAGGTCCGGCGAGACGACCGTGGTACGCGAGACGTCGTAGCCGCGGAAGTGTTCGGCCAGCTCGCGCAGCGCGTGCAGATGGTCGACCGGGACCGAGAAGAACCCGTGCACCTGGGGGGAGTGCAGGGTCAGCGCCAGCACCCGGCTCGCCCCGGAGTTCACCAGCAGATCCGCCACCAGCCGGCCCCCGATGGAGATCCGCGGCGCGTCCTTCTTGTCCGAACGGGCGTAGGCGTAGTGCGGCATCACCACGGTGATCCGGCCGGCCGACGCGCCACGGGCCGCGTCGCACATCAGCAGCAGCTCGACGAGGTTCTCCTGCACCGGGGTGACCAGGGGCTGGATCAGGAAGACGTCCCGTTCACGGCAGTTGGCCTGGAGCTGTACCTCCAGGCAGTCGTTGGCGAACCGGTTGACCCGTACCGGACTCAGGGGAACGCCCAGATGCGCGGTGACCTCCTCGGCCAGCTCGGGGTGGGCGCTACCGCTGAATACGGCGATGTCTCGCACGTACCGCTCCTTGATCGGTCGGAGTCCGTCGAACCGGCGTCTCGCGGCCATGCTACTGGGCGAAATGGATGAGACGTAGCTGTCTCATTGTGGTTATGGTTGTCTCATGACTGTCGACCGGGACCAGGTGCTGCGCACCGCGGCCACCCTGCTCACCCGTAAGGCGACCGCCACCATGGACGAGGTCGCCAGGGCGGCCGGGATCGGCCGGGCCACCCTCCACCGGCACTTCGCGGGCCGCGACGCGCTGGTCAGGGCCCTGGAGGAGTTCGGCATCGCGGAGTTCGAGGCGGCGCTCGACGCGGCCAGGACCGACGAGGGAACGGCCGTGGACGCACTGCGGCGCTTCATCGACGAAGTCCGGCCCTCCGCCGGGCTGCTCGCCTTCCTCGTCACCGAGAACGAACTCTTCGAGGGCAAAGCGGTGAACGAGGGCTGGGCCCGGCTCGACGCCCGCGTCTCCGCCCTCTTCCGGCGCGGCCAGGAGGCCGGGGAACTCCGGATCGACCTCACCCCCGCATGGCTGACCGAGGCGCTCTACGGGCTCATCGGCACCTGCGCGTGGGCAATACAGGACGGCCGGGTCGCGGCCAATGACTTCTCTTACATGATCGCCGAGTTGCTGCTCGGCGGCGCACAACGGAGCGTGGAGCAATGACCGGTACCACCCGGCGGACGAGCGGCTCCGAGGACACTCGCAGTCCCAGCCGCTGGCTCGCCCTTGCCGTGCTCGTCCTCGCCGTGCTGCTGGTCGCCGTCGACGCGACCGTGCTCGGCCTGGCGACCCCCTTCCTGAGCGAGGACCTCAAACCATCGGGCACCCAGCTGCTCTGGATCGGCGACATCTACTCGTTCGTCATCGCCGGACTGCTGGTCTCCATGGGCAGCCTCGGCGACCGGATCGGCCGTAAGAAGCTGCTGCTCACCGGTGCTGTCGCCTTCGGCGGGATCTCCGTGCTGAACGCCTACGCGAACAGTCCCGAGATGATGATCGCCGCGAGGGCGCTGCTCGGCGTCGCGGGTGCCACGCTGATGCCGTCCACCCTGGCGCTGATCCGCAACATCTTCCACGACCCGAAGGAACGCAGCCTCGCCGTCGGGATCTGGGGCGCGGCCGCGTCGGCCGGTACCGCGGTCGGTCCGGTGGTCGGCGGTTTCCTGCTGGAGAACTTCTGGTGGGGCTCGGTCTTCCTCATCAACCTGCCGGTGATGCTGGTCCTCGTGGTGGTCGGCGTGAAGGTGCTGCCCGAGTCGCGCGACCCGCACCCCGGCCCGTGGGACCTGGTCAGTGTGGGCCTCTCGCTGGTCGGCGTGATGGCAGTGGTGTACGCGGTGAAGGAGGCGGCGGCCAACGGCATCCACTGGGACACCCTGGCGTCCGCCGTGGTCGGCGTGCTGGCCCTGCTCTGGTTCGCCCGTCGCCAGCTGACCCTGGAATCGCCGCTGCTCGACATGCGGCTCTTCCACCACCGTGGCTTCTCCGGGGCGGTCCTGGCCGATCTGCTGACCATTCTCGGCCTCTCGGGACTCGTCTTCTTCCTCTCGCAGTTCCTCCAGCTGGTGCAGGGGCGTTCCCCGCTGGCCGCCGGTCTGATCGAACTTCCGGCAGCAGTGGGAGCGGTCGCCACCGGGCTGATGGCCGGATACATGGCGCGCCGGGCGTCGGTGCGCAGCGCGGTGGCCGGCGGTCTGGCGGCGGTCGCGGTGGCCCTCGCGGGCTGTGTGTGGGTCAGCTCGTCGACCGGTGTGGTGGCGCTGGGGGCGGCCCTGTTCTTCGGTGGTCTCGGAGCGGGTCTGGCCTTCACCGTGACCTCCGACGTCCTTCTCTCCAGCGTCCCCAAGGACCAGGCGGGCGCGGCGTCCGCCGTGTCCGAGACCGCGTACGAACTGGGTACGGCACTGGGGATCGCCCTGCTCGGCTCGGTGGTCACCGGCATCTACCGGGGCTTCTCCATCCCGCACGGGGTTCCCGCGGGCGCGGCGGAAGCGGCCCACGAGTCGCTCGGCGGCGCCGTCGAGGCGGCGAAGACCCTGCCCCACGACCAGGGCGCCGCGCTGCTCTCCTCCGCCCAGGAGGCCTTCACCCACGGTTTCCAGGCGGCGGCCGGAGTCGGCTCCGTCGTCCTGTTCGCCACAGCGGTGACGTCGTGGTTCCTGCTCAGGGGGCAGAAGCTCGACGTCTGACGCCACCGCTCGCCACTGCACGTACGGCGGAGGGCCACCCGGGACGATCCGGGTGGCCCTCCGCCGTACATGCAGTGGTGCCGGGTCAGGCGGCCTTCGCCTTCGTGGCGTAGATGTCGACGTACTCCTGGCCGGAGAGCCGCATGACCTCGGCCATCACCGAGTCCGTGACCGCGCGCAGCACGTAGCGGTCGCGGTCCATGCCGTCGTAGCGCGAGAACTCCATCGGCTCACCGAAGCGGACCGTGACCTTCCCGGGCCGCGGCAGACCGGAGCCGTTCGGCTGGATCTTGTCCGTACCGATCATCGCGAACGGCACCACGGGTGCGCCCGTCATCAGGGTCAGCCGTGCGATGCCCGTACGGCCGCGGTACAGCCGTCCGTCGGGGGAGCGGGTCCCCTCCGGGTAGATCGAGAACGCCTTGCCGTCCTCCAGGATCTGGCGGCCGGTCATCAGGGCGGCGACACCGCCGCGTCCGCCGTCGCGGTCCACCGGGATCATCCCGACACCGGTGAAGAACCAGGCCATCAGACGGCCCTTCAGCCCCTTGCCCGTGACGTACTCGTCCTTGCCGATGAAGAAGACCTGCCGCTGCACGCAGATCGGCATGATCATCGAGTCGATGAACGTCAGGTGGTTGCCGGCGAGGATGACCGGACCTGTCCCGGGGATGTTCTCGACGCCTTCCACCCGCGGGCGGAACATCAGACGCATGATCGGTCCGAGCACTGCCTTGATGAGCGCCAGTCGGGACAACGGTTCCTCCGGAATCGGGGCCGGGCGGCCACGGTGAAGTATGTGCAGGTCGGTACGGTACTCGCGCGCCGTGGCACGGCGCACATCGGGTTCACCCCATTGATGCGCGGTGCAGACGCGAGTTCGAGCCGTGTTCTGCGCGGTTTCACTCCACGTTAGGCGCAACTCCCTACCATCGGGCCCTTCAGCGTTGACAGGTGCGGGACATCACAGCGAGGAGTGCCCATGTCGCACGGCGGACAGACAGGACCCGGACGGCGCACACTGCTCGGCGCGGCGGTGCTGGGTACGGCCGCGCTGGGCCTCCCGGGAACGGCGAACGCCGAAGGGCCCGGCCCCGGTCACGGCGGGCCGGGCGGCGGCCGCGGCAGCTCGTACGAGGACCTGCTCGTGCCCACGGTCATCGGTCACCGCGGAACGGCCGGCTACCGCCCCGAGCACACGCTCGGTTCGTACCGGCACGCTCTCGACCTCGGTGCCGACATCATCGAGCAGGACGTGGTGCCCACCAGGGACGGGCACCTCGTCTGCCGCCACGAGAACGACATCACCGCGACCACGGACGTCTCCGCGCACGCGCGGTTCGCGGACCGCCGGACCACGAAGTCGGTCGACGGGACCGCCATCACCGGCTGGTTCACCGAGGACTTCACCCTCGCCGAGCTGAGGACGCTCCGGGCCAAGGAGCGCATTCCGGCCAACCGCCAGCACAACACGCTCTATGACGGCCGCTGGCCGGTCCCCACCTTCGAAGAGGTGCTGCGCTGGGCGGAGCTGGAGGGCCGCAAGCGCGGCAGGCCGGTCTGGCTCCACACCGAGACCAAACACCCCACCTACTTCCGCGGGCTCGGCCTCGGCCTTGAGGAGCGCCTGGTCGCGCTGTTGCGCAAGTACGGCCGGGACCGACGCGATTCCCCGCAGTTCGTCCAGTCCTTCGAGCCGGGTTCCATCCAGCGCCTCGCCCGGCTCGCCGGCACCCCGGGCATCGTGCTGCTCGCCGATCCGGCGAGCCGGCCCTGGGACTTCGTACAGTCGGGCGACCCGCGCACGGTGGCCGACCTGCAGATCCCGGCGGGGCTGAAGTGGATCGCCTCCTACGCCCGGGGCATCGGGCCCACGCTCGACTCGGTCATCCCGAAGGACCGCGACGGCCGTCTCACCGAGCCGACCACCCTGGTGCGGGACGCCCACGCGCGGGGCCTGCTCCTCCACCCGTACACGATGCGCAACGAGAACACCTTCCTGCCCGCGGACTTCCGGCGCGGTACGGACCCGAACGCCTACGGCGACGCCTTCGGTGCGTTCCGGGCGTACTTCGCGACGGGGATCGACGGGGTCTTCTCCGACAACGCGGACACGGCGCTGCTCGCGGCCGCCGACCACCGCGCCCGCTGACGCCGCCGCCCTTCCCGTACGGGTGAGATACCGCCGCCGGGGCAACCGAGCCCCGCGGCGGCCGCGTCCCGCCCGGCATGGATCTCGTCACCGAACTGAGCCCGCTGCTCGCGGCCGAGGCGGCAGCAGAAGCAGCCGCGGCCGGAATGGACCCCGCCGACCTCGAACAGGCTGTCTGGGTGCGGCTGCTGGAGCAGACCCCCGCCGAGCCGCGGCGCTGGGTCCGTTCCGCCGTGCGGGCCGAGGCGCGCCGGGCGCGGCGGCAGGCCAGACGGGAACTGCCGTACGCAGCCGAGCCGTACGCCGCTGTACCGTTCGCCGCCGAACCGTACGCGGACCCCGAAACGCGCCCCGAGTCCGCGGTGCTCGCCGCCGAGCGGCGCCGCGCGGTGCGGGCCGCCGTGAGCCGGACACCGGGGCGCTGCCCCCGGCTGCTCGCCGCGATGCTCTCGCCCGCCGACCCCACCTACCGCGAGATCGCCGGGGAGTTGGGTATGTCACAGGGGAGTCTGGGGCCGGTTCGTTCCCGATGTCTGGGATGTCTGCGGAGAATGCTGACGGCGGAGGTTGCGGCCGGGGGCCGGTGGGGAAAGGAGCGTTAGACATCCGGTGAACAGGTGAGCGGGAGGCATGCGCACATGGGCATGAGCGTGACCATCTCAGCGGCGACCGCGCAGGACGCCGAGCAGATTCTGAAACTCCAGTACCTGTGCTACCAGAGCGAGGCAGAGCTCTACGGCGACTACTCCATCGAGCCGCTCACGCAGACGCTCGACGCGCTGCGGGCCGAACTCGCCGAAGGCCACGGGCTGGTGGCACGGCTGGGCGGCGAGGTGGTGGCCTCCGTGCGCGGCGGGGTGGACGCATCGGGCACGGCCCGGATAGCCAAGCTGATCGTCCACCCGAGGATGCAGCGGCACGGCATCGGCGGACGGCTGCTCACCGCCATCGAGGCCAAGTTCGCGGCGGATGCCGCCGCCAGGCGCTTCCAGTTGTTCACCGGCCACCGGAGCGAGGGCAATCTGCGGCTGTACCGCAGCCACGGGTACGTGGCGGTGTCGACCGAGCCCACCGGCGGTGCGGTCACGGTGGTGACGCTGGAGAAGGAGGCCGGGGCGCGCGCGTACGTGCAGAGCGCCTGAGGGCCGCCGGGCGACCGGAACTCCGTGCGCGGGGCCGTCAGTTCCGGGCGGCCCTGCGCAGCCAGAGCATCCCCAGCACCGGGAGGATCACCGGGATGAAGAGGTAGCCCATCCCGTAGTCCGACCAGACCGTGGCGTCCGGGAACGATCCGGGGGCGGCCAGCGTCCAGGTGCCGACGACGAGGACGAAGACCAGCTCGGCGGCGCAGCACACCAGCGCCGCCCGGCGGGCCTTCTCGCCGCCGCGCACCAGCGAGTAGGTGATGAAGCCGTACACCAGGGCCGCCAGGGCCGAGAGCGAGTAGGCCAGCGGCGCCTTGCCGAAGTCCATGATCATCTGGACGACCGAGCGGGAGGCGGCCGCGACGGTGAACACCCCGTAGAACCAGACGAGTACCCGGCCGGGGCCGGTGCCCAGCTCGTACCGGGGCTTCTCCTCAGCTGTGGTCATCGTCAGTTTCCCCAGATGTCGTAGAGCCGGACTTCCAGCACGGCCAGGACCACCGCGCCCGCGGCGACCGTCACCGATCCCCAGCGGGTCCGCTCGGTCAGCGAGAGGAACCCGGCGGCGGGCACAGCGGCGAAGGCGCCGATCAGATAGGCGATGAAGATCGCCTTGCCCTGCTCGGGCCGCTCGCCCCGGGCCAGCTGCACGATGCCGATCACCAGCTGCGCCAGGGCCAGGACCGAGACGACGGCCATACCGATGAAGTGCCAGTCCTTCGTGGGCTGGTCCCGGTAGGCGGCGTAACCGCACCAGGCGGCGAGGGCGAGCGCGGCCACAGTGACCGCGACCGTCAGGGCGACAAGCATGGAGCCGAGGGTATTACGGCGCGGACCGCCCGCCGCGCGCGGCCCCCGGCGCCCGGCGGCGATCAAGCTCGTGGCCTTGGCCACAGCGCGGACCCCCGTCCGCCCGTCCGCCCGGACCGCCCGCACTCCGCTCCGTGCGGTGTCGCCGCAGGCCGGAGCCGGTCCACGGACCGGCGGCCGACGGTCGCGGAGCTCGTCCACGACCGTCCGTTATACGGACAAGCGTGCCCGGGCCGTTCTCACTTCTGCTTTACTTGCCGCATGACCACGACGAGCAGCCGCACCCTTGCGACCGAGGCGATCAGCACGCCCGGTGCTCGTTGTATGTGTCGAATGCGCGCCTTCTGAGGGTCCCCGCCCGCGCCCCGAAGCGGGACCGAGAGCCGGGCCGCCCGCCTCCGCACCCGTGCGGACACGGCAGCCGCCCGGCCACGCGCACGAAAGCCTCCCGGTCACCACCGTTACGGCCGTGCCGCGCTTCCAGACGAATGCCCCGTGCCGGCGGACACCGCGCCGCGCACTCGACAGTGACGGAAATTCTGTGATCACCACCACCGGCCTGACGAAGGTCTATGCCTCGCGCGGCCGTGAGGTCACCGCCCTGGACGGCGTCGATCTGCACGTCCGCGAGGGGGAGGTGTTCGGCGTCATCGGTCAGAGCGGCGCCGGGAAGTCCTCGCTCATCCGCTGCGTCAACCTCCTCGAACGCCCCACGTCCGGCACCGTGACCGTGGACGGCACCGACCTCACCGCGCTCGCCGGCCGCGGCAGCCGCGCCGGCCGGGAGCTGCGCGCGGCCCGCAGCCGGATCGGCATGGTCTTCCAGCACTTCAACCTGCTGTCCTCGCGCACCGTGCAGGACAACGTCGAACTGCCGCTGGAGATCCTCGGGGTCGGCGGCAGGGACCGTGCGCGCAAGGCACTCGAACTGCTCGACCTCGTCGGCCTCGCCGACCGCGCCAAGTCCTACCCGGCGCAGCTCTCCGGCGGCCAGAAGCAGCGTGTCGGCATCGCCCGCGCACTGGCCGGCGATCCGAAGGTGCTGCTCTCCGACGAGGCGACCTCCGCACTGGACCCCGAGACCACCCGCTCGATCCTGCAGCTGCTGCGCGACCTCAACCAGCAGCTCGGGCTCACCGTGCTGCTCATCACGCACGAGATGGACGTCGTCAAGACCGTCTGCGACTCGGCCGCGCTGATGAGGAGCGGCAGGGTCGTCGAGTCGGGAACCGTCGGCGAACTCCTCGCGACGCCCGGCTCCGAACTCGCCCGCGAGCTGTTTCCGGTGGGCGGCCCGCTGCCGGGCACCGACCGTACGGTCATCGACGTCACCTTCCACGGGGACAGCGCGGGCCGCCCCGTGATCTCCCAGCTCTCCCGTACCTACAACATCGACATATCGATCCTGGGCGCCGCGATGGACACCGTCGGCGGCAACCAGATCGGCCGGATGCGGATCGAACTGCCCGGCCCCTTCGAGGAGAACGTCGTGCCGATCGGATTCCTCCGGGAACAGGGCCTCCAGATCGAAGTGGCAGGCGCCGAGCACCCCGCACTGGCCAAGGAGGACGCCAAGTGAACTGGTCCGAGATGCAGCCGCTGCTCTCCCAGGGCACCACCGACACCCTTTACATGGTCCTGTGGGCCACCCTCGTGACGGTCCTCGTCGGACTGCCGCTCGGGGTGCTCCTGGTCCTCACCGACAAGGGCGGACTGCTCCAGAACCGCCCGGTGAACAAGGTCGTCGGTGTGATCGTGAACATCGGGCGCTCACTTCCCTTCATCATCCTGCTGATCGCGCTGATCCCCTTCACCACCTTCGTCGTCGGTACCTTCATCGGCCCGACCGCGATGATCGTCCCGCTCGCGATCGGCGCCATCCCCTTCTTCGCCCGGCTCGTGGAAACGGCCGTCCGCGAGGTCGACCACGGGCTGGTCGAGGCGGTCCAGTCGATGGGCGGCAGCGTGCCGACCATCGTCAGGAAGGTGCTGCTGCCGCAGGCGCTGCCGTCCCTGATCTCCGCGGCCACCACCACCGTCATCGTGCTCATCGGGTACTCGGCGATGGCCGGTGCGGTCGGCGGTGAGGGGCTCGGCTCCAAGGCGATCACCTACGGATACCAGCGCTTCGAGAACAACTTCATGATCGCGACCGTGATCGTGCTGGTCGTGATCGTCACCGTCATCCAGCTGATCGGCGACGGAGCCGTACGCCTGCTGGCGCGCCGGGGGCGCACCTCCTCATAGAACGCGTACCTCCGTACAGGACATCTCCTCCGCTCACAGCCCGCACTCCTTGTCCGGGCGACATACCCAACCACCGGAAAGAGGCACTTTTCGTGCGTAACTCCCGCAAGATATCCGCGTCCGCAGCCGCCGTCGCCGCTCTGGCCATCGGCCTCACCGCCTGCGGCACCTCGTCCGACCCGTCGAGCAAGCCCGAGGGCGCGAAGGCCGACACGAGCAAGCCGCTCGTCGTCGCGGCCTCGCCCGTCCCGCACGCCGACATCCTCAACTACGTGAAGACCCACCTGGCGGCCAAGGCCGGACTCAAGCTCCAGGTCAAGGAGTTCACGGACTACGTCCTGCCCGACACGGCCACCCAGACCGGCCAGGTCGACGCCAACTTCTTCCAGCACAAGCCGTACCTCGACGACTACAACAAGAAGCACCACTCCGACCTGGTCCCCGTCGTCAGCGTGCACCTGGAGCCGCTGGGGCTGTACTCCAAGAAGGACAAGGACCTCAAGTCCATCAAGTCCGGGCAGACCGTGGCCGTGCCCAACGACACCACCAACGAGGGCCGCGCGCTCAAGCTCCTCGCGGACAACGGGCTGATCACCCTCAAGAGCGGGGTGGGCAGCGAGGCCTCGCTCTCCGACATCAAGGACAGCAAGGGCCTGAAGTTCAAGGAGCTGGAGGCGGCGACGCTGCCCCGCGCACTGGACGACGTCGACGCCGCCGTCATCAACGGCAACTACGCGCTCGACGCCAAGCTCAAGCCCGCCAAGGACGCGCTCGCCCTGGAGAAGGCGGCCGGCAACCCGTACGCGAACCTCCTCGTCGTCAAGAAGGGCAGTGAGAAGGACCCGCGCGTCGAGAAGCTGGCGAAGCTCCTCAACTCCCCGCAGTTGAAGAAGTACATCGACGACAAGTACCAGGGCGCCGTCATCCCGGCGTTCGGGGCCGTCAAGCCCTGACGCCCGTACGGTTCCTGCCCGCGCGGGCCCCGCGTACCCTCACGTGGTACGCGGGGCCTCCCGCGGCCACCCGGCCATGCGGCGCCCGGTCCCCATGCTGCATGCTGTGGCTTTACGTCGGTCCCTGGCCATGGAGCAGCGCATGACGACCACCTTCCCGGACATCTCCATCAGCACGGACCGGCTGGTGCTGCGCCCCTTCGAGGAGGCGGACATCCCGCCGCTGGCGGACATGATGAACGACGAGGCGGTCACCGCCTGGACCACGGCGCCCCACCCCTACCAGCACATCGACGGCGAGCGCTGGGTACGCAGGATCGCCCCCGCGGAGCGCACCGCGGGGCGCGGGATCGTCCTCGCCGTCACGGAGTTCCTCACCCACCGGCTGGTCGGCACCGTCCATCTGCGCGCCACCAACTGGCGCACGATGGCCACCGAGGTCCGCTACATCACCGCCCCCTGGGCACGCGGCGAGGGATACGCCACCGAGTCGGTCCTCGCCGTCGCGCAGTGGCTCTTCCGCGACCAGCGGTTCGAGCGCATCGAACTGCGCACCCCGGCGGACAACACCGCGGCGCAGCAGGTCGCGCAGAAGATCGGCTGCATCAGCGAGGGCGTGCTGCGCAACGCCTGGATAGCGCGCACCCGGACCGAGAACGGCACGGACGGCGGCTGGACCGACATCCGCACCGACCTCATCGTGTGGAGCCTGCTCCCCGAGGACCTGGAAGGGGTCGCCGACCAGCTGGCCGACGCCAACGGGTACGGCACCTTCAACGACTGGAACTGACCCGCTCGTCGGCCACCGGCCGCAGCGGGTAACCTCGCGGGTGCTCGCCGTTCCGCCCCGCAGCCCCCGTTCGTCCCTGCCCCACCAGCACATGTCCCGGGCGGAACAGCCGCCCGGACACCGGCAGAACGCCCGCACCCCGCCGCGCGACAACACCAGGAGACTGACGACGATGGCCGACCGGGTCACGGTGATCGGCTGGGACGGCTCGCCCCTGACCGCAGCCGCCAGGTCCGCTCTCTCCGCGGCCACACTGGTGGCCGGGGCCGCCCACCACCTCGCACTCCCCGAAGTGCCGCCGGCCGCGGAGCGGATCCGGCTCGGCAGCGTGAGCCTCGCCGCCCGCCGGATCGCCGGACACCGCGGCAGCGCCGTGGTGCTCGCCGACGGCGACCCCGGCTTCCACGGGGTCGTCCGCACCCTGCGCGCACCGGAGTACGGCCTGGAGGTCGAGGTCGTCCCCGCCGTCTCCTCCGTCGCCGCGGCCTTCGCCCGTGCCGGTATGCCGTGGGACGACGCCGAGGTCGTCGTCGCCCACCCGCGGACACTCCGGCGCGCGGTCAACGTCTGCCGGGCGCACCCCAAGGTCGCCGTCCTCACCGCGCCGGGCGCCGGCCCCGCGGAGCTCGCCCTGCTCCTCGAAGGGGTCCACCGCACCTTCGTCATCTGTGAGGAACTGGGCACCACCCGCGAGCAGGTCACCGTCCTCACCTCCGACAAGGCCGCCGACCACACCTGGCGCGACCCCAACGTCGTGATCGTCATCGGCGGCGGTTCCGCGGACGCCCCCGCGGTCCGAGGCTGGGCGCTGCCGTCCGCCGAGTACGGCGAAGGTCTCAGCGAGGGCGAGCACGCCGGGCTGCGCGCCGCCCAACTGGCCAGGCTCGGCCCGCGCACCGGCGATCTGGTCTGGGACATCGGTTCGGGCAGCGGGGCGCTGGCCGTCGAGGCGGCCCGGTTCGGCGCCGCCGTCATCGCCGTCGACGCCGACCGCGAAGCCTGTGTCCGTACGGACGCGGCCGCGCACCGCTTCGGGGTCCAGCTCCAGGTCGTCCACGGGCAGGCCCCCCAGGTACTGGAACGGCTGCCGGAGCCGGACGTGGTCCGGATCGGCGGCGGGGGAGTGGCAGTTGTCACCGGCTGCGCCGACCGCAGGCCCGGGCGCATCGTCACCCACGCGTCCACCCGCGACGAGGCCGAGGCACTCGGGGCGGCTCTGGCGGACGGGGGTTACCTGGTGGAATGCGCGCTGCTGCAATCCGTCGACCTGGACACCCGTTCGTGGGCGGAGCGTGAGCGCTCGGTGGTGTTCCTGGTGTCCGGCCGCCGTCCGGAAAGTGGCCCCTGACCCTGCTCCGGGACGGCGCGGGGTAGGCTGGCCGACTGTTGTACCGCAGCTGGAGGTTCGGCGCTTCGTTCGCCAATGTCCGGAAAAAGGAACCGTTTTGGGTCCGGTGTGGTACGGCGGCACCGGGGGGAAGCGCAACGTGGCGCAGCCCACAGCGGACCGTGGCAGGAACCCCTGCACGGCGTCGAACGGCCGTGACCATACTGAGTGTCCGCAGGCCTTTCGCACCGCACGGCGTGCCCGCTCGTTGTCTCAGTACGGGCGACCCGGTAAAGGGCTGAAGGAGCACTATGGATGGGCAAGGGGTACGCATGACCGACACCGGCCAGGTCCCGGGCGAGGGACAGCCGGGGAACGCAGGCATGGTGGAGCAGCAGGGCCTCCCCGCCCCCGGCGCCTACACCTTCCTCGACCCCTCGGAGAATCCCCCTGAGGACGACGACCTCCTGCTGATGCCCGGCGCGCAGGGTGCGTGGAGCGAGCCGCAGCAGCCGCAGGGCCAGCCGCAGTTCCACCCGCAGACCGCGGCCGCCGCCCAGCTGCCCGAACCGGGTGCGCACGAGACCGGTGGACGCGACTCGGGTTCCGTGGACGTGGGCGCCGTGCGCGCCCAGGCCGCGGCCCAGCCGACCCCGCCGCCGCGCAGGCCGCTGCACATGGGCCCGCCCGTGCCCGACGCCACCGGTGGCGTGGTGCGGTCGCTGGCCGACCGCGGCCCGACCACGGCGCCGCCGCAGCCCGCTCCGGTGTCCGACGGTGGCCCGCAGACGCTCGGGCCCGAGTATCTCGACTTCCCGCGTGACGAGGCCGAGGTCCTGCCGGGACCGCAGCTGGGGGAGATCCCGCCGCAGGCCGCCCCCTGGTCGCCACAGCCCGAGCCGGTGGCACAGGACCCGGCCGCTGCCGCGCAGACGCCCCAGCCCGAGCCGCCGTCCCATGAACTTCCCGTGGCCCCGGCCGAGGGAGCAGAAACGGTCGCTCCCGGCCCGGTCGCGGCGCAGGCCCAGGCCGCTCCGGCGCCGGTGCTCCCGGAGGCCCCGGCCGAGTCCGTCCGGGCCGCCGCCGCGCAGGACTCGATGGGCCGCTTCGTCCCGGTCGAGGGTTCCCTGCCGTCCGCGCCGCACCTGGCCCCGACACCGGCCGCCGTCACGACCGCACCGGACCCTGCCGTGGCGGAGCAGCCGGTGGCCGAACCGGCACCGGGCGCCGGGCAGGCAGCCGAACCGCAGCCGGAGGCGGTTCCGGCCGAGTCCGCTGTACCGGCACCCGCACCGGAGGCGGAAGCCCCGGCAGCGGTGGACCCGGTGGCCGACCGGGCCGCGGAACAGACGCCCGGCCCTGCGGCGGAGCCCGTACCGGGTCCGGTGGCGGAACCAGTGGCGGAGCCCGCACCGGAACCGGCGCCGGAAGCCGCGGCCACTCCCGCCGCCGATCCGGCTCCGCAGGCCCTGCCGGAGCCGGCTGCCGCGCAGGCGCAGGCGGAGGCGGAAGCAGCCGGTACGGACGCCGCGGAGCCGGAGAGCGCGGTGGCGCCCTTGCCCGCCGCCGAATCCGTACCCATAGAGGCCGGGGAGCAGCTTCCCCGCACCCCGGCCGTGGCCCCGGTGCCCGCCCCCCGCCACGGCGGAGCAGCGGAGCAGCTGCCCGCAGCCGAGCCGCAGACGGACCCCGCAGAGGCCGAACCGCAGGCGCAGGCAGAACCACAGGCGCAGGCCGAACCGCAGGCGCAGGCCGAGCCGGACGTGCCGGCCGAGGTGCGAGGACAGGCCGAGGCGTCGTCCGGAGCCGTCACCGACGAGCCCGTCGCCCACCCCGCCAACGGAGTTGCCCCGGCCGCGACAGCGCCCGCCGGAACGACAGCGGAGCCCTCGGAGGCCGCAGCGCCGGCAGCCGCGTCCCCGGAGGCAGCAGGAGCCGGAACCGCAGCCGCTCCCGAGGCCGATGCGGCCCCCGCAGCCGCTGAACCGGCCGCGGTCACCGACCCCGTACCGGTCCCTGAAGCCCAGCCGTTCCCCGTCGACGCGCAGGCCGGAGCAGTACCTGTTCCGGAACAGCCCGCCGACGCGGAGGCCGTAGCGGAATCGGCGCCCCTGCCGGGTCACCCCGTCCCGGAACCCCTTGTGGACGCACAGCCCGACGCGGCGCCCGCCGACGTACAGCCCGTCACGGAGCAGCCCGCCGACGCACAGCCCGCCGACGCACAGCCCGAGGCGGAACACCCCGGCACAGAGGCCCCGGCGACGGCGACCGACCGGTCCGCCGAGCAGCACTCCGTGGAGGGTGACGAAGCCGTCGGCGCCGCCGAGCAGCGGCCGGCCGATCAGGTGCCCCGCACGCCCGCCGCCCCCGGGTACGACGACGCCGAGCGTGAAGCAGTCCTGCGGGTCATGCGGGAGCGCCGCGACATCCGCAACGGATTCCGCAGCGACCCCATCCCGCACGAGGTGCTGCTGCGTGTGCTCGAAGCCGCGCACACCGCGCCGAGCGTCGGCCACTCCCAGCCCTGGGACTTCGTGGTCATCCGCTCCGCCGAGACCCGCCGTTCCATGCACGAACTGGCCCAGCGCCAGCGTGAGGCGTACGCCAAGTCCCTGCCCAAGGGCCGGGCCAAGCAGTTCAAGGAACTGAAGATCGAGGCGATCCTCGACACCCCGGTCAACATCGTCGTCACCGCCGACCCGACCCGGGGCGGCCGGCACACCCTCGGCCGGCACACCCAGCCGCAGATGGCGCCGTACTCCTCGGCCCTCGCGGTCGAGAACCTCTGGCTCGCGGCCCGCGCCGAGGGCCTCGGCGTCGGCTGGGTCAGCTTCTTCGACGAGCGCGAGATGGTCCGCGCCCTCGGCCTGCCCGAACACCTCGAAGTCGTGGCCTACCTCTGTGTGGGGTACGTCGACGAGTTCCCCGAGGAGCCCGAGCTCCTGCAGGCGGGCTGGTCCAAGCGCCGCCCGCTCTCCTGGGTCGTGCACGAGGAGACGTACGGCCGCCGCGCGCTGCCCGGCGAGGAACCGCACGACCTGCTCCAGGACACCATCACCAACATCAGGCCGCTGGACGCGAAGGCGCTCGGTGAGGCGTGGGACCGCCAGAAGCGGATGACCAAGCCCGCCGGAGCCCTGGGCATGCTGGAGATCATCTCCGCGCAGCTCAGCGGACTTTCCCGGATGTGCCCGCCGCCGATCCCGGAGCCCGCGGCCGTCGCCATCTTCGCCGGGGACCACGGGGTGTACGCCCAGGGCGTCACCGCGTGGCCGCAGGAAGTGACCTGCCAGATGGTGGCCAACTTCCTCGGCGGCGGCGCCGTCTGCAACGCCTTCGCCAACCAGGTCGGCGCCGAGGTCTGCGTCGTGGACGTCGGTGTCGCCGGCGAACTCCCGGCCACACCGGGCCTGCTGCCGCGCAAGGTCCGCGCCGGGACCGGTGACTTCACCACGGGCCCCGCGCTCACCCGCGAAGAAGTGCTCTCCGCCATCGAGGTCGGCATCGAGACGGCCCGCGATCTGGTGGCAGCGGGCAACAAGGTGCTGCTCACCGGCGAGATGGGCATCGCGAACACCACGGTCTCCGCCGCGCTGATCTGCGTCTACACCGGCCAGGACCCCAGCGAGGTCACCGGCCGCGGCACCGGCATCAACGACGAGATGCACGCCCGCAAGGTCGACGTCGTCCGGCGCGGCCTTGAGCTCCACCAGCCCGACCCGGCCGACCCGGTCGGCGTCCTCGCGGCAGTCGGCGGGCTCGAACACGCCGCGCTGGCCGGATTCCTGCTCGGCGGCGCCTCGCTGCGTACGCCGGTGATCCTGGACGGCGTGAGCGCCGGAGCGGCCGCACTGGTCGCCCGTGCCATCGCCCCCGAGGCACTGGCCGCGTGCATCGCGGGCCACCGCAGCGCGGAGCCCGGCCATGTCGCCGCGCTCAACAAGCTGGGCCTGCGCCCGCTGGTCGACCTCGACCTCCGCCTCGGTGAGGGGACCGGCGCGCTGCTGGCGCTGCCCGTCGTCCAGAGCGCGGCCAGGGCGATGCACGAAGTGGCCACCTTCGACTCCGCGGGTGTCACCGAGAAGTAGCCGCCGCGAACGCGGGTGAGGGGCCGGGATCGCTGATCCCGGCCCCTCACCCCCGTCCGGACCGCCCCGGACCGTACAGTGTCCCGGGGAGCCGACCCCTCTCCCACCAGCCGCTTCGCCGCCGCAGCGGTGTACGCAGCCCCACTCCCCGCGCGAGGAGCCAGCCACGCCATGGCCGAGCACGCCGATCACCCCGCCTACCCCGTAGGACTCCGTCTCTCCGGCCGACGCGTCGTCGTCATCGGCGGCGGGCAGGTCGCACAGCGCCGCCTCCCCGCGCTCATCGCGGCCGGCGCCGACGTCCTGCTCATCTCCACGTCGGCCACCCCCTCGGTCGAGGCGATGGTGTCGGCGGGCGAGATCACCTGGGAACGGCGTGCCTACGCGGAGGGCGACCTGGCCGGAGCCTGGTACGTGCTGATCGCGACCGGCGACACGGCGGCCAACGAGGCGGCGTCCGCCGAGGCCGAGCGGCACCGGATCTGGTGCGTCCGCAGCGACGACGCCACGGCCGCCACCGCCTGGACGCCCGCCACCGGCCGCAGCGAGGGCGTGACCGTCGCGGTCCTCACCGGCCACGACCCGCGCCGGTCGGCCGCCGTGCGCGACGCCGTCGTGGAGGGCCTGCGGGACGGCACGCTCGCCGCCCCGCGCCACCGCGACCAGGCCCCGGGCGTCGCGCTGGTCGGCGGCGGCCCCGGCGACCCCGACCTGATCACGGTGCGCGGCCGGCGCCTCCTGGCCGAGGCGGACGTCGTCATCGCCGACCGGCTCGGCCCGCGCGACCTGCTCGACGAGCTGCCCCCGCACGTCGAGGTCATCGACGCCGCGAAGATCCCGTACGGCCGGTTCATGGCGCAGGAGGCCATCAACAACGCGCTCATCGAGCACGCCAGGGCAGGAAAGGCCGTCGTACGGCTCAAGGGCGGCGACCCGTTCGTCTTCGGCCGGGGCATGGAGGAGGCCGAGGCCCTCGCCGCCGCCGGCATCGCGTGCACGGTGGTGCCCGGCATCTCCAGCTCCATCAGCGTCCCGGGAGCAGCCGGGATCCCGGTCACCCACCGCGGTGTCGCCCATGAATTCACCGTGGTCAGCGGCCATGTCGCCCCTGACGACGAGCGCTCCCTGGTCGACTGGGCCGCCCTCGCCGCACTGCGCGGCACCCTCGTCGTACTGATGGGTGTCGACAAGATCGGCGCCATCGCCGAGGCCCTGATCGCGCACGGAAAGAGCCCCGACACTCCGGTGGCGCTCGTCCAGGAGGGCACCACGGCCACCCAGCGCCGGGTCGACGCGACGCTCGCGACGGTGGGGGAGAAGGCCAGGTCCGAGGGGGTACGCCCGCCCGCCGTCATCGTCATCGGCCCCGTCGTGCGGGTCGGACCGCCCTTCGACCGCCCATGACCGATTCCGTGCCCAGCCGTTGGCACCCCATCCAGGACAAGGCAGTATCACCCTGTGGCTGATCTCATCACCGTCGATGACCCCGACGACCCGCGTCTGCGTGACTACACGGGCCTGACCGATGTCGAGCTCCGGCGCAAGCGCGAACCCGTCGAGGGCCTCTTCATCGCCGAGGGTGAGAAGGTCATCCGCCGGGCCAGGCTCGCCGGGTACGAGATGCGGTCGATGCTCCTGTCGGCCAAGTGGGTCGACGTCATGCGCGACGTCATCGACGAGGTCCCGGCCCCGGTGTACGCGGTCAGCCCCGAGCTCGCCGAGCAGGTCACCGGCTACCACGTGCACCGTGGCGCCCTCGCCTCCATGCAGCGCAAGCCGCTGCCGACCTCCGACGAACTGCTGGGCAGGACCCGCAAGATCGTGGTCATGGAGTCGGTCAACGACCACACCAACATCGGCGCGATCTTCCGCAGCGCCGCGGCGCTCGGCATGGACGCGGTGCTGCTCTCTCCGGACTGCGCCGACCCGCTCTACCGGCGCTCCGTCAAGGTCTCCATGGGCGCGGTGTTCGCCGTGCCCTACGCCCGTCTCGAATCCTGGCCCAGGGGCCTGGAGACCGTACGGGAAGCGGGCTTCAAGCTGCTCGCCCTCACCCCCGACGCGAAGGCGTCGGACATCGACGAGGCCGCACCGCACCGCATCGACCGCGTCGCGCTGATGCTCGGCGCCGAGGGCGAGGGACTGACGACGCAGGCGCTCGTCGCCGCCGACGAGTGGGTGCGCATCCCGATGGCGCACGGCGTCGACTCGCTGAACGTGGGAGCGGCGGCCGCCGTCGCCTTCTACGCGGTGGCGACGGGCCGCCCGCAAAGCTGACGGGAGCCGCTGCCCGGCCCCACCGCCCGCGGGGCGCCGGTGAGGCCGGCCGCGCTCAGAACTGCTGCGCGGCGGCGATCCCGAGCAGGACGATCAGCGTCACCACGACGAAGACGATCAGACGCTGCCGCATCATCCGCGGGCTCGGTCCGGGCCTGCGGCCGGCCGAGGTCCGACGTCCGGTACCCGACCTGGCCCCGGGGCGGCTGTTCGTACGGCCTCCCGAGCGCGTGGTGTTGCGCGGCGGCCCCGGCCGGGCGCCACCCTGCGGAGCCGACGGGCGCGGCGCCTGCGGCCGGGGTGTCTGCGCCCCCTCCGCGCGACGCGGCGGGGCGTGCTGCTCGGTCGGCGGCGCGGAGATCCGCCCGGTCGGCCGGTCCGCCTCCTGCGCGCGGCGCTGTGCGGGGGTGCGGCCCTCGGAGATCCCCTGGGCCTCCCGCGCGGCGATCTCCTTGAGCCGCATGGACAGTTGAAGAGTGGAGGGACGGTCCTCGGGGTCCTTGGCGAGGCAGGCCCGCACCAGCGGCGCGAGGGCGTCGTGCACGTCGTACAGATGCGGTTCCTCGTGCACCACGCGGTAGAGCATCACCTCGGAACTGCCGTGCCCGAAAGGAGAGTCGGCCGTCGCGGCGTACGCGAGCGTGGCGCCCAGCGCGAAGACGTCCGTCGCCGGGGTGACTGTGGCACCGCGCACCTGCTCGGGCGCCAGGAAGCCCGGTGACCCGACCGCCGTACCGACGTGGGTGAGGGTGCTCGCTCCCGTCGCCCAGGCGATTCCGAAGTCGATGATCCGGGGGCCCTTCGGCGAGAGCAGGATGTTCGACGGCTTCAGGTCGCGGTGCACCACCCCGGCCTCGTGGACCGCCACCAGGCCCTCGGAGAGCGCGGCCCCGATGGAGGCCACCTCGGCCGCCGACAGCGGCCCTTCGTCGGCCACCTTGTCGTGCAGCGAAGGACCGGGAACGTACTGCGTCGCGAACCACGGGCGGTCGGCCTCCAGGTCGGCGGCGACGAGCCGTGCCGTGCACCCGCCCCTGATCCGCCGCGCCGCCGACACCTCACGGGCGAACCGCGACCGGAACTCCTGGTCCTCGGCCAGATCCGGCCGGATCACCTTGAGCGCCACCCGCTGCCCGCGCCGGTCGGAGCCGAGGTAGACGACACCCATGCCGCCCGCACCCAGCCGCCGGTGAAGCCTGAACGAGCCGACGACACGCGGATCCTCGCGCCGGAGCCGCATCATCGTCATGTCCATCCCCGCTGCCCGGTCCGTCTGACGAGGCACAGCTTACGTACCCGCGGCCCGGTGTGCTCATAGGCCGCGCCCTCTCGCTCGTACCGATTGCCCGGCCCGGCCCGCCGTGGTGAAGCCCGGTCAGCTCGGCGCCCTTCTGGGGGCCTTGGTCCGCGCCGCATCTCAAAGGTCCTTCACAGGAAGGATATTGGGCCCCTTCAGGGCGGTCGGCAGGTACGGGGCACGGGTACACGGGACACCGTCCGTACCCGGGCCGCAGGGACCGCCGGGGGCGGGTCACCGGTGGCGGAGGCACCGTACGGAGAGGCCGGGGAAGTGAGTGAAGTCACCCGCGCGGGCACTCCGGAGGCCCTGGTGGACCGCCCTCACCGGTCCGGCTGCCCGGGGCGCCGGACGGTGGGGGGGGTGGGGGGGGCGGCCGGTACGCAGGGGGTCCGGGACGGCTCTCCCTCGGGGAAGACCCGCAGGCATACGGCCGGGATCTCCACCCAGGGGAGTAGACCGGTACGCGGAGGCTCATCCTCCTGGAGGCCCGGTATTCGGTACGCGGGCATGACGACCGGGCCCCGTCCCGCCCCTAGATTTGAGGTCAAAGCGGCGGGTGCAGCACTCGTCCCCCGAGGTCGGTACTCGCCGCTTGCCGAACCGACAGGAGAGGGGCGGGGGCCATGGCCGAGACCGCAGCGCGGACGATGCTCCGCACGCAGGGGCGCAGGGCGTACACAGCGCTCGGCGTCCGCGGCTCCGGGACCCGCCACCCGCTGGTGGCGACCGCCATGGTCCTTCCCCTCGCCGCACTGCTGATGTTCGTCTTCGGAGGCTGGCAGGCAGTGGTCACACAGGCGTCGTCCGTGGGCGTGATGCTGGGGCGCTGAGCGGCGCCCCAGGTCCGGGAGAGCGGTCCGGGCCAGGGACATCCGGCCAACAACCCCGTGGGGACGGGGGTGCGGCGGACGGCAGCGTTTGTCCGGTCAGCTGGGGAGCTGGCCGGACATCGCGCTGTCCGGGACCCGGGGCCGGCCGGGAGCACCGCGTAGGCTCCGGTCCAGACCGATCCACCGACGGGGAGACCGTGAGCGCATCCGCCCGGATACGTGTGCTCGGAGCCGCAGCCGCACGCGCCGCCCACCCACCGCACGCACCGTGCCCCGACTGCGGGCGTGACGCCACCGTCCTCACCGACCGCCCGGACGGCGCCGTCGTCCGGCACGGCACCGTCGTGGCCAAGGCGCACGCCGCCGACACGGACCCGGCAGCCCTCGCGGTGCGGGTGGCGGTCGCCGCGCACCCCCTCCTGGCCGGCATCCTGCTGCCACCGCTCACCGGACCGGCCGGCGGGGCGGCCGGAACTGTCACCGTGTGGCCCCGCGGTGCCCCCGTCGACCCGGAGGCCCCCGACGCGGCGCCCTGGGAGGAGGCGGCCACCCTGCTCGCCCGGCTGCACTCGGTCCCGCCCGCCGCTCTGCCCGGTCCGCTGCCCCCGATGCGGGGCCCGGCCAAGGCGGCCCGCGCCCTCGCCCGGATGCGGCGGGCCGGCCCCGGGCCGGTGGCGGAGCCCGTACTCGGCGCCTGGCACAGCCTGCCCGGCTGGGCCCGCGACGAGGCGCCCGCACCACGGGGCTCCTTCCTCTGCCACGGTGATCTGCACCTCGGGCAGCTCGTCCGGCACCCCGCGGACGGCGGGCCCTGGCAGTTGATCGACGTGGACGACCTCGGCCGGGGAGACCCCGCATGGGACCTGGCCCGCCCCGCGGCCTGGTACGCGGCCGGGCTGCTGGCGCCCGACGTCTGGGCCCGCTTCCTCGCCGCGTACCGGACGGCGGGCGGCCCGGCCGTGTGCCGGGCGGGCGACCCCTGGCCCGAACTGGACGTCCCCGCAAGGGCGCTGACCGTTCAGGCCGCCGCACTCGCGCTGGCCAAGTCGGCCGTCGCGAACAGACCGCTCGACGGGGCCGAGCGGATGATGCTCGATTCGTGTGCCCGAATCGCGGGTGTCCCGGCGGAGTTGGCACACGGAGCGGCATCGTAGGGTGAGCCGTCCTGATCCGAACGGCGAGGAGTTGAACCGATGCAGTGTCCCAAGTGCCATGCCCCGATGCACACGTACAACCGCAATGGCGTCCAGATCGAGCAGTGCAGCGGCTGCCGGGGGATATTCCTCGACTACGGGGAGCTGGAATCGCTGACCCGTCTTGAATCCCAGTGGGGCCAGCAGCCGCCGCCGCAGCAGGCCTATCCGGCCCCGCCGCAGGCGCCGGTCTGGGGCGCCCCGCAGCAGCACGGCGGCGGTCACTACGGCGGTCATCAGGGCGGCCACCACGGCCACCACAACAGGGGCTTCGGCCACATGCTCTTCTCCTCCTGACCACGGGGGACAGGAGCCGGGCACAACAGAGGAACCCCCGGCCGTGGAGACGGCCGGGGGTTCCTGTTCCGGTGCGCGATACTGGGATTGAACCAGTGACCTCTTCCGTGTCAGGGAAGCGCTCTCCCGCTGAGCTAATCGCGCGGGGCCTGCTGATGCTGCTCGCACCACGGATGATCCCGGGTGCGGTAGGACGTTACTGCGTGCGCGATACTGGGATTGAACCAGTGACCTCTTCCGTGTCAGGGAAGCGCTCTCCCGCTGAGCTAATCGCGCGGGACGGAAACCCGGCCGAAGCAAGGATCCAGTGGACGATACTGGGATTGAACCAGTGACCTCTTCCGTGTCAGGGAAGCGCTCTCCCGCTGAGCTAATCGTCCTTGGAGGTGGAGACGGGATTTGAACCCGTGTAGACGGCTTTGCAGGCCGTTGCCTCGCCTCTCGGCCACTCCACCAGGAGTACGGGGGTTCGGGAAGATCCCCCGGTCCTGCGAGCGGACGACCAGGTTCGAACTGGCGACCTCAACCTTGGCAAGGTTGCGCTCTACCAACTGAGCTACGTCCGCTTGTCATTCCCGTGGCGCTTGCGCGCCCCGGCGACATGTTGAACTCTAGCGGATTCCCGGTCCAGCACAAAAACGCGTTTCCGCAGCGTGCTGCGGTGCGTTAGCGCCGGAGCGGCTTTCCGGTGGCCCGTCCTAGACTCGCCGGTGTGCACCACCTCCCCGCTCTTGCCCGTTTCGGCGGTCGCGTCGCCTGTGACCTGCGCGATGTCACCAGCGACCCGGCCGCCCTGGACTCCACCGGCTTCTGGGCGGTCGCCGCGAACTTCGAGGGCGGCCTCGTCTGCGCCCGCTTCGGAGACGTACGTACGGAGCCGGGGCCCGCGGCCGTCCCGGGCCGGTGGCAGGGGCCCGCGGCCGGTGACTGGACGTCCTCGCTCGACCACGACGCGTACACGGCGGGGGTCCGTCACATCCGTGCGGAGATCGCGGCGGGCGAGGTGTACCAGGCCAATCTCTGCCGGGTGCTCACCGCGCCGCTGCCCGATCCCGCCGGCGCCGACATCGATGCCCTGACCGCCCTGCTGGCCCGGGGCAACCCGGCGCCGTACGCCGGGACGATCCGGCTGCCCGCGCACGGGGTGGAGATCGCCACCGCGTCCCCCGAGCTCTATCTGCGCCGCTCGGGACGGACCGTCGAGTCCGGCCCGATCAAGGGGACGGGACGGACCGCCGCCGACCTCCTGGAGAAGGACCACGCGGAGAACGTGATGATCGTGGACCTCGTCCGCAACGATCTCGGCCGGGTCTGCGCCACCGGCTCGGTCGGCGTGCCGCGGCTCTGCGCGGTCGAGCAGCATCCCGGCCTCGTTCATCTCGTCTCCACGGTGCGCGGGGAACTGGCCGGGGAGACCGGCTGGAGCCGCCTCCTCGACGGCACCTTCCCGCCGGGCTCGGTGACCGGGGCGCCCAAGTCGAGCGCGCTGCGCATCATCGACGCACTGGAGACCGCGCCGCGCGGCCCGTACTGCGGGGGCATCGGCTGGGTCGACGCCGACCGCGGGACGGCCGAGCTGGCCGTCGGGATCCGGACGTTCTGGATCGACCGCACCGGTGCCCCCGGCGCGGTGCTGCGCTTCGGCACCGGCGCCGGGATCACCTGGGGCTCGGACCCGGAGCGCGAGTGGGACGAGACGGAACTGAAGGCCGGCCGGCTGCTCGCGATAGCGTCCGGGACAAACGAGACAATAGGAAGGACCACTCCATGAAGATCTGGGTCAACGGCGGGCTGCGGGAAGCGGATTCCGCGCTGGTCTCGGTCCTCGACCACGGGCTGACCGTGGGCGACGGTGTCTTCGAGACGGTCAAGGCGACCGGGGGCCGTGCCTTCGCGCTCACCCGGCACTTGGACCGGCTGACCCGCTCGGCCCGCGGACTCGGCCTGCCCGATCCCGATCTCGACGAGGTGCGCCGCGCCTGTGCGGCCGTGCTCGACGCCAACCCGACGCCGCTGGGCCGGCTGCGGATCACCTACACCGGCGGGCTCTCTCCGCTCGGCTCCGACCGCGGCGACGCGGGCCCCACCCTGGTCGTCGCACTCGGCGAGTCGAAGCGCCGCCCCGACACCACCGCAGCGGTCACCGTCCCGTGGACGCGCAACGAACGCAGCGCGCTGGCCGGGCTGAAGACGACCTCGTACGCGGAGAACGTCGTGGCACTCGCACGGGCCCGTGAACAGGGCGCCACCGAGGCACTGTTCGCCAATACCACGGGCGCCCTCTGCGAGGGCACCGGCTCCAACGTCTTCGTCGTGGTGGACGGTGAACTGCACACCCCGCCGCTCTCCTCCGGCTGCCTGGCCGGCATCACCCGGGCACTGGCCGTCGAGTGGACCGGCGCCCGGGAGACCGAGCTGCCGCTCGACGTCCTGGAGCGGGCCGAGGAGATCTTCCTGACGTCGACGCTCCGTGACGTACAGGCCGTCCACCGGGTCGACGGACGCCAACTGGCCGACGCGCCGGGCCCGGTGACCGCCAAGGCCATGCGGATCTGGGACGAGCGCGCGGCGGAGCGGCTGGACCCCTGAGCCGCAGACCCGGCCGCACATCCCGGCAACGCGGATGACGCGGGGCCGCAGGAGGGGTACAACTCCCCTGATGACCACCACCCTGCGGCCGACCGGGCCGCTTCAGCAGGGCGCCGACGGCGCCAAGGCACGCTCTTACGAGGTCTGTGTGAACGGCCGCCCGGTGGGCGCGGTCGATCTCCGTACCGACACCGCGTTCGGGCCCACCTGCGGCGTGATCGCGGGACTGCGGATCGACGAGCCCGACCGGGGACGCGGCCGGGGCACCGTGGCCGCGCTCGCCGCCGAGGAGGTGCTGCGCGGCTGGGGCTGCGACCGGGCCCAGGTCGGCATACCGGCCGATGCCACGGCCGCGCTGCGGATGGGCGCCACGCTCGGCTACACCCCGCACAACAGCCACCTGTTGAAGGAGTTGCCCGGGCAGCCGCCGGAACTGCCCTCCGGGGTGGAGGGCCGCCGGATGCGCGAGGAAGAGTTCCCGGCCTGGGAGGCCGAGTCCGTCGCGGGTTACGCGCAGACCTGGATCGACCGGGGCATGCCGGAGGCCCGGGCGCGCGCCAAGTCCGAGGCCGACCATCGCGACAGCCTTCCCGACGGCCTGGCGACCCCCGGCGCCGCCATCGACGTCCTGGTCGAGGACGGGCAGGTGGTCGGGTACGTCTGGGTCTCCGAGACCGAACTGGACCCCGGCCGCCGCGGCGCCTACGTCTACGACGTCGAGGTCGTGGAGGAACACCGGGGCCGCGGCCACGGCCGTTCGCTGATGCTGCTCGCCGAGCGCGAGGCGCTGGCGGCCGGGGCGCGGCTGATCAAGCTGAACGTGGTCGCGGCCAACACCCCGGCGGTCCGGCTCTACGCGTCACTCGGCTACCGGGAGGTCGATCGCTTCTGCGGGAAGCGGCTGCTCTGAGGCTCTCAGGGGGCGCCCGGCCGGGGGCCTCAGCCTTCGGCGGCGAGCAGCCGGTCGGCGATCTCCTCGATCCGCTCGCGCAGACCGTCCTGGCTCCTGCCGCCGTCCAGCAGTTCGCCGCCGATGACATAGGTGGGGGTGCCGGTCACGCCGATGGCCTTGCCCTCGGCCTGGTCCGCGTCGACGGTCAGCATGTGGCGGCCGTCGATCAGTACGGTGTCGAACTCGTCCGTGTCCAGGCCGAGTTCCCCGGCGGCCTCCAGCAGCACCGGCTCGCCCCGGGAGGCCAGCTCCCCGGTGCGGGCGAGCACGGCCTCCGTGTACGGCCAGCCCTGCCCCTGCTCGAAGGCCTCCTCAGCCGCCTGGGCCGCCGCGTAGGCGTGCTTGTGCTTCTCCAGGGGGAAGTGGCGCAGCCGCAGGTCGAGACGGTCGCCGTAGCGGGCGCGCAGCGCGCGGACGTCGTCCAGGGCGCTGTGGCAGTCGGGGCACTGGAGCTCGCACCAGACGTCCAGGACGACGCGGGGGGAGGCGGGGGAGTCACTCATGGCGCCAGTCTTCCAGCCGTACGCGGTGCGGCCCAACCGGGACCTGAGGAGGATCGGCCCCGGATATGTCCCTGAGGTCGGACCGGGGCGTGGCCTCCGCACCCCACTCCGGTGCAGGATGGAGGGAAGCGAACCCATGGCTGGAGGAGACCGGATGATTGCCGAGACCGTCTGTTCCGCGGTGTCCGCGGCAGGGCTGGGCATCGCCGCGATCACGGCGTACCGCAAGCGATTCCTGTCGGCGACCCGCATTTTCGCGTACTCGCTGGTTCCGGTGGGGCTGGTGCTGACGGGCGTCGTCGGCTGGGTGGCCGACATCGTGTTCAAGCCGTCGGTCTGGCTCGGCTTCGGGATGCTTGCCGTCGCCTGGCTGCTGTTCGTCACCACCAGGGCTGTCGAGCGCCGCTCCGGCGGCACCCGCAAGCAGCGGAAGGCGGCTGCCCGGGCGGCCGAGCCCGGCGCGGTGGCCCCCGCGGCCCCCGCCCCGTCGCTGCCGGGCCGTACCGGAGCGCAGCCGCAGACCGCCGCGCGGCCCGCACCACAGGCCGGGACAGCCGCACCCAAGACAGCCGCCTCCAGGACCGGTGCACCCACCGAGGACTTCTCCGACATCGAGGAGATCCTCAAGAAGCACGGCATCTGACCCCGGCGGCCCGGCAGCCGGCCGGGGCCGTCCGGCCCACGGCGCAGCTCAGGTCCACCGCGCCCCGCCAGGACCGGCCGGATCCCCGGGACCCGCCGGAGCCCCGGTGAGCCGCGCCTCCGCCGCCGCCCACGCACTGCCGTCCGGGCCCGGTTCGTATCTGCGCGACGGCTGCGTAGCGGCGATCAGCGCCCGCATCTCCGACAGCCCTCCGACCAGTCCGTGTGCTCTCGCCTGCACCAGCACATTGCCGAGGGCCGCCGCCTCCGCGGGCCCGGCGATCACCGGAAGACCCGTGGCATCGGCCGTGAACTGGCACAGCAGGGCGTTGCGCGACCCGCCGCCCACCAGATGGATCCGGGTGATCTCCCGGTCGGCCAGGGCACTGGCCCGCCGCAGCACCCTGCGGTGGGCCAGTGCCAGGCTCTCCAGGATGCAGCGCACCACCGCGCCCCGGCCCGCCGGACGCGGCTGACCCGTCCGTGCGCAGAACGCGGCGATCCTGGACGGCATGTCACCGGGGGAGACGAAGACCGGGTCGTCCGGGTCGATCAGCGAAACGAAGGGCCGCGCACCGGCCGCCTCGTCCAGCAGTCGGCCCAGCCCGGCCGGCTGCCCCGCCCGCTCCCAGGTGCGCAGGGACTCCTCGAGGAGCCACAGCCCCATGATGTTGCGCAGGAAACGGAAGGTGCCGTCCACCCCGCGCTCATTGGTGAAATTGGCCGCCCGCGCCCGCTCGGTGAGGACCGGGGCGGCCAGCTCAAGCCCGGCCAGTGACCAGGTGCCCGCCGAGACATAGGCGAACCCGGGCCCGTCCGCCGGCACGGCGGCGACCGCGGAAGCCGTGTCGTGCGAGGCCACGGTGGTGACAGCGGTGTCCGCCCGCAGCCCGGTCGAGTCGGCCACCTGCGGGAGCAGTACTCCGGCCGGGTCCCCGGGGGCGCGCAGCGGGGGCAGCAGCGCCGGGTCGATGGAGAGCCGGGATGTGAGCTCCCGCGACCAGACGCCGGTCCCGGCCTCCAGCAGCCCGGTGGTCGAGGCGTTGGTGAGCTCGGCGCCGACCGATCCGGTCAGCCAGTACGTCAGCAGATCGGGAATCAGCAGCAGCCGGCGCGCCGCCGCCAGCCGCGCGCCGCCCCGCTCGGCCGCCAGCTGGTACAGCGTGTTGAACGGCAGGTGCTGGAGCCCGCACGCCCGGTACAGCTCCCGGGCGCCCACGTCCCGTCTGACCTGTTCGGCCACGTCCGCGGTGCGCGGATCGCGGTAGTGGTGGGGGAGCCCGAGCAGCGCCCCGTCGGCGTCGAGCAGCCCGTAGTCGACCGCCCAGCTGTCGATGCCCACCGAGGCGACGCCGCCCCGGCGGGCCGCCTCCCGCAGCCCGTCGAGCACCCCCCGGTGGAGCGACGGCAGATCCCAGTGCAGCCCGCCCGGCAGCCGTACCGGCACGTTGGGGAACCGGTGCAGCTCGGTGAGGTCCAGCCGGCCGGCGCCGCCCCCGGTCTCCACCCGGCCGGCCATCACCCGGCCGCTGGTCGCCCCCAGGTCGGCCGCGGCGAAGACGGTCACCGCAGGAACGCGGCGGCGACGCCCGCGTCGACCGGCACCAGCAGCCCGGTGGTGTGCGACAGATCCCCGCCGGTCAGCGCGTAGACCGCGTTCGCGACGTGCTCCGGCAGCACTTCCCGCTTGAGCAGGGTCCGCTGGGCGTAGAACTCACCGAGCTTCTCCTCCTCGACCCCGTACACCGCCGCCCGTTCGGCGCCCCAGCCGCCCGCGAAGATTCCCGAACCGCGTACCAC
Source organism: Streptomyces sp. NBC_01471 (assembly GCF_041438865.1). Taxonomy (NCBI): domain Bacteria; kingdom Bacillati; phylum Actinomycetota; class Actinomycetes; order Kitasatosporales; family Streptomycetaceae; genus Streptomyces; species Streptomyces sp. NBC_01471. The sequence continues at coordinate 6,749,123 of NZ_CP109450.1, forward strand.
ACCGTCCGGGTTGACCCCGTTGACCCGGATCGAGTGCTCGCCCAGCTCGGCCGCGAGCAGCCGCACCTGGTGCGCCTGGTCGGCCTTGGCCGCGGAGTACGCGATGTTGCGGGGGCCGGCGAACACCGCGTTCTTGGACACGACGTAGACGATGTCGCCGCCGAGCCCCTGTGCGGTCATCGTCCGGGCGGCCTCGCGGGACACCAGGAACGAGCCGCGCGCCATGATCGAGTGCTGGCGGTCCCAGTCCTCGGCGGTGGTCTCCAGGAGCGGCCTGGACAGCGAGATCCCGGCGTTGTTGACGACCAGGTCGACGCCCCCGAAGGCCAGTACCGCCTCGGCGAAGGCCGCGGTGATCTGTGCCTCCGACGTGACGTCGACGGTCACCGCGACGGCGCGGTCGGGGCCGCCCAGCTCGTCGGCGACCCGTGCGGCGCCCGCGCCGTCCCGGTCGGCGACGACCACACAGGCCCCTTCGGCGGCCAGCCGCCGCGCGATGGCCCGGCCGATCCCCGAACCGGCGCCGGTCACCAGCGCGACCCGGGTGGCGAGAGGCTTCGGCTTCGGCATCCGGCGGAGCTTGGCCTCCTCCAGCTCCCAGTACTCGATACGGAACTTCTCCGCCTCGTCGATGGGCGCGTACGTGGACACGGCCTCGGCCCCGCGCATCACCTGGACCGCGTTGAGGTAGAACTCCCCGGCCACACGCGCCGTCTGCTTGTCCTTGCCGAAGGAGAACATCCCCACTCCGGGCACCAGCACGATCGCCGGATCGGCGCCGCGCATCGCGGGCGAGCCGGGTGTCGCGTGCCGCTCGTAGTACGCCCGGTACTCCTCGCGGTACGCGGCGTGCAGCTCGCGCAGCCGGGCGATCACCT